>NZ_JBHSFH010000005.1:340232-663431 GCF_042653885.1 Streptomyces ovatisporus
CGGGAGCCGGGGCCGCGGGAGAGCCGGCCGGCGCGGGGACGTGCGCACCGGCGTGCGCGGGACGTCCGTCCGGCGAAGCGGGAGCGGGCCCCTCGGGCGGACCCTCCTGCCGGTGGGAGGGGCGTCTCGGTGCCGGACGCGCGCCCCGCTTCCGCTCGATCAGCGCGACGGCACCCGCGGGCAGCCACGCGGAGGCCGTACCGCTGTCGTCGCCGCCCGAGGAGAAGAGGTGCGGAGCGAGCTGCGCCTGGAGATCGGCCGGGCTGGGACGTTCCTCCGCGGACATCCGCATGCAGGACTCGATCAGCGGCCGCAGTTCCTCGTTCATACCCTCCAGGTCGGGGCCTTCGCGCAGCAGCATGAAGACCGTCTCCACGGGGTTGGCACCGTGGAACGGCGCATGACCGGTGGCGGCGAAGACCAGCGTGGAGGCCAGCGAGAAGATGTCGCTCGCGCCGGTGACGCTGCGCGAGTCCCGCGCCTGTTCGGGAGACATGTACGCGGGTGTGCCCACCGCCACGTTCGTCATCGTCAGGCGGGTGTTGGAGACGCCGGAGGCGATGCCGAAGTCGATGACGCGGGGGCCGTCCTCGACGACGAGCACGTTGGAGGGCTTCAGATCCCGGTGCACGAGCCCGGCACCGTGGATGGACTCCAGCGCCTCGGCCACCCCCGCCGCCAGCCAGCGGACGGCCTGCACCGGCAGCGGACCGCACTCGTTGACTATCTCCTCCAGCGAGGGAGCGGGCACGAACGCCGTCGCCAGCCAGGGCACGGCCGCGCGCGGGTCCGCGTCCACGACGGCAGCGGTGTAGAAGCCGCTGACGGCGCGGGCCGCCTCGACCTCCCGCGTGAAGCGCACCCGGAACAGCTGATCCTCGGCGAGCTCGGTCCGCACCGTCTTGATCGCCACTCGCCGGCCGGACGCCGAGCGCGCGAGATAGACCAGCCCCATGCCTCCGGCACCGAGTCGGCCGAGCACCTCGAACGGGCCGATCCGCCGCGGATCGTGCTGCGTCAGCTGCTCCACCACTTGCCTGCCACCTCCCCGTAGGGGCCAATCGACATCCGCCCCGTGCAGCTTCTCACTGCCGTGCCGGACACCAGGTCCTCAGGCCGATTCTTCCTGCCGGAGCCGCCGGTTGCGAACCCGGGGCCTGCCCTGCGCGTTCTCCACATCCAGAACGGAGTCCTCCGGGGGCCGCCGGGACCGCGTTCCGGTGGCTGGAAACCGGTCGCCCGCCCGGCCCTCATGCGTCACCCGCGACCGCTGCCGAGGGGATCTCCAGCACGGCGAACTGCGTGCCCTGGTCGTCGGCGAGGACCGCGTACCGCCCGTACGGGGAGTCCTCCGCCTCACGTACGGCCCGTCCCCCCATGCGCAACGCCCTGTGGACGGCGGTGTCGCAGTCGTCGACGGCGAAGTAGGTCAGGAAGTGGGCAGGCATCTGGGCAGGGTAGATCTCCTCCAGCAACGAGCGCCCGCCGATTGCGTGCTCCTCGTCTGCGGGCGCACCGGCCGGTGTCCACATCATGAAGTCGAAGCCGTCGCCGATCTGCCGCATGCCGTATCCGAAGACGTCCGCGTAGAACTCGTCGACGGCCGCTTTCCGGGCGTCCCGGGTGGCGACCTCGGTCCAGATGTACGCACCGTGCTCCCTGCGCACTCCGAAGCCGGCCTGCGCACCGGGCCGCACCTCGAGCAGCCCGAAGACCGCGCCGGAGGGATCGGCGGCCACGGCGACGGTGCGGTCGCCGCCCACGACGGACGGTTCCGTCAGCACGTCCCCGCCCGCCCCGCGGATCCTCGCCACGGCGGCCCGGACGTCGGCGGTCGCGAGATGGAGATTCCAGACGGTGGGGAGCCGTCCGTCGGGCTTGGCGAAGAGTCCCGCCGCGTGCCGGCCGTCCCGGAAGGCCATCGTGTAGCCGCCGGAGGCGGCGTCCGGTTCACCGAACGTCCAGTCGAAGAGCCGGCCGTAGAACCGCTTCCCGGCCTCGACGTCGGAGAGCATCGCGTCGGCCCAGCAGGGCACGCCCTCGGCGAGTACCTCTGCCCGTACCGCCATGACCGTGCCTCCAGTGATCAGCGCCCGTCTCCGCGCCGGTTCTCGCGCCCGGCAGCGCGCCCGCGTGCGCCTGTCTTCACAGTCGTGGTGCGCGCCTGTCCTCTTCCCCGTGTGCCCCTGCACTCGTACGGGCACGCTAGCCGCGTTCGCGGGCCCCCGCAGTACAACGAATCGAACGAACGGGCAATCACGCGGCCGCGGACGCGGGCTTCGGGGCGCGGCACAGGCGGAAGACGGACGGAAGACAGGCGGAAGACACGCGAAGGACACGCGAAGGACGGGGCCGGACCCCATTTGCATGCGGCCGAATCGCGCTGTCGTTCCCCGTCGATAAGCTGACGGCATGACACAGGTTCGAACCGTCGACGGGCGAGTAGCAGGACGCCGCGGGCAGGCGACGCGGCAGAAGCTGCTCGACTGCCTCGGCGAGATGCTCAGTTCGTCGCCGTACCGCGACGTCAAGGTCATTGATGTCGCCCGGAGAGCCGGCACCTCTCCGGCGACCTTCTACCAGTACTTCCCGGACGTCGAGGGCGCGGTCCTCGAGCTGGCCGAGTCCATGGCGAAGGACGGGGCCGTGCTCAGTGAACTCGTGTCCGACCGCTCGTGGGCGGGCAGGTCCGGCCGGCGCACCGCCGAGGAACTCGTCGACGGCTTCCTCTCCTTCTGGCGCAAGAACGACGCCATCCTGCGCGTGGTCGACCTGGGTGCGGCCGAGGGCGACAAGCGGTTCTACAAGATCCGCATGAAGGTGCTGAACCACGTCAACGGCCCGCTCACCAAGTCCATCAAGGAGCTCCAGGCCAAGGGCCGTGTCGACAAGGACGTCAACCCCGCCGCGACCGCCGGCGCCCTGGTGACGATGCTCGCCTCCGTGGCCGGACATCAGAAGGGCTTCCAGACGTGGGGCGTCAAGCAGGCCGAGCTGAAGCCCAATCTGGCGCTGCTCGTCCACCTCGGCGTGACGGGCCGCAAGCCCACCAGATGACCTGTCAGTTCCGGCCACCCCCAGAAACGTTTCTCCATCGCTGTGCGCAAACGCGGACGCAACTCCGCGGATACTGCGGCCACGTGCTCTTCCCGTGACTCTTCCGTGACGGGAGTGCCACGCCACCAGCACTAAACTCTCCGTCATGCCCATGACCGACGACGGAGTTCCCGTTCACATCATCGGCGCCGGTCCCGGCGGGCTGGCGACAGCCGCCGCCCTGCACGAACGGGGCATCAGCGCCGTCGTACTGGAGAAGTCCCCCTCCGTCGCCGCCTCCTGGCGCACCCACTACGACCGGCTGCGGCTGCACACCACACGGCGCTGGTCCGCCCTGCCCGGCCTGCCCATCCCCCGCTCCTACGGGCGCTGGGTCTCCCGCGACGACTTCGTCCGCTACCTGGAGACCTACGCGGAGCACCACGGCATCGAAGTGGCCACCGGAGTCGAGGTGGACACCGTCGAACGCGGGGACGACGGCTGGGTGCTGCACGCCAACGGAGGACGCAGGCTGACGACACCGGTCGCCGTCGTGGCCACCGGCTACAACCACACCGCGCACCTCCCGTACTGGCCGGGCCGCGAGGACTTCGGCGGCGAACTGCTGCACGCCTCCCGGTACCGCAACGGGAAGCCCTACGCGGGCAAGGACGTACTGGTCGCGGGCGTGGGCAACACCGGCGCGGAGATAGCCGTCGACCTCGCCGAGTCGGGTGCCGCCCGGGTACGGCTCGCGGTGCGCACCGTCCCGCACATCGTCCGCCGCTCCACGCTGGGCTGGCCCGCCCAGGCCAACGGCATCCTGTGCCGCCGCCTGCCGACGCGCATGGTGGACGCTCTCGCCGCGCGCATGGCCAGGGCGGCGGTGCCGGACCTCGCCGAGTACGGGCTGCCGCGTCCGGACACGGGCCTGTACACGCGGGCCCGTCAGGGGGCGATCCCGGTGCAGGACGTGGGGCTGATCAAAGCCGTGCGCACGGGAAAGGTGGAGCCTGTCGCTGCTGTCGAGTCGTTCGACGGTGCCAAGATCCAGCTCGTGGACGGCACCACCGTCGGCCCGGACGTCGTCATCGCCGCGACGGGCTACCAGCGCGGCCTGGAGGACCTCGTCGGCGGACTCGGCGTGCTCGACGAGCGGGGACGCCCCCTGGCACACGGCGCCCGTACCCACCCGGACGCCCCGGGGCTGCACTTCATCGGCTTCACGAATCCGCTCAGCGGAATGCTGCGCGAACTGGCGATCGACTCCCGCAAGGTCGCGCAGGCGGTCGCACGCGCGATCTCGTAGGGACGGCCGCGGGCGGGGGGTCACACCGGGCCGACAGCGGGCCGACGGCGCACTCACCGGGGGCTCACCGGCGAGTGCCGCGACGCGCGGTCGCCGCTCGACGGACCGGTGCGGACGGCCCGGTGCGGACGGACCGGTGCGGACGGTCCGTCCTCCGGCGGCCTCAGCGTCGGGGCACGGCTGCCGGGAACATCTCGTGGACGTCCAGACCCGCGCCGTCCGGAGCGATCCACGGCTGGAGTGTCAGCTCCTCGCCGTAGTCGCCGCCTCTCTCGCTCCTGTAGGGCAACGGCTCCTCCTCCGGCAGGCCGCGCAGCCGCTCCCGCAGCTCACGGGCGTACGTGCGGTGACCGGCCTCCGTCAGCCGGTCGGCGCCGTACACCACGAAGGGTTCGTGGGGAGCCATGCCCGTGTACCAGAACGTGCCGTGCAGCAACGGCCACAGCACCTGGCGGATGTGACCGTGGATGCCGCGCGGCCCGAAACTGCTCTCCCTGGCACCGACCGAGGTGACCACCAGGGCGCGCCTGCCCGCGAGACCGCCCTCCCCGTAGCGCAGGGCGCGGCCGTCGGAGCCGCGCAGCCCGAAGGCGAAGCCCTGGACGAGTACGCGGTCGAGCCAGCCCTTGAGGATGGCCGGCGGACCGAACCACCACAGGGGGAAGTGCAGGATCAGGGTGTCCGCCCACAGGAGCTTCTGCTGTTCGCTGCTGATGTCCTCGCTCTGCCCGCCACGCAGGTACGCACGCTCCTGCGCGGCGCCGACGGCGAGGCGCCGGCCGGGTCCTGACGGCGCGGCCGGCGGTGCCGCAGACGGCCCGGCCCGGCCGCCGGACGGGGCGTGGGCCCGTACGTCGGAGGCGTCCAGCACGGCCTTCCAGCCCATCGCGTACAGGTCGGAGACCCGGCTTTCGTGGCCCGAACCGGCGAGCTCGCTCAGGCCCTCGCGCATGAGGGAGGCGTTCAGGGAGCGCTGCTCGGGGTGGGCGAATATCCAGAGAACCTTCATGACTTCGAGAGTGCGGGCCGTGCTCCGGGGCCACGAGTGGCCGGATGGCCAGCTTGTGAAAGAATCCGGCCATGAATCCGGCAGTGAATCCGTCCGTGAATCCGGTCATGCCTTCTGACACCGGATTTGCTCCCGGGCGGCCCGTGTTCACCCACGACGGACGCCACCGGGTCGCCGTCCTCGTGCGGCCGGGAGTGATGCCGCTCGAACTGGGCCTGGTGCACCAGCTGTTCGGAGCGGCGAAGCACCCGGAGGACGGGCGCCCGCTCTACGAGGTGGCGACCTGCACGCTCACCCCCGGTCTGATCCGCACGAACGCGGACTTCCCCGTCCAGGTCACACACGGCACCGGCACCCTGGCCGAGGCGCAGACGGTGATCGTCCCCGCCACCCACGAGGAGGACGAGCCCGAGAGCGCGGGACGGCTCGGCGACGCCCTCACCGAGGCCCTCGGCCGCATCCGCCGTCCCGGCACCCGCGTCGCGTCGATCTGTACGGGCGCCTTCGTGCTTGCCGCGGCGGGCTGGCTGGACGGCAGAAGAGCGACGACGCACTGGAAGTCGGCCGGGCTCTTCCGGCGGTTCTTCCCCGCCGTCCGTCTCGACCCGGACGTCCTCTACACCGGGGAGGACGAGCTGTTCACCTCCGCCGGTGAGGCGGCGGGCATCGACCTGTGCCTCCACCTGATCCGCCTCGACCACGGTGCGGCCGTCGCGAACGACGTGGCGCGTTCCACTGTCGTACCGCCGCACCGCGAGGGCGGGCAGGCCCAGTTCATCGCAGGGCCCGTCGCGCACGGCGGGGGTCGTTCCTCCACCGGAGCGGCCCGCGACTGGGCCCTGCGGAACCTCGGCCGTCCGCTGTCGCTGCGGGAGCTGGCCGACGTGGAGTCCATGAGCGTACGGACGTTCACGCGCCGCTTCCGCGAAGAGACCGGCCTCACGCCCGTCCAGTGGCTGACCCGTCAACGCATCGAGCGGGCACGGCAGTTGCTGGAGGAGACGGACATGCCGGTGGAGCGGGTCGCCGCGGCCGCGGGCTTCGGCACCGGGGCCTCGCTGCGCCAGCACCTGCACGCGGCGCTCGGCGTGGCTCCCGGCGCCTACCGCGCCACCTTCCGCGGGCCGGGCTGAGCGGGCCCCGGGCGGTCACGGGCGGTCACGGGGCGGCGGGCGCCGATGCCTTCCCGGTCTCTCCCGCTCGGCCGTCCCCTCCCGCTTCCTCCCCGGGCTCTCCGCCGGCCGCGTCCCCCGCGCCTTCCCCGGGCCGCTTCCGTATCACCAGCGCCATCAGCGCGGCCGTCGCGCACAGCGCTCCCGAGCCGATCCACGCGACGTCGTAGCTCCCGAACGTGTCCCGCACCAGTCCGGCGAGGAAGGCGACGACGGAGGCGCCGATCTGGTGGGAGGCGAGGACCCAGCCGAAGACGATGGCACCGTTCTCACCGAAGTGCGCGCGGCACAGCGCGATGGTCGGCGGCACGGTGGCGACCCAGTCCAGCCCGTAGAAGACGATGAAGAACAGCATCGACGGCTGCACCGACTGCGCGAACAGCAGCGGCAGGAAGAGCAGCGAGACTCCGCGCAGCGCGTAGTAGACGGCGAGCAGCCGCCGCGGGTCGAAGCGGTCGGTGAACCAGCCCGAGGCGACGGTGCCCACCAGATCGAAGACGCCGATAACGGCGAGGAGCGTGGCAGCGGCCGGCACGGGCATCCCGTGATCGTGCGCGGCGGGCACGAAGTGGACGCCGACGAGGCCGTTCGTCGATGCGCCGCACACGGCGAAGGTGCCCGCGAGCAGCCAGAAGACCTTGCTGCGGGAGGCGTCGCGCAGGGCCCGCAGTGTCCGCCTCGCAGCTCCGGGAGGCGGGGGCGGCGGGCTGACGTGGCCGGGGCCGGCGCCGTACGGACGCAGCCCGCAGTCCTCGGGCCTGTCGCGGAGGACGAACAGCACCAGCGGCACCACGGCGAGCGCGGCGAAGGCCACGGTGAGGGAGGCCGCCCGCCACCCCGGGCCCTCCACCAGCAGCGCCACCAGCGGCAGGAAGACCAGTTGTCCGGCGGCGGACCCGGCGGTGAGGATGCCGCTGACGAGTCCGCGTCGCTGGACGAACCAGCTGTTGGAGACGGTGGCGGCGAAGGCGAGCGCCATCGATCCGGTGCCGAGTCCGACGAGGAAGCCCCAGCAGAGCAGCAGTTGCCAGGTGGCCTCCATGAAGACCGTCAGGCCGCTGCCGGCGGCGATCAGCAGCAGCGCGCCGGAGACGATGCGGCGCATGCCGTAGCGCTCCATCAGCGCTGCCGAGAAGGGCGAAGTGAGCCCGTAGAGCAGCACGTTGACGGAGACCGCCGACGAGATGGTGCCGTGCGACCACCCGAACTCCTCGTGCAGGGGGTCGATGAAGACGCTGGGCGTGGCCCGGAAGCCCGCCGCACCCACCAGCGCGACGAACGAGACGGCGGCGACCCACCAGGCCCGGTGGATGCGCGGAAGGCGCCGCCCGCGGGCCGGGCCGGCACCCGGGTGGCGGCCCGGCGGGAGATCGGGGGCGGGGAGTCCGGTTGTCCGAGTCACGGGATCAGCCTGCGCCGGGGGGCTCCCGCGATCGAGTGGCCCGGAGGCCATGTTGTGCGAGGATCGGGCCATGAGCGCTTTCCGCAGCCCCGGCCGTCACCGCGTCGCCGTGCTCGTGCGGGACGGTCTGCTGCCCATCGAACTGGGCATCCCGCACCGCCTGTTGGGCTGGTCCTGGAACGAGCGGGGCGAGCGGCTGTACGAGGTCGTCACCTGCGCCGTCCGGCCGGGCCCCGTGCGTACGGACGCCGATTTCCCGGTCGTCGTGGAGCACGGCCCGGAAGCGCTCGCCGAGGCCGACACCGTGATCGTCCCCGCCTCGCACGAACTCGACGACGCGTACGCCGAAGGGCGGCTCGACGCCCCGCTGGCCGGCGCTCTGGCGCGCATCCGGCCGGACACCCGCATCGCCTCGATCTGCACGGGAGCGTTCGTGCTGGCAGCGGCCGGACTGCTCGACGGGAGGCGGGCCACGACGCACTGGGCGTCCTGCGAACGGCTCCAGAGGATGCACCCGGAGGTCAAGGTCGATCCGGACGTGCTGTACGTGGCGGACGGCAACGTGCTCACCTCGGCGGGCGTCGCGTCCGGCATCGACCTGTGCCTGCACATGGTGCGGGAGGACTTCGGCGCGTCGGTCGCCAACTCGGTGGCCCGCCGCACGGTCGTGCCGCCCCACCGGGACGGCGGGCAGGCACAGTTCATAGAGCGGCCGGTACCGGAGGCGGGTGTGCATTCCACGGGGGCGGCCCGCGACTGGGCGCTGCGTCACCTGGAACAGCCCATCGGGCTGCGGGAGTTGGCGTCGAAGGAGTCGATGAGCGTGCGGACGTTCACGCGCCGCTTCCGCGAGGAGGTGGGGACGAGCCCGCAGCAGTGGCTGACGCAGCAGCGCATCGAGCGGGCACGTCAGCTGCTGGAGAGCAGCGCGTTGCCGGTCGAGGCGATCGCGTCCGCCGCCGGCTTCGGATCGGCGTCGTCGCTCCGCCTGCACTTCCAGTCGTCGCTGGGCGTCTCACCGAGCACGTACCGGCGGACCTTCCGGGTCGGCACGGCCCGCAGCACCCGGGCCGACGGCACGACGGAGGCACCGCGGCCCGGGTCCGCCGCTCACGCGCCCTGACCGCCGGGCCGGCTGCGGTGGGTGGCGGCGCGCTCATGCTCACGCCCGGCGCGCGGCGGCAGCGCCGCCACCCGGTACCGGCGCTCCGTGGAGGCCGGACCACGACCCGTACTCGTCGAGGAGCCGCGTGCCCCTCCTCGTCGTCCCCTCGCAACGAATCGTTCACCCCAGGGTGATCAGGCAGATACGAAACGTCAACACCTGGGCCCGAAAAGACTGTTACGCCCGCCGAACCCGAATTGCCCCTGAACCGGCTCTCGTACCGCCGCGGGCGCCACGTCCGGCACCCGGTCCCGCCGCCGCGCCGTTGACGGCCCCCGCGGCCAACTGCACGACGGGGCCTGCCGTTCCGGACTTGACAGCCGCGGAAGGCGGGCCGGCCGGGACCTTCCCCGCGACGACCCCTGAGACGGCGGAGCCCTGCTCGTCCGCAGCACGGTCGAGTTCGCACCAGATGCGCTTCCCCGCACCTTCCCACTGCCACCCCCAGCGGTCGGCGAGCCCCGAGACCAGCTCCAGACCGCGCCCGTCGGCGTCGTCGCCGTCTGCGCGACGCTGCCGGGGCGGACAGCTGCTCATGTCCGCCACCTCGACGCGCAGGGCGCCCGGCGCCTGCCGGCCGGGCAGCAGCAGCCGGAGCACGGCCGGATCGCCCGTGTGCACGACCGCGTTGGTCACCAGCTCCGAGACGAGCAGCAGCAGCGTCTCCGCAAGCGGCTCATCCGTGCCGATGCCGCAGGCCCCCAGCCTGGACCTGGCCCACCTCCGTGCACGTCCCACCTCCTTCGGGTCCGCCCCGATCTCCAACTGCACCTGAAGGACCTGCACCGCTCACACCGTCCGTACTGGCAAGCACTTCGCCTCGCGTTTGCATGGGGTCACGTTCCGTGAGCCCGATGGAGGACAGCATCGTCGACCCATACTCGGGCCAACAAGCGCTTCAGGCATATTCCGGCGCAAAGGAGTAGGCGTACTGCATACTGTGCGGCACCGTTCAGACGGACCGGAACAAGTGCGCATCGCGCCACACCGTCCGTAATGCGGCACCTGCGAATTTCCCGCATCCAACGGAGAGTACCGGAACGGAATGATGCCTTCCGGCGACCCGTGGGACATGAACAAGCCGAGTTCTGGCAGCACCGGCCCAATCGGAGGCGCAACGGTGGCCACTTCCGCGGGCGCACGCTCCGCGGGCGGTTCGGACTCCGCGCCCGGGGGCGGAGTCACTCGGGCCGGAACGGCCCGCAATGGAGTGCCGGTCGGGCGGGAGTGCGCCGCCGGGGGCGGCGGCTCAGGCCGAGAGCGGGCCGGCGGCGGCGCCCTGCTGGGTCGCAGCCGAGAGGTCGGGGTAGCAGTCGAAGAGCCGGCGCACACCGAGCGCCGCCAGCACACGGTTGACGTGGGAGCCGTCCTCGGCGCCCCTGGCGGGCAGGATCAGCCTCAACTGGCCGGTGCAGGAGCGCATCAGCCGACGTGAGGCGATCAGCACGCCGACACCGCTGGAGTCGCAGAAGAGCACTTCCGAGAGATCCAGAACGAGGCTGCGCCGCCCTTCGGCCACCGCGTCGTGTACGTGCTGCCGTACTGCGGGCGAGGTGACGAGGTCCATCTCCCCGGAGACCCGGAGAACGGCCCACTCCCCCCGCTCCTCCTCCAACACCTTCAACGACACGTCTTCGCATCCCCTTCGCTCGAGTGGGGCTTCGCCGCCTTACCGGAATCGTTCCTTCCTGGTGCGGCTGCCCGTACCCCCACGGTCAAAACGAGCCAATCACCAGACCCTAAGCGCTCGTCAGCCAGTTCTCCCCCGCAATAGTCGCAGTCATACCCGCATTTCTCCCTGGCAATTTCGGGTGTGATCGGGCAGCGACCGTACTTGAGGCATATCGCAACGTGACGGGATCGACACCATCCGCGATCAGCACGGAAGGCACATTGCCGCAAAGAGGCGTGCGTTGTCAGCCCCTCGCACTACATTCGAGGTGTCGAAGGGGGACAAGGCGGCTGCGAAGCGGCATCGAATCGGCTGGGAGCCACCATGGCGAATGACACACCACCGCGCTGGGACCGGAAGATGCAGCAGCGGCTGGCCCGTGGTGAGGCAGCCGCGCTGGGCGAGTTGTACGACCGTTTCGCTTCACTCGTGCACAGCCTTTCGCACCGGGTGCTCGACGACGAGACCGCAGCCGACCGAACTACGCGCGACGTGTTCGCCTACATCTGGGAGAACCCGCACGCCTACGACCCCAGGGGTGGCCCGATGCGCTCCTGGATAGCGGAGGTCACGCAACGGACGGCAGCGGGGAGGCTGCGCAAGCAGCAGCGCAGGGAAGCCCCCCAGTCCCCGGAGCACCACGAGCAGATAGAGGAGAAGGTGCGGGCCGCCTCCACTGCGGCCCGTGCCGACTACATCGTCACCTCGATGCCCGCCTCGCTCCGCGCCGCGCTGGAGCTGACGTACTTCCAGCGCCGTGACTACCGCCAGGCGGCCCGGCAGTTGGGCGTCACCGACGACGAGGCGAGGCGACGGCTGCGGCTCGGCCTGCAGTTGCTCTCCTCGGCGGCGATCCGGCCGCTTCCCCCGCAGCCGCACGTCGGGGGGCGTCCCCTGTGAGCGGGCCGTACGGACACGGCGGCGGAACCGGCGACAGCGACCCGGCCGGCGGGGACGCGCAGCGCGGCGGCAGCGCGGACGAAGGCGGCGCCGGAGGCAGCGGCGACACCGGAGGCGGGAGAGTGAACGGCGGCGCGCGGGGCGACGCAGCGCACCCGCCCCGCATACCGCCGCCGAGAAACCCCGCGGACGACTCGGCACTCACCGGCGAACAGCCCGGCCGCTCCGCCCCGGAGGACCCGCATCAGCCGTCCGTGCGGAACGACGGGCCCGGAGGGGAGCCGGAGTACGTCCGGTACGAGGACCAGCCCGAGAAGTTCGACCACCGCGTGCTCAAGTCACTCCTCGGAGCGTGGGCGCTCTCGGCCTGCTCGGCGGAGGAAACGGCAGCGATAGAGGGCCACTTGAGCGACTGCGGCACCTGCGCCGACGAAGCGCTGCGGCTGCGTGACGCCGTCGCACTGCTGCACCCGGAGGACAGTCTCGACCTCGACCCGACGCTGCGTTCCCAGGTGCTCCAGGGCTGCATGGTGCGAAGGGCGCCCCGCGTCCCCGTTCCCGACTGGGCCGCCCCGTACGACGCGGAGACCTCCCGCCTGGACGCGCTCCTGCGCGACATGGCGGACGAGGAGTGGCTCGCGCCGGTCCGGCTGCGCTGGTTCGACGGCCGGCAGCAGGCGAAACGGCAGAGAGACACCACGGTGGCCGGCGTGATCGCCCATCTCCTCGCCGTCGACGGGCTGGTGGCGGCCACGCTCGGCATGCCCGACCCGCTCGACGTGGCTGCCGGGAGCGGCAACGGCGGGACGGGCGACGAGTCGAACCTCGCCGCGTCCCCGCGCGGTACGGACGGAGACGCCGCCACCGGAGCCCGGGACGAAGCCCCACGGACGGTGGACCCGGTGGAGCGCACCGAGGAGTTCTGGCAGGCCGACTGCGACGTGCTGCGCACTCCCGCCGCCCGCAGGCACTGGCGGGAGCAGGGACACGCCCTGGTGCGCACGGCGTCCTTCGCAAGTACCGGAGTGGCCGGACTCGGCGTTCCCTACGGCGACTTCACCCTTCCCGTGCGGGACGCACTGCTGGAGCGCGCCTTCGAGTGCTGGATGCACGCCGAGGACATAGCGACAGCCATCCACTATCCCTACACCGCGCCGCAGGGCACGCACCTGCACCACATGGTCGACCTCGCGGCCCGGATGCTGCCGGAGACGATCGCCCGCCGCCGCCGTACCGGCCTGGCGGGCCCGCCCCGGCGGCTCACCGCGGCGGGAACACCGGGGCGCGCGCTCCATCTGGAGGTCGAGGGCGACGGCGGCGGCGACTGGTACATCCCGCTGGACTCGCCCGCGGCGACCGTGAGCCCGGGCGACGCGGTGGCCCATGTCGCCCTGGACGACTACGAGTTCTGCCAGCTCGCCGCCGGCCACGTCGCACCGATGGAAGCGATGGCGGGCAAGGACGGGGACCGCGAGGCCATCGAGGACGTCCTGTTCGCGACGGCGTCGATGTCCCGGATGTAGGCCCGGCATCCCGCACGGCCGAGGTCGCGGACGAGGGCACGGCCGCTCGCCGGACGAGCGTGCGGAGTGCGGTTGCCTTCAGGTGAAGACGACCGTGCGGTGCCCGTTCAGCAGCACGCGGTGCTCACTGTGCCACTTCACCGCCCGCGCGAGTGCCTGGCACTCCACGTCCCGGCCCACCGCCACCAGTTGCGCCGGGGACGCCTCGTGTCCGACCCGCTCGACCTCCTGCTCGATGATGGGACCTTCGTCGAGAGCCGCCGTGACGTAGTGCGCCGTCGCACCGATCAGCTTGACGCCCCGGGCGTGCGCCTGGTGGTAGGGCCGCGCTCCCTTGAAGCTCGGCAGGAACGAGTGGTGGATGTTGATGATCCGCCCGGGGAGCTGCTTGCAGAGGTTGTCCGAGAGGACCTGCATGTAGCGGGCGAGAACGACCAGTTCGACGCCCTCCTCCTCGATCAGCTGCAACAGCCGCGCCTCCGCGTCCTGTTTGCTCTCCTCGCTGCCCTTCTCGACCGGGATGTGGTGGAAGGGCAGGCCGTAGGAGCCGACGAGTTCGGCGAAGTCCGTGTGGTTGGAGACGACGGCTGCGATGTCCACGGGCAGAGCGCCGCTGCGTGCGCGGAAGAGCAGGTCGTTCAGGCAGTGGCCGAACCTGCTGACCATCAGGACGACGCGCATCCTCTCCTCGGCGGGGTGCATCTGCCAGTCCATCTGGAAGGAGTCGCCGATCGCCGTGAAGCTCGCCCGCAGCTTCTCCACGGGCACGCCTTCGTCCGTCGAGAAGTGGACGCGCATGAAGAAGAGACCCGTGTCGTGGTCCCCGAACTGCTGGCTGTCCTCGATGTTGCAGCCCGTCATGAACAGGTAGCTGGAGACGGCGTGGACGATGCCCTGTCTGTCCGGGCAGGACAGCGTCAGGATGTACTGCTCCCGCTGCCCGTCCGGGGCGTTCTGCGCGGCTCGCGCCGCTCGTTCGTCCCGCTCGGTGCGGGCAGGGCCGTCGTCCCGGCGGCCGTCGTCGAAGCGACCGGGCTGTTCGGCGGAGGCACGGTCGGCGTGCGGCTTGCTCATGGGGTAAAGACTGGCACACCGCCTGGAAGCGCCTCCGCCGTGCTTCTCCGGAGCCCCGAGCGCGTCAGACGGAGTGCAGCATGATCGCCAGTACGTCCAGCGAGCGCGGCGGTTCGTCCGGGTCCTCGGCGTCGTTCGTGGCCAGCCGTACGTGCGCGTCACGCGCCGCCCGCACGGCTTCGGGCCAGCCGTGGTGCTCCATGTAGGAGACGACCGGGGCGTCCGCGCCGACCTGGTGCATGATCCGCAGCACCCGCAGCACGGCGGTGTCGACGAGCGCGGCCTCCTGGGAGTCACGGAAGATCGTGCCGACGTACTTCTCGGCGGACCAGTTGTCCAGCCAGGTGTCCTCGACCAGCCGGTACACGGCGTCGGTGACGTCGCCGTAGCCGGGCCGGCCGGTCGCCCAGCATTCCTGCTGGAAGACGGGGTCGGAGAGCATGTGCAGCGCCGAACGCACGTTGCTGCGCCAGCGCCACCAGGGCATGTCATGGACGGGCATGGTGCCCATGGTGGTGGACCGGGGGCCGCGACGGGAAGCCCTCGTGGAATCCCGCGGAACCCGGCCGTGCTGCGACGGCCGCTCCGCGGGGCCGTGCCGGGCGGGCACCTGCTCCACGGGCTCCTGCTGAACGAGCCCCTGGCGCGGTGCCTCCTGGTGCTCCTGCCCGCGCTGCGCTGAACCTTGCTCCATGGTCATCGACCATACGTTCCCTTCCGGCCCTCGCGGCAACGGCCCCGCTGTTCACCGCGGCGTCACTCGCAGTTGGCCGCCCGGCGCCCGTGCGTTACCGCCTGCCCGGCATCGTGCGGACGCATGAAGCCCCGGCGCCGTCCCGCCCTCCTCAGCACTGCCGCCTCCACCGCCGCCTGCGCCGTACTGGTGGGCGGCTGCGGGGCCGTACCGGGCTCCGCGAAGGCGGACGAGGGCACCGTCAGCGTCATGACGTGGGCGCCGCAGGGCACCAGCGCCACCAACATGCCGGGCATGCCCGCGATGGCACAGGCGTACGCGCGGTGGGTCAACGCCGAGGGAGGCATCAACGGCCGCCGCCTGAAGGTGATCACCTGCAACGACCACAACGACACCGTGCGGGCGGCCCGTTGCGCGAACCGCGCGACGAAGGAGGACGTCGTCGCGGTCGTCGGCTCCTACAGCCAGCACGGCCGCTCCTTCATGTCCGCACTGGAACAGGCCGGCATCCCCTACATCGGCGGGTACGGGATCGCGAACCAGGAGTTCAGCAGCCCGCTGTCCTATCCCGTCAACGGGGGGCTGCCCGCACTCGTCGCGGGCAACGGCCGCCAGCTCGCCGCCGGCGGATGCTCGCACGTCTCGCTCGTACGGCCCGACACCAGTGCCGGCGACCAGTTGCCGCCGCTGCTCAACGCCGGCCTCGCGGGCAGCGAGGCGGGCCGGGCGACTGACGTGCGGGCGCCGGAGGGCGCCTCCGCGTACTCACGGCAGGCCCGGCAGGCCCTGAAGAGCGCGGAGGAGCCGGCGGGCACTCCGGGGGAGGCTCGCCCTTCCCCGGACTCCGGTCCCTGCGTCACCGCGGTGCTGGGCGGACGTACGGACACCTTCTTCGACTCCTTCCGGCGCCTGCAGAAGGACTCGCCCGCCGTGCGGACGGCTTCCGTGCTCGGCAGCCTCCGGCAGTCCCTGGTGGACCGCTCCGGCGGACGCCGCAGCCCGCTGGAGGGCGCGTACGCGACGGGCTGGTACCCGGCGGCCGACGACGCGCGCTGGAACCCGATGAAGAAGGTGATCGGCGAACACGCCTTCGGCGACAACCGCGTCGACGGCTCCGACCCCGGCGTGCAGACGACGTGGATCGCCTACACCGTTCTGCACCAGGTCCTGGAGTCCCTCGACGACGAGCCGGCGACGGCCAAGTCGGTGCGGCGTGCGCTGGACCAGGGCGGCCCGGTCGGCACGGGCGGTCTGACCCCGGAGCTGAACTGGGGCTACGACAACATGCTCGCCGCCCGGGACTTCCCCCGGATCGTCAACGCGAAGGTGACGTATCAACGCGTGCGGGAAGGCCGGCTCGAAGCGGTGCACAAGGGCTTCGTGGATGTGGAGAAGACCCTGGAGAGCGGGGCGGCCCCGGTCTCGTGAGCCTGGCGGCCCGTCCCGCCGGGCGGCCGTCCCGACCGGCTCCGACCGGCTCCGGCCGGTGGGTCGGGGCACGGTACCGGCACCTCGACGCGGCGTCAGAGCTGCCCGAACTGCCGTTCCTTCAGGCCGTACTTCTTGGCTGTGGGGTTCCACAGTCCGGCCGCCTGCTTCTTGGCCGCGGTCGCCTGACCGCTGGCCCGCGTACCGGCACCGGTGTGCGCGGTCACCCGCGCCTTGCCCTTGCGGCAGCCCTTCTTGCCGGCCGTCTGGTCGGCCCACGCCGCGTAATGGTTGTCGGCGGCGGCCGAAGACTTCCAGGCGCGGGTGAGTGCGGCGGTCAGTTCGCCGCTGGCCGGGAGTTCGCCGGTCTCCAGCTTGCCGAGCCGGGAGACGAGGGCGTTGCGCTGGCCGGCCGCCGCCCGGAGGTCGTCGGCGGCCTTGTCGAGCTTCTTGCAGGACTTGATGTTCTCCACCGAAGTGACCACGGTGGCACGGCTGTTGTTGCTGTCGGCGAGGAGCTTGTCCAGCTCGCGGGCCTGCGACTCGGCCGGGTCGGGGGCCGCGGGCGCCTTCTTCTCCTCGGCCTTCTCCTCCCCCTGGCCGGCGGGGGCTTCGCTCTTGGTCTCCTTGCCGTCGCCGCCGCTGAGCGCGGCACCGGCGGCCATGCCCACGCCCGCGACGATCACGACACCGGCTGCGATGAGCACGGCGGGAGAGGTCAGCCGCGAGGCCGGACCCCGCTCCGCGTTGCGGCGTGCGGCACGTCCCGCAGCCGGGCCCGGCACTCCCGGTGCTCCCGGGCCGCCGGGTGCGGTGGACGGGCCGGGGCCGCCGGAACGCTGACGTGTGGCGGCCCGGTCGAATATGGGCAGGCTCTGCGTCGAGCCCGGCTCGTCCGGCCCCGGTGCCGGTCCCGGGGTGTCGGCGCGGAAGAGGCTGTCGAACTCGGCGGGCGTACGGCGTTCCTGCTGCGTTCCGGCGCCTGCCGCCGGAGCGTACGCTCCGGCCGTCCCCGGAGCCCCGGACGTACCGCCGTGTGATTCGGGCGGCAGAGGAGAGCGGAGCATCGTCGTCGCCTCGGGGTCCTGCGCCTGGCCGGTCTGGGGCGGCAGCATCTGCGTCGCGTCCGCCGCTCCGGCGGGCGGAAGATGCCCGGGCGGGAGATGCCCGGACGGGAGATGTCCGGGCGGCGCGTCGGTGACGGGCGGTATGTACTGCGTGGCGTCGGCGTCGGAGACGCCCACCGGAGCCGTCGGCGGCTGGGGGCCGCTGCTGAATTGCTGTGCGGCCAGGTCCTGTTGGGGCGGCACCAACTGCGTGGCGGCGTCGGAGGCGTACGGCTGGACCTGCGGCGGCGCGCCAGGAACGTCGGACTGCGGCATGGGGCCGGGGCCCCGGCCCCCGACTGCGGGCGGCTGCACCGGCTGTTCCACGGGCATCTGCGCCGGCGGCGTCAGGGGTGCCTGCGGGGCAGGCATCGGGGGCGCCTGCGGCGGCGTGGGAGGTGCGTGAGCGGGCGGCGGAGGCAGCGCGGCGGAGTTCTCCCCTGCCGCCACGGCGGCCTGCGACGCAGCGGCCTGCGACTCGGGACCCCAGGGCTGTCCCCACGGTTGCCCAGCGGGGGGCTGCGTGTGCGACTGGGCGACCTGGCGCTGCTGTTCGGGGGTCCACGGGTCGCCGTTCGCCGGCAGCACGACACCCTCGTAGAGGGGCTTGTCGCCCTGTCCACGTCCGCTCTGCGCTGTCACCGGGGCTCCTCGATCAACCTGGCTTTCCGGAATCGTCGGGTCACGCTACCGGGTAGCCGGAAGGGACGACCACGCAGCCGAAGTGGCGACACCAACCCTTCACCTCGGATTTGGCGCAAAAGCGGAGTTACCCGCCCTCAAGCCACCCCGGACGAGGCCGTCGACCGCTCCAGCCGCACGGCGAATTCTCCTACGACCGGCACCTTCACAAAAGGCGCAAGTTGCCGCCGGAGGCTCGCCGCGTATTCCGAACTCCGCCCGGAACGGAGGGATTCGAGAAGATTCACAGCCTGCGCGCCCACCTCGCAGGCGTGTTCAAGCTCACGTTTCTGCACGTACGCGGAGGCGAGCAGGAACAGCCCGATGGACCGGCGCCGCACACGGTTCTCCGGGTGCCCCGCCAGCGCGGCCCTCGCCTGCTCGGCGGTCTCGTCCGGCTGCCGCAGATCGCTGTGACAGTGGGCCAGCTCGTCGGCCAGATAGGCGCGGCCGAAGTGCGCGATCCACTGCGGGTCGTCCCCCGGCTCCCCTCCGGTCTCGGCACGGTCCATGGCGGCCACCGCCTCGCCGCACAGCCTGCCGCACTCCGCCGCGTCCCCCGTCAGGGCATGCCCGCGCGCCTCGGCGGCGCGGAACAACGCTTCGACGCGCGGCGTCACATGTCCCCGCGCCCCCTCCTGCGCGGCACGCGCCAACTGTGCGACCTCACGCGGGTTTCCGAGGATGGCGGCGAGGTGGCTCATGCCCGCGGCCAGTACGTAACCGCCGAAGGCGCGGTCTCCGGCCGCCTGCGCCATGCGCAGCGCCTGGATGTAGTAGCGCTGGGCAAGGCCGCTCTGCCCGGTGTCGACGGCCGTGTAGCCGGCCAGCTCGGTCAGGCGGGCCGCCGCCGCGAACAGTGCGCGCCCCACCGTCTCCGTGTAGGAGCCCGCGAGCATCCCGGACACCACGCTGTTCAGGTAGTGCACGACGACCGGGCGTACGTGACCGCCCCCGAAGCGGTGGTCGAGCTCGGCGAGGGAGTCGGTCGTCGCACGCAGCGCCGCCACGTCCGGCATGCTCACGCGGGGCCCCGCACTACGGACCACTCGGGCGTCGGGGGGTGTGATCAGCCAGTCGCGGCTGGGTTCGACGAGCCCGGAGGCGGCCACGGGAGCACCGCTCAGGAAGTCTCTCCGTCCGACGTCGCTGCGCCACAGTTCGCATGCCTGCTCCACCGCACCCGCGACGGTGGGCGCGAAGTGCAGGCCCACGCCCGAGGCGAGGTTCTTGCCGGCGGCCATGCCGATCTCGTCCAGCGAGACCGTACGGCCCAGCTGCCGGCTGAACGCCTCGCACACGACGGCCGGGGTGCGGCCGCGCGGCTGCTGTCCCCGCAGCCACCGGGCGACGGAGGTCTTGTCGTAGCGCAGATCCAGACCTTGTTCCTCCCCGCAGAGGTTGACGCGCCGCGCCAGCCCGGCGTTGGAGAATCCCGCTTCCTGGATGAGCGCCTGCAGCCGTTGGTTGGGCTGCCGGGCGACCAGTGGCCTTGCGGCCATGTGACCTCCCCGAGAAGACATCGATGATCACGTCTTGGACATATGCCCTTGACTCAGTCGATGCAGCACTTCCTCGCACATTGCACCGCAGTGGGAACTACCCGCGCACGCCTGGACACGGACGCGTGCGCCCCCACGCGTGTACCTGTGCGCCCTCCCTGGGCGGGCGCGCGTCGCCGGTCGGCGCGGGTGCACGTGTGCACAGGCGCATGCCCGCGCAGGAACGCGCCGACGGCCGACGGCCGTTCCACGGACGTCAGTTGACAGCGGGATGGGCCGCGTGCAGAAACGGCTCCACGACGCGACGCCAGTCGGCCGGCCGCTCAAGATGCAGCAGGTGACCCGCGTCGGGCACTTCCGCGTAGATGCCACGGGGCAGGACGCGCACCATCTCCTGCGCCTCCGCGCGCCCCAACTCCCCGTCGAGACCGCGCACGACGAGCGTGGGGCACGCGACCCGCGCGAGCTCGTCCCAGTGCGCGTCGTACGCCCACGCCTCGCGCACCTTGAGCATCTGCCTGCGGCAGAAGACCGGCCCCCAGCCCTCCTCGCCCTCCGTCATCACCTCGGCGAAGAAGTCACCGCGCGAGGGCGAAGGACGCTCCAGGGCCGGATCCTCCTCGCCGAACCACTTGCGGACGTCCGCGAGCGTCGCGAACGGCACCGGCCAGGACTTGAACCACTCCTGCCATTCCAGCTGCGACCGTGCGCCCAGCGCCGACGCCTTCATGTCGCTGATGACGAGCGCGCTCACGAGATCGGGACGCTTCGCGGCGAGCTGCCAGGCCGTCAGCGCGCCCATGGAATGGCCGATGACGGCGAGCGGGGCGAGACCGAGTTGTTCGACCGCGGACTCCGCATCCTCGACGAACACCTCACGCGCGTACGGGTCGCCGGGGTGGACGGGGCTGTCGCTGCGGCCGTGGCCGCGCTGGTCGAGAGCCACCGCGCGGTAGCGGCCCGACAGCCAGCGGGCCGTGTCGGCCCAGTGAGCGGCCCGGCCCATCAGCCCGTGGAGTAACAGGACGCCCTTCGGGCCCTGACCGTCCCGGCCTCCGCCGCCCCGCCCCTCGAAGCCGCGGAGGCCGCCGGCACTGACGCTGCCGGCGGCGCCGCCGGTGCGGGTGCCGCCGCTCCCGCCGGGGGGCGATTCCGGGACCCGGACCTGCTCGGCGTCCCGGTCGGGGCCGCTCTTCGGAGGGTCCGCGAACTCCCAGGCCGCCAGGCGGATTCCGCCCGCACCGGTCACGTCGATCCGTCGCACCATGAGCCCTGGCACCCCCAGTCCTTCTGTCCGCGCGGCCACGCTATCGAACTTCTATTCGAACGCGCCGCACTCCGGGAGAAACCCCTACTTTCGAGTGACTGTGCTCCGGGGTTGATCGCCAGGCCCGCGGGGAGACAGTGACCGGGAGGAGGGTCGACCCTGAGAGCTCGGGGCTCCGGGTCGCTCCCGGGGGAGAAGGGGAGGCGGGGCCCCGGTCGCCGAAGGCACCGGGGCCCTTGTCAACGGCTCCCGCGACCCGGGAGCCGGCCCCGTCGGCCGCTCCGCACCTCGCCCCGTCGTCCCGGTCCGGCGACTCCATCGACGACTCCCCTCCCGCCCGTACACATCTGGACACAGAGTGTCACGCTGCGATCGCAGGCACTCGGTTTACCGCAACTTTCGTACTGCCGGGGCCCTTTGGGAAGATGTTCCGCTTTCGGTCCGCCCAAGCGTCCGACGGGAACCGGCCAACCGCCGGCCCGCCTGCACCCGTGGCCCTCCTCAGCGCCTCGCGACGAAGACGTGTGCGGCGATGTCGGCGTCCAGTTCGGCCGCCTCGCCGCTGCTGCCGATCTGCACGCTGCCGGCGGCGCCGGAGTTCACGCTCACCACCGCGCCCGGCTGCACGCCGGCCCGGCGCAGCGTGTACATCAGCTGCGCGTCCATCTGGATGGGCTCCCCGATACGGCGCACCACGACGGTCTTGCCGTCCCCGTCGGCATGCAGATCCGTCAGGCTCACCATGCTGTCGTCCAGGAAGGCTTCGGCCTCCGCCTCCTCCCCCAGCTCTTCCAGGCCGGGGATGGGGTTCCCGTACGGGGACTCGGTCGGGTGCTGGAGCAGTTCGAGGACGCGGCGTTCGACCGCCTCGCTCATCACGTGCTCCCAGCGGCACGCCTCCGCGTGCACCTGCTCCCACTCGAGCCCGATCACATCGACCAGCAGACACTCGGCCAGCCTGTGCTTGCGCATGACGCGGGTGGCCAGCCGCCGCCCTTCGCCGGTCAGTTCGAGATGACGGTCCCCCGCCACCTTGACCAGGCCGTCGCGCTCCATGCGCGCCACGGTCTGACTCACGGTCGGACCGCTCTGGTCGAGGCGCTCGGCGATACGGGCACGCATGGGAACGACGCCTTCCTCCTCCAGCTCCAGAATGGTGCGGAGATACATCTCCGTGGTGTCGATCAGTCCGGACATGCGTGCCCCTCGTCGGTTCGTGCGGTGACCCTTCTCCAATTCTGACGCATCGGAAGGACAACCGTGCCGCCCGGACGGGATGCTCTCTTGACAAGACGCCGGTCCAGAACTCAGCGTGACCGCGGCGGTACCGGGGGCCGGGTCGAGGGCCCGCACGCCCGCGTCCGGAACGGCGGGCGCCGAAGGGGAGGGACCCTGTGGAGACGACCGGGACGACGACGCCGGCGAAGGACTTCTTCGCCGCCGCGGCAGCGCTGCTCGAGCAGGTCGGGAACGCCGAGGCGGCGAGCATGGCCGCCGCGGGCGCCCTGCTCGCCGAAACCGTCGCGGAGGGCGGCCGTGTCTTCGCCTTCGGCGCGGGTCACTCCTCGCTGCCCGCCCAGGACGTCGTCTACCGCGCCGGCGGCCTGGCCGTCATGAATCTGCTGCCCGTGCCCGGGGCGGTCGGCGTGGACGTACGCCCCGCCACGCTCGGGAGTGCGCTGGAGCGCGTCGGCGGCCTCGCCGCCGCCGTGCTCGACGCCGGCCCCGCCCGGGAGGGGGACCTGCTCTTCGTCATCTCGCTCTCCGGGCGCAACGCGCTGCCCGTGGAGATGGCCGTGCACGCCCGTTCCAAGGGGTTGAAGGTCGTGGGTGTCACGTCCGTGGCGTACGCCGGGGAGACGACGTCGCGGCACTCGTCGGGGACGTTCCTGAAGGACCACTGCGACATCGTGCTCGACAGCCACATCGCCGTCGGGGACGCGGAGTTGACGGCCGAGGGCGTCACGGGGGCGTTCGCGCCGGCGTCGACCGTCGTGACGAGCGCGATCATGCAGGCCGTGGTCGCCACAGCCGTGCGCGACCTCGCCGCACGCGGTGCCGAACCGCCGATGCTGCGCTCGGGGAACGTCGACGGCGGCCACGCGTGGAACGAGAGCGTCATGACGCGCTACGCGGACCGCATCTTCTACCGGTGACGACGGCCTTCCGCCGGTGACGACGGCGCGTACTGCTGCCGCCTGACTACTGCCGCCGGATCTGCTGCGCCAGGTCGACCGCCGCGGCGATGCGGACGGCGATGTCCTCGGCGTAGGCCGCGTCGGCACGGTCGAAGGAGCGGCGGCTGGCGCCGCGCAGCAGCGTGACGACGCCCAGGGTCCGTCCCCGGCTGCGCAGCACGGCGCACAGCCCGTGCAGCGTCCCCTCGGGCCACTTGCGGTCCGCGGCCCAGCCCTCCAGCACGCTCCTGGCCTCTTCGGCTCCTTCGCCGCCGCCCGGTTCCGTCCGTCCGGGGAAGCCCCGGGCGGTCGCAGCGTTGCCGACGCTCGCCCGCACCGAACCGCAGCGCTTGAGCGCCTGGAGCGCCGGGTGACTCTCCGCGTAGCTGACGGGGATGCCGCTGGGCAGGCCCCGCTGGTGGCCCGGCACCGGGTCGGGACCGGACGCCGCCGACGCGGGGGTCGCCGCCACGCGCACCAGCCGGGGCGGGGCGGCATCCGCCCGGCCGTCGCCGGCTCCCCCCTGCGCGGTGTCCCCGACGTCTGCCTGCCCGTGCTCGTCGTCCACGGTGCCGCCGCAGCCCGAGGGGAGGACGAGGTCGAGCAGGGCGTGATCGGCGAACCCCGCGAGGGCGAAGTCGAGATGGATGCTCGCCGCCTCCATCGGGTCCTCGCACTCCGAGGCCGCGCGGGCGGCCCGGTGGAGCTGGTTGTCGCGGAACCGCAGCCGGGCGGCCTCCTGTTCGAGGCGCTTGGACTCGGTGACGTCCTGGAAGAGCCAGGCCACACCCAGCGGGGCGGGCTCCTCGGCCAGCGGGGAGGAGAGCCGCAGGAAGCCGCTGCGCCAGCACCGGCGCGCACTGCCGGAGCCGGCCTCCTGGTCCGGCTCCCGGTCCGCCGTACGTACGGAGCGCAGCGTGACCCAGATGTCGGACGGAGTGGCGGGCGGCCCCTCCGCGAGGACGTGCTGGAGCGCGCCCTCCAGCTCCTCGACCCCGTGGTCGATCAGCTCACCCAGGGGACGTCCGAGCATCGTCGTCCGCGAGACCCGGAAGGCGCCTGCCGCGCTGACGTTCACCACCGCGGGACGCAGATCGGCGTCGACCAGCACGACGCCCCAGGTCGCCTCCTCGAAGAGCCCTTCGCTCAGGGCGATGGAGCGCTCCAGGTCGATCTGGGCGTGCACTTCGCTGAACGCGCAGTAGACCCCGGTGGGCCTTCCGTCGGCGCCGCTGACGCCGGACGACTGCGTGCGTACGAGAACCCGGCCGCCGTCCTTCTTCAGCAGCGCGAACTCGTGCACCTGCCGTCCCGGAGCGTGCATCGCGCCGAGCAGCCGGGCCTCCATCTGCTCGGCGTCCGCCTCGCGCACCGCCCAGCCCGCGAGGCCCTTGCGGCCGACGGCTTCCTGGTGGGTCCAGCCGAGGATGCGTTCGGCTTCGCGGTTCCAGTGGGTGACGACTCCGTCCGCGTCGAAGGCGCAGAGAGCGGCGTCCATGCCGTCCAGCAGGGCGGCCAGCAACATCTCGTCGTCCGGTCCGTGCCTGTCGTCGCCGTCGGACGAGGAGGCGGCGTGGGTCTTGAATTGAGCGGACAACTGGGCACCCCCCACTTGAACGCGCCGTGAAACTGCCGCGTGCTGCGCGTACGGATCATTCAACTCCTGCGTGACGCAGCGCACACGTCGTTCGCCGAAGTTCTGCGAAATCGTTGCCGCCCCGAAATCGCTTGCGGGTGCCGTCGGCGCTGCCTAACGTGCGGTGCACACGAGAAAGGAGGTGATCCGGTAGATGTTGCACACTCGGACGCGTGAGGTGGCTGCGGCCTAGCGCCGACGCCACAGTGTGACGCCGGTGCGCCGGCCGATCTCCAGCAGTCACCCGGCCCGTGGGCTCGTCGGACTCGTCCGACCGGCGCCGTTCGCCACCGGCGAGCGGAGCAGCCCACGGGCCGTCTGCTGTCCCGCCCGCGCCGGAGGGCTCACGGGCAGAGCCGCTCGACCCTCCAGACCTGCCCTTCACCGGCGGTGCCGCCCGCACTGTCGGGGCCGCCGTCCCCACGGACATAGCGCAGCCGGTCGTGCAGCCGGTTCTCCCGTCCCTGCCAGAACTCGACCGATTCCGCACACACCCGGAAACCTCCCCAGCCCGGCGGCGCGGGGACGTCCTCCCCCTCGGGGTAGCGGGCGGCCAGCTCGGCGTAGACACGGTCGAGTGCCGCCCGCGAGGCCACCGTCGAGGACTGCTCACTCGCCCAGGCACCGAGCTGGGAGCCGTGCGGACGGGTACGGAAGTAGGCCGCCGTCTCGTCCCTGCCGATGCGCTCCGCCCTGCCGGAGACGATGACCTGCCGCGCGACCGGGTGCCAGGGGAAGAGCAACGACACGTAGGGGTTCGCCTGCAGCTCCCGGCCCTTGCGGGACCCGTAGTTGGTGAAGAAGACGAAGCCGCGCCGGTCGTACTGCTTCAGCAGCACCGTCCGGGAGCTGGGCCGCCCCTGGGCGTCGGCCGTGGAGACGACCATGGCGTTGGGCTCGTGGAGCCCGCTCGCCACCGCGTCGGCGAACCAGCGCGCGAACTGGCCGTACGGCTCGGGCGCGAGCTCTTCCTCGGCGAGTCCCTCGGCGCGGTAGCGGGCCCGCATGGCGGCGGGATCGAGGATGGTCAGCGGCGTGTCACGGGCGGCGTCATCGTGGGCGTCGGGCACGCACACATCTTGCAACACCGCTTCCGCCCTCCACAGCCGCGTTCCAGGACGTCCTCCCAGGCCCCGGGGTCCTCCGGGGCCCGGCGGGCGTCGCGGGCGGGGACGTGTGCCTGATCTCACCCTTCCCCGCTGATGCCGTACCGCGCAGAATCGTGGCCCGTACCTCTGTGGTCCGCGCTGCACACGCCGGTCGCAGTCTCCGCCCGTCCCGGGCCGGGTGACCGGCCGTCCCGCCGGGCATGACCACCGGGGGCGTCCCGGTCCGCCAGCCGCCGGATGCGGCAGTGGAACCGTCGTCCCCTCCGGAACGGACCAGCACGGTCCGACAGACCAGGACGGTGAACCGTACTGCCCCTGCGGGGGCGGTCCGGTTCCGCGTCGCCGACCCGCCGGCAGCTCCGTCTGCCGGCAACCCCATGAGGAGCCGCATGATGTCCGACTTCGTACCCGGACTCGAGGGAGTCGTCGCGTTCGAGACGGAGATCGCCGAACCCGACAAGAAGGGCGGCTCCCTTCGCTACCGGGGTGTGGACATCGAGGACCTCGTGGGGCACGTCTCGTTCGGCAACGTGTGGGGCCTGCTGGTCGACGGCGGGTTCAATCCGGGGCTGCCGCCCGCGGAGCCCTTCCCGATACCCGTCCACTCCGGCGACATCCGCGTCGACGTGCAGTCGGCGCTGGCGATGCTGGCCCCCGTGTGGGGTCTCAAACCGCTCCTCGACATCGGCGAGGCCCAGGCCCGCGACGACCTCGCCCGTGCCGCCGTCATGGCGCTGTCGTACGTCGCGCAGTCGGCGCGCGGCCAGGGTGTGCCGATGGTGCCGCAGCAGGAGATCGACAAGGCGGACACGATCGTCGAGCGCTTCATGCGGCGCTGGCGCGGCGAACCGGACCCCAAGCACGTCGCCGCTGTCGACGCCTACTGGACGTCGGCCGCGGAGCACGGCATGAACGCCTCGACGTTCACCGCCCGCGTCATCGCCTCGACGGGCGCCGACGTCTCGGCTGCGCTCTCGGGCGCGGTGGGTGCGATGTCCGGACCGCTGCACGGCGGTGCCCCCTCCCGGGTGCTCGGCATGATCGAGGAGATCGAGCGCACCGGTGACGCCGAAGCGTTCGTGAAGCGTCAACTGGACCGTGGCGAAAGGCTGATGGGCTTCGGGCACCGTGTCTACCGTGCGGAGGACCCGCGGGCGCGCGTGCTGCGCCGCACTGCCAGGGAGCTGGACGCACCGCGCTACGAGGTCGCCGAGGCGCTGGAGCGCGCGGCGCTGGACGAGCTGCACAACCGGCGTCCCGACCGGGTGCTGGCGACCAACGTGGAGTTCTGGGCGGCGATCGTGCTCGACTTCGCCGAGGTGCCTGCGCACATGTTCACCTCGATGTTCACCTGTGCCCGTACGGCGGGCTGGGCGGCGCACATCCTGGAGCAGAAGCGCACGGGACGGCTGGTGCGGCCCTCGGCACGTTACGTGGGGCCGGGGCCGCGCGACCCCCGCGAGATCGACGGCTACGGCGACGTGCAGCACTGAACCGCTGCCGCAGGCGGCCCGGGGGGCGGGAGTACCGGCGACGGACGCGCCTCAGGCAGCCGCAGCCGCGCTCTCCAGCAGTGCCGCCACCGCGTCGACGGCGGACGTCAGCTTCTGCGGGTCGGGCGTCAACCCGCTGAGCAGGGCGTCGACTTCGCGGAGGTCCGCACGTGCCAGCAGGGTCTTCTCGTTGGTGACCCACTCGCCCCGTGCCGCCAGGACGGCGTGCGCCCCCTGGCAGGCGGCGGTCGCGGCGGCGCCCGCGGTCTCGGTGAGCCTTCCCCGTGCGGCGTAGGCGGCACGGGCATGGGCGAGGGTGTGCCGTGCGTCGCCCCACCAGTGCCGCGGGGCCGTCCGCCGCAGCGCCGCGGGGTATCCGGGGCGTGGCAGGTCTCCGTGGAGGACCCGGTTGACGGCCAGTTCGGCGAGGAGGATGTAGCTGGGGACACCCGCCAGGTGGAACAGCAGCCTCTCGACGTGGAAGCGGCCCTCCTCCGCCTCGGCGAGCACGTGCCTCACCTCGTCCAGGTCGCGGTAGTGCACGTCCACGCGCCGGCCGCGGACCTCCAGCCAGGCACCGCCGTTGAACACCCCGCCGCCCCAGCCGCCGATCTCGGAGACCTCTCCCGGCCAGCCGAGCGCGCGCACGTGCTCCGGCGAGAACGCTCCCCGGTAGTAGACGGCGAAGTCCCAGTCGCTGTCGGGCGCGTGCGTGCCGGTGGCTCGCGAACCGCCGAGCGCGACGGCCTCGGCATGCGGCAGTGCCGCGAGCCGCCGCGTCACGTGGGCGAGGAACTCCTCGTCACGGGCTGCCTGTCCGGGGTCGTGCATGGGCGGGAGTCTAGAGTGCGCGTGCCCTGGTGGGCTCCTGGGAGGCCGCTCCCTGACGGAACCGCTCCTCCGTGACGTAGCGGTGCAGGCGGCCCGAGGCTTCGAGCATCGCGGTCGCCCGCCGCGTCAGCTCGGTCCGTCGTTGCGCCACGGCCGTACGCAGAGCCTCCGTACTGCCGGACTCGCGCAGGCCGTCGAGGACGGTGCGGATCCTCGGCAGCGGGTAGTGGCTCTGCCGCAGCGTGAGGACCAGGCGTGCGTCCCGGACGTCGGCGGGGCCGAACCGCCGGTAGGACGTGCCGGGTTCGCGCTGCGGCGAGAGCAGGCCCGCGGACTCCCACACGCGCAGAGCCGAGGTACGCACGCCGAGGCGGTCGGCCAACTCGCCGATGCGCAGGCCGAGCCGGGGCACCGCCCTCCCGTCCGGCTGCTGCCGTGCCAGTGCTTCGAGAGCCCGGCTCGCCGCGTCCAGCGACAGGCGCTGCTCGTGCAGAGCGGCGTGGCCCTCGTCGATGAGGGCGAGCGCAAGGGGTACGTCGCCGCCCTGGACGGCCTGCATGACCGCCCTTGCCGTACCGGGGCCGTAACCCTCGTTGAGGGACCGGTAGGTGAGCAGGGCGGCGAGGTGCGTGGGGGAGAAGCGGCGGTAGCCGGAGGCCGTGCGCGGGACGGGCGGGAGGATGCCCGACGTCTCGTAGTTGCGGACCTGCTGGGCCGACACGCCTGCCGCCCGTGCCAGATCGACGGGGCGCAGGGCGCGGTCCTCGCCGCCGTACGACGGCCCGGGTCCCTCCTGCTCCTCCGTCACGCCCGGCTCCTTCCTCCCACGGGCAGGGCTCTCCCCGCCGCCGCACGGATCTGCGCCGGCGGCTACCGCGCCAGCACGTCCCGCAGGATCTGCGCCCACTGTGCGACGACCCGCTCGCGCCGCGCGCTGTCGTCCCGCAAGAGGTTGGCGAGGCCGAGCCCGCGCGCCATGTCCAGCAGCCCCTGCACGGTCTCACGCACGCCCGGCACCGACTCGTCGGCGCCCAGCAGGTCCACCGCCATACGGTGGGTCTCCCGGCCGATCCGGGTCTCGAGGGCGGTGACCCGCGGGCCCAGCTGCGGCTCGTTCGACGCGGCGACCCACAGCTGGAGAGCGGCCCGGAAGAGCGGACCGGTGAAGAGGGCGACCACCTGTTCCACCGCGGCGGAGGTGTCGGGTGGCGTCGGCAGCGTCCGCAGCGCCCGGGACCGCTCCTCGGCGACGTACTCGACGGCCGCCGTGAACAGGTCCTCGCGGGTGGGGAAATGGTGCTGCGCCGCCCCCCGCGAGACCCCGGCGTGCTCGGCCACGACCGTCACCGTGCTGCCCGACCAGCCGTGCTCGGCCAGGCAGGTCACCGCCGACTCCAGCAGCCGCTGCCGGGTCGCACGGCTGCGGTCCTGCTTGGGGGCGGCGCCACGGGTGTTCACGGCACCCATGCGGGCTCCCGTCGTTCGAGGAATGCGGTCATGCCCTCGCGTGCCTCGTCGGAGGCGAACAGCCGCGCGGACAGTTCGGCGAGGCTATCGGTGTCCCTGTCGAAGACCCGCAGCACCTCCGCCGTGACCAGCCGCTTCGACTCCGCGAGCCCCTGCGGGGAGCCGCGGCGCAGCCCGTCGAGCACGGGCGCCAGCAGGCCGTCGACGTCCTCGCCCGCCAGCGTGACCAGGCCGATCCGGGCCGCTTCCGCCGCGTCGAACCGCTCCCCCGTGAGGTAGTAGCGGGCGGCTGCGCGGGCGTCGAGGCGGGGCAGCAGCGGCATCGATATGACCGCCGGCGCCACCCCTATCCGCACCTCCGTGAAGGCGAAGCTGGACGCGGGCCCGGCGACCGAGATGTCGCAGGCGGACAGAAGTCCCGTGCCGCCCGCCCGCACGTGTCCGTCGACGCGGGCGACGACCGGCTTCGGCAGCTCGACGATGGTGCGCAGCACGGCTGCCAGATCCCCCGGGCTCTGGCTGCCCTCCCGCAGGTCGGCGCCCGCGCAGAAGGTGTTGCCGGAGTGGGTGAGGACGATCGCACGCGTCCCCTCGTCCTCGGCGGCCTTCTCCAGTTCCGCGTACAGCTCGCTCACGAGTCCCACGGACAGCGCGTTGCGATTCGCCGGGGAGTCGAGCGTGAGCGTGGTGATGCCCTTCTCGTGTGCACTGCGCACCAACGGTGCCGTGGGCGGGTCCTGTTCGGCGGCTGTCGTCACTTCTCAGTCGTCCTCTCGCTCGTGTCGCGGCCGGGCTCCCGGCGCCTTCCGGGGCGGGGGCCGGTCATGCCCCGCCGGCCTCCGCGGCACGCAACTCGCGCCGCAGGATCTTTCCGCTGACCGCACGCGGCACGCTCGAGATGAACTCCAGCTGCCGCACCTTCTTGTACGGGGAGACCTGCCCGGCCACGTACGCCAGCACCTCCTCCTCCGTCAGCCGCGCGCCCTCGTCCCCCGGCTGCCGGACCACGAACGCCTTCGGGACCTCGGTGCCCTCCTCGTCCGTGACGCCGATGACCGCGGCGTCCGCGATCGCCGGGTGGGCCAGCAGCACGGCTTCGAGCTCCGCGGGAGCGACCTGGTAGCCCTTGTACTTGATCAGCTCCTTGACGCGGTCGACGACGTAGAGCCAGCCGTTCTCGTCGACGCGCCCGATGTCCCCCGTGCGCAGCCATCCCTCGCCGTCGATCATGGCGTCGGTCTCGCCGGTCCGTCCCAGGTAGCCCTTCATCACCTGCGGGCCGCGGAAGAGGAGTTCACCGGTCTCGCCGACGCCGAGGTCGCGGTCGGGGTCGTCCAGGGCGACGATGCGCATCTCGGTGCTCGGCAGCAGCTTCCCGACGGTGCCCGGCGGGGCGGCGGCGGTGTGCCGGGGCACCAGGTGCGTGCCCGGGGAGAGTTCGGTCATCCCGTAGGCCTGCTTCACCTCCGGCAGTCCCAGCCGGCGTGCGCAGGCCGCGGCCAGTTCCGCGTCGAGCGGGGCGGCGGCGCTGACGACGTATTCGAGCGAGGAGAGGTCGTACTTCTCGACGTCCGGATGCTTGGCCAGGGCGAGGACGATCGGCGGCGCGACGTAGAGGGCGTTCACCCGGTGCGTCTCGACGGCGGAGAGGAACTGCCCCAGTTCGAAACGCGGCAGGACCACGACGGTGGCTCCGTTGCGCAGCGGTGCGTTCATCAGGGCGGTCAGGCCGTAGATGTGGAAGAAGGGCAGCACGGCCAGCAGTTTGTCCTCGGGACCGCTCGGCATCAGCGGATGGAGCTGCGCGAGGTTGGTGGCGATGTTGCGGTGGGTGAGCATCACGCCCTTCGGCATCGACGTGGTGCCGGAGGAGTACGGCAGCGCGGCCACGTCCCGCGCCGGGTCGATCGCGACCTGCGGCTCCGGGGCCGTGCTGTCGCGCATGTCCAGCACGCTGCGGTGCCCCTCCGCACGGTCGCAGACGAAGATCTCCTCGATCCCGCCGGCCCACTCCGCCGCCTGCCGTGCCGTCTCCAGCAGGGCCGAGACGGTGACGATCCAACGGGCGGAGGAGTCGTTCAGCTGACGGGCCAGTTCCTTCGCCGTCGCGAGCGGATGGACGGTGCTGACGGCCGCGCCGGCACGCGTCGCCCCGTAGAAGACCGCCGGAAAGGCGACGGTGTTGGGGCTGTGCAGGGCCAGCACGTCGCCCTTGCGCACGCCGGCCTCCGCCAGTGCTGCGGCGATCCTGCGGCTGAAGGCGTCGAGTTGCCCGTACGTCAGCGAAGTGCCGCCGACGCCGTCCACGAGCGCGGTGCGGGCGGCGTGGGCGTCGGCGCTCCTGCCCAGCACGGCGTCGTGGATGGGCTCGTCGACGACGGCGACTTCGGCGTACTCACTGCGGAACAGCATGCGGTCCTCCCGGAGCGACGGTCGTGAAACGGCGCGGCAGGAGGGCCGCACCGGACAAATGACGTGAAGTGGCCTCACAGTCTGCTGCCATCGGGCCCTGTCCGGCAGTACCCGTGACGCCGTCGCCGCGGATTCAGTACGACTTGGGCAGGCCCAGGCTCTGGTGCGAGACGAAGTTGAGGATCATCTCCCGGCTGACCGGTGCGATGCGGGCGACCCGCGCCGCGGTGATCAAGGATGCGAGGCCGTACTCGCGGGTGAGCCCGTTGCCCCCGAGGGTGTGCACCGCCTGGTCGACGGCCTTCACACATGCCTCGCCCGCCGCGTACTTCGCCATGTTCGCCGCCTCCCCCGCGCCCATGTCGTCGCCCGCGTCGTACAGCGCCGCCGCCTTGGCCGTCATCAGGCGGGCCAGTTCCAGCTCGATATGAGCCTGGGCGAGGGGGTGCGCGATGGCCTGGTGTGCGCCGATCGGCTCCTTCCACACCTGCCGGGTACGGGCGTAGTCCAGGGCCTGGTCCAGGGCGTAGCGGCCCATGCCGATGCCGAACGCGGCCGTCATGATGCGTTCCGGGTTGAGCCCCGCGAAGAGCTGGAGCAGCCCCGCGTCCTCTCCCCCACGGCCACCCGCGTGGGAGGGGCCCCCGCCCACCAGCGCGTCGGCAGGCAGCCGGACGTCGTCGAGGACGAGCTCGAACTGCTTCTCGGGGGCGGCCAGTTCCATCTCGATGGGGTTGCGTGTGAAGCCCGCCGCGTCACGCGGAACGATGAACAGGCAGGGCTTGAGCTTGCCCGTACGGGCGTCCTCGGTACGGCCGACGACGAGCGTCGCGTCGGCGATGTCGACCCCGGAGATGAAGACCTTCCGGCCGCTCAGCAGCCAGTCGTCCCCGTCGCGCCGCGCGGTGGTCGTGATGCGGTGCGAGTTGGAACCCGCGTCGGGTTCGGTGATGCCGAACGCCATCTTGCGGCTGCCGTCGGCCAGTCCGGGCAGCCACTCGCGCTTCTGCGCCTCGGTGCCGAAGCGGGCGATCACGGTCCCGCAGATCGCGGGCGAGACGACCAGCATCAGCAGCGGGCAGCCCGCGGCGCCCAACTCCTCCAGGACGATGGACAGTTCGGTTATGCCACTGCCCCCGCCGCCGTACTCCTCCGGAAGGTTGACGCCGAGGTAGCCCAACGAGGCGGCTTCGGCCCACAGTTCGTCTGTGTGCTTGCCGTCCCGTACGACACCGGTGAAGTAGTCACGCCCGTAGCGCTTGCCGAGTGCGGCCACGGCCGCTCGCAGATCACGCTGCTCCTCGGACTCCAGCAGGGCTGCGTTCACTGAGGACATGACGTCTCCTTCTGGGCGGGCTGATCCCTCTGGGCGGACTGGGCGGACTGATCGGTCTGGCCGGACTGATCGGACGGGGTCTCCGGGCCGGGCTGTGCGGGCGCGGCCGGACGCCCCGCGGAGTGCGGGGTCCGCGCCGCCTCGCCCGCGCCGTCCTCCGTGACGACGGCGAGCAGCGCGCCGACGTCCACCTGACGGCCCGGCTCGGCGTGCAGCGCGGTGAGTGTCCCGGAGGCGGGAGCGACGACCTTGTGCTCCATCTTCATCGCCTCCAGCCACAGCAGCGGCTCCCCCGCTTCCACCTCGTCGCCGACGGACAGCCCGGGGACGACGCGTACGACGGTCCCGGGCATCGGCGCCAGCAGCGAACCGGGCTCGTTGCGCGTCTCCGGCTCCCGCAGCCGGGGCAGTGCGGTGAAGGCGTGGGAGCCCAGCGGCGGTGGCGCGTCGACATGGACGCACTCGCCGTGCTTCCCGTAGCGCGCGACCGTGAAGTCCCGCCGTACGCCGTCGACTTCGAGGCCGACATGACCCGGGGACGCCTCCAGCAGGCGCAGCCGCACGCCGGCGGGGGACCCCGGGTCGACGTCCCCGGCGTCCGGCTCGTCCTCCGGCTGCGGACCGTCCTCGACGTGCACGCCGTCACGGGTGAGGCGGTAGCGGACCTCGATCTCCTCCTGCGAGGGCTCCGCCCGGAATGTCTTGACCTGCGCCTGCGAGGGCACGTTGCGCCAGCCGCCGAGTCTCGCCGTGACGGTCGTGCCGGCGGCCCGTCTGCGGGCGGCGTCCGCCAACGCGGCGGCCAGGGCGGCGAGTCGGCGCGCCCCGGCGCTCCCGGGCCGGGTCAGTTCGCGCAGGTGCCGGTCGTAGAACCCCGTGTCGAGGCCCGCCGCCTCGTGCTGAGGGCCGCTGCCGCCGCCCGCACCCGCGAAGTCCGGGTGCCGCAGCGACCGTACGAGCAGCTCCCGGTTGGTGGCCGGGCCGTGCACGCGGGCACGCTCCAGGGCGTGGGCCAGTCTGCGCACGGCCTCGTGCCGGGTCGGCGCGAAGGCGACGACCTTGGCGAGCATCGGGTCGTAGTGCACCCCGATCTCGTCGCCGCCGGTCACGCCGCTGTCGAGGCGTACGTCGCCGGGCACCTCCAGGTGGTGCAGTGTGCCGGTCTGCGGCTGCCAGCCGCGTGCCGGGTCCTCCGCGTACAGCCTCGCCTCGACGGCGTGGCCGCGGGCCGGGGGCGGCCCGTCCGGGTCGAGGGCTTCGCCTTCCGCGATGCGGAGCTGAAGCGCCACCAGGTCCACGCCGTACACGCATTCGGTCACGGGGTGTTCCACCTGGAGGCGGGTGTTCATCTCCAGGAAGTACGCGCGGGGTCCGGCACCGGCACCGGCACCGGCACCGGCACCGGCAGAGCCTGCCGCGTCGGCCGCGTCCGCCGCGACCAGGAACTCCACCGTGCCCGCGCCCCGGTAGTCCACCGCTCGGGCCGCCCGGACGGCGGCCTCGTGCAGCAGGCTCCGCAGATCCTCGCCCAGTGCGGGGGCGGGGGCCTCCTCGACGACCTTCTGGTGGCGCCGCTGGAGCGAGCAGTCCCGGGTGCCCAGCGCCCACACCGTCCCGTGCCCGTCCGCCATGATCTGCACCTCGACGTGCCGGCCGCGCTCCACGTACGGCTCGACGAAGACCTCGCCGTCGCCGAACGCCGCGGCCGCCTCCGCACGGGCGGCCTCGATCTCGCCTTCCAGAGCCGCGAGTTCACGCACGATGCGCATGCCGCGTCCGCCGCCGCCCGCCGCGGCCTTCACCAGCAGCGGCAGGTCGTCCTCCGTCGCCTCCTCGGGCCGTACGGGCGCGAGCAGCGGCACTCCCGCCTCGCCCATGAGCTGCTTGGCGCGTGTCTTGGACGCCATCGCCTCGATGGCCGGCGCGTCCGGGCCGATCCACACCAGCCCGGCGTCCTGCACCGCCTGCGCGAAGCGGGCGTTCTCGGACAGGAATCCGTAGCCCGGGTGCACGGCGTCGGCACCGGCCGCCAGCGCCGCCTCGATGATCAGATCTCCGCGCAGATACGTCTCGGCGGGCGAGTCACCCGGCAGCCGGACCGCCGCGTCGGCCTCGCGTACGTGCAAGGCGCCCGCGTCGGCGTCCGAGTGGACCGCGACGGTGGCGACGCCCAGCCCGGCGCACGTGCGGAAGACGCGCCGGGCGATCTCGCCCCGGTTCGCGACCAGCACCGATGTGATCATTCTCTGCTCCACTCCGCCCCTCATCGGCTCCTCACAGCCCCTCACATCCGGAAGACGCCGAAGCCGCCACGCGCACCCTCGACAGGCGCGGTGTGGACTGCGGACAGGCACATGCCCAGCACGGTGCGGGTGTCGCGCGGGTCGATCACCCCGTCGTCGTAGAGGCGCCCCGAGAGGAACATCGGCAGCGACTCCGCCTCGATCTGCTGCTCGACCATGGCCCGCAGTCCCGCGTCGGCCTCCTCGTCGAACGGTTTGCCCTTCGCCGCCGCCGACTCCCGCATGACGATCGACATCACCCCGGCCAGCTGCTGCGGGCCCATCACGGCCGACTTCGCGCTGGGCCACGCGAACAGGAACCGCGGGTCGTAGGCGCGGCCGCACATGCCGTAGTGGCCCGCGCCGTAGCTGGCGCCCATCAGCACCGACAGATGCGGCACCTTCGAGTTGGACACCGCGTTGATCATCATGGCGCCGTGCTTGATGATGCCGCCCTGCTCGTACTCCTTGCCCACCATGTAGCCGGTGGTGTTGTGCAGGAACAGCAGGGGAATGTCGCGCTGGTTGGCGAGCTGGATGAACTGGGTGGCCTTCTGCGACTCCTCGCTGAAGAGCACACCGCGGGCGTTGGCGAGGATGCCGAGCGGGTAGCCGTGCAGCCGCGCCCAGCCCGTGACCAGACTCGTGCCGTAACGCGGCTTGAACTCGTCGAAGTCGGAGCCGTCGACGATGCGGGCGACGACGTCACGCGGGTCGAACGGCGTACGCAGGTCCCCGGGTACCACGCCGAGCAGCTCCTCCTCGTCGTACGCGGGCGGCTCCACCGTCCCGGGGGGCGGACTCCCGTGCGCCTTCCGCCAGTTGAGCCGGAAGACGACGCGCCGTGCCCGGCGCAGCGCGTCCGGCTCGTCCAGCGCGAAGTAGTCACCCAGTCCGGAGACCCGGGTGTGCATGTCCGCGCCGCCGAGCTCCTCGTCGCCCGCCTCCTCGCCGGTCGCCATCTTCACCAGCGGCGGTCCGCCGAGGAATACCTTCGACTGCTCCTTCACCATGATCACGTGATCGGACATGCCGGGGACGTAGGCCCCGCCCGCCGTCGAATTGCCGAACACCACGGCCACGGTGGGGATTCCGGCCTCCGACAGCCTGGTGAGGTCGCGGAAGAGCGCACCTCCGGGGATGAAGATCTCCTTCTGGCTGGGCAGGTCGGCGCCGCCGGACTCCACGAGGCTGATGACGGGCAGCCGGTTCGCGTACGCGATCTCGTTGGCCCGCAGCGCCTTCTTCAGCGTCCAGGGGTTGCTCGCTCCGCCCCGTACCGTCGGGTCGTTCGCCGTGATCAGGCACTCCACGCCCTCGACCACGCCGATGCCGGTCACGAGCGACGCACCGACCGCGTAGTCGCTCCCCCAGCCCGCGAGCGGGGAGAGTTCCAGGAACGGGGTGTCGGGGTCGAGCAGCAGCTCGATGCGCTCGCGGGCGAGCAACTTGCCGCGTCCGCGGTGCCGCCGAACGTACTTCTCACCGCCGCCCGCCACCGACTTGAGCAGTTCGGCGTCGAGTTCGCCGAGCCGCTCCAGCATCGTCTCCCGGGCGGCGGCGTAGTCGCCGCCCTGTACGTCCAGCGTCGAGCCCAGCACGCTCACGGGCTCACCACCCCCTCGCAGATCTCCTCCGGCACGTCGACGTGCCGTGAACGCAGCCACTCCCCCAGCGCTTTGGCCTGCGGATCGAACCGCGCCTGTGAGGCGACGCCCTGACCGAGCAGCCCCTCGACGACGAAGTTGACCGCCCACAGGTTGGGGAAGACGTGGCGCGTGACGGTCAAGTCAGCGGTCTCCGGCAGCAGTTCACGCACCGCGTCGACCGTGAGGCTGTGCGCCAGCCAACGCCACGCCTGCTCGCTGCGCACCCACACGCCCACGTTGGCGCTGCCTCCCTTGTCTCCGCTCCGCGCCCCTGCCACCGTTCCCAGCGGCACCCTGCGCACGGGCCCGCCGGGCAGCGGCTCGGGCAGCTCCGGCTCGGCGGCGGCCCGGAGCACCTGCGTCGTGAGCGGCGCGGGTACGTCCTCGCGGCGACCGTCGGGCAGCACCGCGACGTGCGGTACGCGTCCAGCCTCCTCGTACACGGCCTCGAACACCCCGTACGGTGCGCCCTTCCCGGGCGGCGCCGTCACATGGAAGCCGGGGACGCTCGCCAGCGCCAGCTCGATCGCCGCACCGCTGACCGCGCGCCCCACCGTCTCGGCGGAGGGGTCCCGTACCGCCATCCGCAGCATCGCGCTCGCCTCCTCCTGCACGGCGGCGTCCTCCCGGTCCGTGCGCGCGAGGGTCCACGTCACCTCGGCGGGACGCCGTCCGGCACGCTCCAGTGCGTCCTCCATCTGCCCTTGCACGAGTGCCGCCTTGGCCTCGATGTCGAGCCCTGTCAGGACGAAGGTCACCTCGTTGCGCCAGCCGCCCATGCGGGTCAGTCCGACCTTCAGTTCGGGCGGGGGAGCCTCTCCCCGCACGCCCTCGATCCGCACCCGGTCCCTGCCCGCGTCCCGCAGCCGCACCGTGTCCAGGCGGGCCGTCACGTCAGGCCCCGCGTAACGCGCACCCGCCGTCTCGTACAGCAGCTGCGCCGTCACGGTGCCCACGGTCACGGCGCCGCCGGTGCCGGGGTGTTTGGTGACGACGGACGTGCCGTCCGCTTCGATCTCCGCGACGGGGAAACCGGGGTGGCGCACGTCGATTCCCTCCTCCGCGAAGAAGGCGTAGTTGCCGCCCGTGGCCTGCGTCCCGCACTCCAGTACGTGACCCGCGACGACGGCTCCCGCCAGCGCGTCCCTGTCTGCGTCGGACTCCTCGGACCAGCCGAAGTGTGCGGCGGCCGCGCCGCTCACCAGCGCCGCGTCCGTGACGCGTCCGGTGACCACGATGTCGGCCCCGGCGCGCAGGCATGCGCCGATCCCCCGGCCGCCGAGGTAGGCGTTGGCGGTCAGCACGCCCTCGCCCCACGAACCCCGTGCCAGCACGTCGTCGCCCTCGACGTGCGCCACGGCGGCCGGCACTCCGACGCGGTCGCTCAACTCCCGTACTGCGGCGGCGAGTCCGGCCGGGTTCAGGCCGCCTGCGTTGACGACGATCCGTACGCCCCGCTCACGGGCGAGGGCCAGTGAGCCCTCGAGTTGCCGGAGGAACGTCCCGGCGTAGCCGCGTCCGGGGTCCTTCATGCGGTCCCTGCCGAGGATGAGCATGGTCAGTTCGGCGAGGTAGTCCCCGGTGAGGACGTCCAGCTCGCCGCCGGAGAGCATCTCCTCCATCGCCTGGAACCGGTCGCCGTAGAAGCCCGAGCAGTTCCCGACGCGGAGCACTTCCCGCCCGGTCGCTTCCCGCCCGGTCGCTTCCCGCCCGGTCACGAGCCGCTCCTCGCCGGTCGGCCCTGTCCGGGCGGGCCCGCGAACGCCTGCGCGATCTCCAGCCACCGGGCCGCGTCCGGGCCTTCGGCGGACACGTCGGCGTCGGCGGGATGCAGCCGCTGTGTCACGAGCCTGCAGAAGGCGACCGCGTCACCGGTCACGCGCTGTGCTGCGTCGGAGGGGCCGTGCACCCACAACTCACCGTCGACGCCCCGCAGTTCGACCCGGAACTCCTCGGCCGGCGGCTTCAGGCCCCGCACGGCGTAGGCGAAGTCCCTTGCGCGTACGCCGATCCGTACGACATGCCGCAGCCGTCGCGTCGGCTCGCGCCGCGCCCCCAGCGCCTCGGCCACGTCCTCGCCGTGCGCCCAGGTCTCCATGATCCGTGCGGTGGCCATTCCGGCAGCGCTCATCGACGGCCCGTACCAGGGAATGCGAGCGCCGCGCGGCACCTGGCCCAGCACCCGCAGCAGTTCCGCGCGTCCGGCACGCCACTGCTGGAGCAGCTCCGCCGGCGGCAGGGCGGCACCGCGCTCCGCGCCCTCGTCGACGAACCGGCCGGGCTCCGCCAGGGCGGCCTGGGAGGCGCGGCCGAAGGCGGCCTCGTCCGTGAGCGCCGTCAGCGACTGCCGGTCGGTCCAGGCGAGATGGGCCACCTGGTGTGCGACGGTCCAGCGCGGTGCGGGCGACGGCAGGGCCCAGTCCTCGGCCTGGATTCCCGCCACGAGACCGTCCAGTTCCTCGCCCTCGTCGCGGAGGTCCGCCAGTACGACCGCCGCCGTACCGGCGGCGGTGCCACCGGCGGCGGTGCCACCGGTGTCCGCGCCGGCACCGTCCGCGCTCTCCGCGGCATCCGTCATCGCCCGCCCGCCCCTCGCTCGTTCGGACCACGAGCGTGACAGCGAAGGCAAAAACAAGCAAGCATGCTTGGAAAATTTCCCGACCCGTTCCGGCGCCGGCCCGCCCCTGCGGCCCGGCAGCGCGGCACCGAGCCCCGGCACTTCCCGGTCCGGACGACGGGCCCATGACCGAGCCGCACAGAGTGCGGCATACAACACATAGCGGTGGCACGGAAGTAGGTTCAGACCGGACCGGCCGATGGGACACTGCCGGCGAAGTACCCGAGGAGGGACGAACGTTGGACGTCGTGGACTTACTCCTGCTGCTCTCCGGCTGCTGCGTTCTCGGAGTGGTGCGCCGGCTACGCCTCTATCCGGCGAGCTTGGAGAAACGGGAGCATGTCTACGCCGCCCGGCACCGCGACGCGCGTCGTACGTTGCGTGACGCCCGCCTCAGGAGACTGTCGGTGGAACGTACGGAACGGCGGGCCGTGAAGGCGGCGGAGCGACGCCTCGCCGAATCCGTCAGCAGCGACGAAGAACGTGCCCGGACGCTGGGAGAAGAGCGCGAGGAACTCCGGCGGCCCCCGCTGGGCGCAGCGGTGGCCGAGGACTTCGGAGAACTGCGGCTGCACAAGCACTACTTGCGGTTCCTCCGTGAGAATCCCGACGGGGAGCCCACCCCTGACGATCCCCCGATCCGGCTGGCCCACCTCACCGTCCGGGCCGAGTTGTCCACGGCGGAGAACTGCTACATCAACGTGACGATGCCCGACGGCAACAGGCGTTCCGCGGTCTATCCGCGTTCCCTGTTCAAGGAGCGGGACGTCAAGACCTTCGAGAACCGGATCCACAGACAGACACTGGACGACGCGGGGTTCGCCCGCTCACGGGAGAGCAGGGACGCCGAACTGACCGCCCGCATCGACCGGATCAGGACGGACATCGACAGGAAGAAGCAGGCGGGCCGCCGCGAGGTCGAAGAGCTGGTCGAAGCTCAGCGGACGGCGCCCGAGCGCATCAAGGCCGAGCAGGCCTGGCAGCGGGCCCGTGAGGACTGGAAGCGTGGGACCGGCCGCCTTCCACCTCTGCGGGCACGGCCCTGGAAGTGACGCGGCTCCGCCGCGCTGCACCACCAGGGCCGCACACCGTCCCGGCTCGGCACCCCACCAGCCGCAGGAGAGCTGCCGCGGACCGGTCTCCCGTTACCGTCCGCCGACCCTGCCGGAGCCGGTGCCACGCCGTCCCAGCCCCTCGGCCAGGACCTCCGCGAGATGACGGCTGGAACGCCCTTCGAGCTGCTCCAGCTGCGTACGGCAGGAGTAGCCGTCGGCCAGCAGCTCGGCACCGGACCCGGCCTCCCGCACGGCCGGGAGCAACTGGTCCTCCGCACAGGCGACGGACACCTCGTAGTGCCCCTTCTCGAAGCCGAAGTTGCCCGCCAGACCGCAGCAGCCCTTGCTCAACTCGCCCACGAGCCCCGCCCGTTCACGCAACCGCCGATCCGCGGCGTCCCCGATCACGGCATGCTGGTGGCAGTGCGTCTGGCCCGCGACGGGACGGTCGATCCGCGGCGGCTCCCAGTCCGGGGCGTACTCCTGGAGCGTCTGCGCGAACGTCCGCACCGCCGCGGCGAGCCGCCGCGCTCGCGGATCGTCGCCCAGCAGCTCCGGCACGTCGGTGCGCAGCGCCGCCGCGCAGGGCGGCTCCAGCACGGTCACGGGCAGGCCGGCGTCGAGCGCCGGCTCGATGTGGTCGAGCGTGCGGCGCATGACCTCACGGGCCAGATCGAGCTGACCGGTCGAGACGTACGTGAGGCCGCAGCACACCTGCTTCGGGGGCACCGTGACCCGCAGACCCGCGTCCTCCAGAACCCGTACGGCCGCCGAACCCGCTTCCGGCGACAGGTAGTTGGTGAACGTGTCCGGCCACAGCACCAGCGTCTTCCCGGGACCTGAACCGGTACCGCTTCCGATTTCGGTTCCGGCACCGGCACCCGGCTGCCGCCCGCCGCCGTCGCCACCCCGGCCGCGCTGCTTGCGCCACCACCGCGTGAAGGGCTCCTTCGCCAGCGGCGGGATGTCCCGCTCCGGCGCGATGCCGCCCAGCCGCTTCGCGATCGCCGCCAGCGGACGCACGCGCGCTGCCGCGTTGAGCAGGGGCGCCGTCCGGCTCGCCGCCGCGAGCCGCAGCCACTGCGGCAGCCGGCCCATCGAGTGGTGCGCCATGGGGCGCCGCCTGCCCTGATAGTGGTGGTGCATGAACTCGGCCTTGTAGGTGGCCATGTCGACGTTCACCGGGCAGTCGCTGCGGCATCCCTTGCACGACAGGCACAGGTCGAGTGCCTCGTGCACCTCCTTCGACTGCCAGCCGTCGGTGACGACTTCACCGGCGAGCATCTCGTGCAGCAGCCGGGCCCGTCCGCGCGTCGAGTGCTGCTCCTCGCCGGTGGCACGGAAGGACGGGCACATCACTCCCGAACCGGCTTCCGTGTTACGGCACTTGGCCACGCCGACGCAGCGCCGTACCGCCGCCGAGAAGTCACCGCCGTCGTGCGGATAACCGAACTCCACCTCGACCGGCTCGCGCGGCAGCGGCGCGAAACGCAGGTTCTCGTCGATGCGCGCGGGCCTCACCAGCATTCCGGGGTTGAGTCCGCCGGCCGGGTCCCACAGGTCCTTGAAGCGCCCGAAGAGCCCGACCATCTCCTGCCCGTACATCTTCGGCAGCAGCTCGGCACGCGCCTGCCCGTCGCCGTGCTCACCCGAGAGCGAACCGCCGTGCTCGACCACCAGGTCGGCCAGCTCGTAGGAGAACGTCCGGAACCGGCGGATGCCCTCGTCGCCGAGCAGGTCGAAGTCGATGCGCACGTGGATGCAGCCGTCGCCGAAGTGCCCGTACGGCAGCCCCCGCAGCCCGTGCTGCCGCAGCAGCGCCCGGAAGTCGCGCAGATACGCGCCGAGCCGGGCGGGCGGGACGGCACAGTCCTCCCAGCCGGGCCATGCCTCGCTGTCCCCCTCGCCGCCGGAGCCGCCGGGCATCCGTGTCGCCGTGCCGGAGGCGTCCTCGCGGATGCGCCACAGCGCGCGCTGCGCGGCGGGCCGGACGACGAGCCGGTGGTCTGTCACGCCGTCCGCCGCCGCGGCACGGCACAGCTCACCGGCCCGCGCCCGCGCGTGCGCCTCGTCCTCGCCCCCGACCTCGACGAACAACCAGGCGCCGCCGCGCGGCAGATCGGTCCTCGCGGCGTCGGAGACGAGGTCGTTGGCCATGCCCTCGACGGTCAGCGGCCCGTGCGGCAGGAGCCCTGCGGCGGCCTCCGCCGCGGCGCTCTCGTCGGCGTAGCCGAGCACCGCCAGCACACGCGCTCCCGGTGCGGGCACCAGCCCGACCGTTGCGCGGGTCAGCAGACCGAGCGTCCCCTCGCTGCCCGTGAACACCCTGGCCCAGTCCTCGCCCTTCTCGGGCAGCAGCTCGTCGAGCGCGTAACCCGAGATGCGGCGCGGGAGTTCGGGGAAGCCGGTGCGCAGCCGCGTGAGCTCCTGCCGCACCAGCTCCCGCGCAGCCTCCCGCAGCCGGGCGGGGACGCCCTCGCCGCCGCGGGCGAGGAGCATCCGCTCGCCTCCGTGACCGAGCACGTCGAGCTCGCGGACGTTGTCCGCGGTCGTGCCCCAGGCCACCGAATGCGAGCCGCACGAGTTGTTGCCGATCATTCCGCCGAGCGTGCACCGGCTGTGCGTCGAGGGGTCCGGGCCGAAGGTGAGGCCGTGCGGAGCTGCCGCGTCGCGGAGCCGGTCGAGGATGACTCCGGGCTGCACGACGGCGGTGCCCGCCGCGGGGTCGATCCGCTCGATGCGGTTCATATGACGTGTGAAGTCCAGTACGACGCCCGTGCCCGTGGCCTGGCCGGCGATCGACGTCCCCGCGCCGCGTGCCACCACGGGCACGTTCTGTTCGCGGCAGACGGCGAGCACCGCGGCGACGTCGTCGGCGTCCCGCGGGGCGACGACGCCCAGCGGCACGCGCCGGTAGTTCGAGGCGTCCATGGTCACGAGCGCTCGCGAGGTCGTGGAGAACTCGACCTCGCCGCCGACGGCCGCTCTCAGCGCTTGCTCCACCTCGCGGGCGTGGGCCTGCCCCGCCGCCCCGGCCGCGTCCCCTTCCTGTGCTGGTGCCTGCGTGTGCGTCCGTCGCGTGCGTCCCCGGGAGTCCCCGGCCGCCGCATCCCGTGCCTGTGCCATGGGACAAGCGTGCACGCTCACCGCCTCCGAACGGCACCCTCTCCGAGTGCGGAAACGGCAAGTCCGGCTCCGCTCCGGCCGCTCGGAACAGGGTTGTACACTCAACGTATGTACTGCGTACGCACGGTGAGGAAGCGCCTCGCACAGGCCCCTCGCCCGCTGCGTACCACTCGGGCGGAGTGCGTCACCCTCGCGCGGACCACCGCGGAGGACGGCAACGCCGAGTCCCCCAAGAACGGCTGCCGGGCGCTGCGCGGCCACGGCTAGCTAGTGCTGTGGCCGGGAAGCGGGCCGAGCCGCTTCCGCCCGGCCGGGGCCGCGCCGCCCCCCGTCTTCCCACCCACCGTGTGCGTCTCCGGCTGACGCACGCCACCCACCCGCGTCCGCGCCACCCGGCACCGGCCCGCCGTCGTACGACGACGCCCGCCGGTGACCGGGCGCGCGCCGCACCAGACCCCCGAAGGGGCCCCTGTGAAGTTGAGCGAGCTGCTGTCCGGGCACGACCACCAAGTGCTTCAGGGCGACCCGGAGACGGAGATCACCGCGGGGGTGCACTTCGAAGCGCGGCGGGTGTCCCCGGGTTCGCTGTTCATCGCGGTGCCCCGGCACCTGGAAGGCGGCAGGGAGCTCACCGGGACGGCTCTCGCACGAGGCGCGGCGGCTCTGCTCGTCCAGGCCGGCGCGGAACCCGGCACGGAAACCGGCACGGAAACGGCGGCGGAGACCTTCGCAGGCCGGGGCGTCTGCGTCGTACGCGTGCCCGACGCCCGTACCGCGGCCGCTCTCGTCACCTCGCGCTACCACGGCGAGCCCGGCCGGGGCATGGACATGGTGGCGGTCACCGGCACCAACGGGAAGACGTCCGTCGCGTCCATGATCGAGGCCCTGCTGCGGATCGCCTGCGACACCAGGACCGGTGTCATCGGGACGTCCGGCAGCCGGATCGGCGGCGAGCTGATCCCGATGCCGCGCTCCGTCCTGACCACGCCCGAGTCGCCGGACTTCCAGTACCTGCTGGCGCGCATGCGCGACCGGGGCGTCAGGAGCGTCGTGCTGGAGGCCACCTCGATGGGCCTGTTCACGCACCGCGTCGACCATGCCTTCCTCGACGTGGGGGTGTTCACCAACCTGACGCAGGATCATCTGGACGACCACGGCACGATGGAGAACTACCGCGACGCCAAGCTGCGCCTCTTCCAGGGCCTCTGCCGGCGGGCCGTCGTCAACGCCGACGACCCCGTGGGCGCGGCGGTCCCCGCGATGATGCCGGGCTCCGCGACGACGTACGCCCTCGACGCCGATGCCGACTACCGGGCATCCGACCTGGCCATGGACGCCTCGGGCACCCGGTTCACCCTGCACCACGCCGGCCGCAAGTACCCGGCGGCCGTCCCCGTCCCGGGCCGCTTCTCGGTGGCCAATGCCCTGGCGGCCGTCGCTGCCTGCCACGCGCTGGGGCACGACCTCGAAGGACTCGTCGGCGCTCTGGACCGGATGCCGCCCGTCCCCGGCCGCTTCGAGCGGTTCGAGACGCCGCGCGGCACGTCCGTGATCGTGGACTACGCCCACTCCCCGGACTCGCTCCGCAAAGTCCTTGCCGCCGTGCGCGACTTCGCACCCGCCCGCGTCATCACCGTCTTCGGCTGTGGCGGCGACAGGGACGTCACCAAGCGCGCCGAGATGGGTGAGATCGCCGGCAGCTACTCCGACCTGTGCGTCCTCACGTCCGACAACCCCCGCAACGAGGACCCCGAGACGATCCTCGACCAGATCGTCCCCGGTCTCGCCGGGACCGGCACCCCGTTCGAGCGGTTCGCCGACCGGCGGGAGGGGATCGCCCACGCCCTGTCCGTCGCGGGTGGCCGCGACACCGTCCTCGTCGCGGGACGCGGCAGCGAGACGCACCAGGCCGTCCGCGGGACGCTGCTCCCGTTCGACGACATGGCCACTGTGCGCGAGCTTGCCGGCGGCTGAAGCGCAAGGTGTCAACCTCGGGTTGACGCCTCTTCCACTGTCAACTTACGGTTGACAGCATGACGAATCCCACCGGCCTGACCAATGCCGTGCGCCTCGACGACCTCATCGAGGCCATCAAGAAAGTGCACACCGAAGTCCTCGACCAGCTCTCAGACGCCGTCATCGCCGCCGACCACCTCGGCGACGTCGCCGACCACCTGATCGGCCACTTCGTGGACCAGGCGCGGCGCTCCGGGGCGTCCTGGACGGAGATCGGCAAGAGCATGGGCGTCACCAGGCAGGCGGCCCAGAAGCGCTTCGTGCCGAAGAACGAGAGCCCGGACCTCGACCCGAGCCAGGGCTTCAGCCGCTTCACCGAACGGGCGAGGAACGTGGTGGCGGCGGCGCACAACGAGGCGCACGCGGCGGGCAACGACGAGGTCCGTCCCGAGCACCTGGTCCTGGGCCTGCTGAGCGAGCCGGAGGCCGTCGCCGCGAAGGCGATCACCGCCCAGGGCGCGGCGCCGGAGTCCGTACGGGAGGCCGTGACCGCGGCGCTGCCCGCCGCGGTCCCCGAGGTGCCCGACCTGATCCCCTACGACGCGGGGGCGCGCAAGGCCCTGGAGCTGACCTTCCGGGAGGCCCTGCGGCTCGGCCACAACTACATCGGCACGGAGCACATCCTGCTCGCGCTGCTGGAGTTCGAGGACGGCGCGGGAGTGCTCACCGGCCTCGGCGTCGACAAGGCCGCCGCGGAGGCACACGTCGTCCAGGCCGTGAAAGCCGTCGCGGACCGCGCGCGGAACGACTCCTGAGAGCACGGAGCCGGCGACGGGAGAACGGTGCGGCCGGACCGCCGACCGCGCCGGTCTCCCGTCAGGCTCCCGGTGAGTCGCGGCAGAGCTCCCCGGGGATGCTGCGGGTGGCGATGCGCACGCCCCCCACCACGCGTCCGCCCGCGATGGCCGCGGCCCGCAGACAGAAGTGCACCCACATGTTGAACTGCATCTCCTTGGCCACGCGGAGTCTGCTGTAGAGGAGTCCGGCCAGCCTGTCCCCGGCCCTGGACCACGCCTCCGTCTCGAACTCGAGCAGCCCGTCCTCCGCGACGCGCGACGTGAACTGGATCTGGCCGGCCTCCAGATGACCCCGCAGCGTCCCGAGACGGAACGAGGTCGCGTCACAGTGCAGGACGCGGACGGGCCCGTCCCAGGGGCCCGGCATCTGCACGCGGTACTCGTCCCCCTCGCACGGCGGGCCCGCCTCCCCCCGGGTCTTGTGGAAGACCGCGACAGTCGACGGCGCCACCCGGTTCAGATTCGCGGCGACGGCCCCGATCAGCTCTTCGGGGCTCATCCTGGAGCCCTCGATCCGTACGACGAAGCGCCGGCGGAACATCGGGCCGACGCCGTCCGACAGCGGCTTGGTCCACTCGTCCGTGTGGCTCTCCTCCAGCCGGGGAGGCAGGTCCCGCGCGCCTCCCGGAATCTCGCTCCGGTGCAGCGCCGTGACCCGCCAGAGGTACTGCCACGAGACGAGCATCACGCCCAGCGGGAATCGCAGCACGATGCCCGCTCTCCGTACCAGCGAAGGTCCCTGCGGTGGTGCTGCATGCGGTGTGGACATGCCCTTCATGACACCATGTGCGTTATTCGTGCGCTTTTCGGAATCGCCCTGTCGACTGCTGAGAAGGAGGTCGGTGTCTTGACCGCGAAGGTGATCCATCTCATCGGAGTACGCAGCCAGTACATCCAGGCCGCGGCCACCGGCTCCATCGCCCTGTGTCTCGTGCTGTGGATGCGCGCCGCCGGCCTCGACCAGGACGAACGGGGCAACGCCGAGCGCCGGGCGATCTTCGTCGGCCTGTGGGGTCCCACCCTGTGGATGATCAGCCAGTCGGTGGCGGAACTGGAGTGACGGACCCGCCCGGCGACGCGCCCCCCGGGCCCCGCCCCCGCCGTGGCCCGTACCGCGGCCGCCAGACCAGTGAGGCGCAACCATGCTGCGTGAGCGACGTCTGTACCGCGAGGATGCCGTCCCGGCCCTGCGTGCCCTGGCCTCCCTCGACGTCAACTACCCCGGGGCCGGAGGCCGCCCGGCCGCGGAGGCGGGCTGGCACATCGACACGCTCGTGCAGCCGCTCCCCCCGGAGGACGCGGGCGCCCCGGTCCCCGGCGGCTCCTGGGAGACCGCATGCCGCCTCGTCGGCGACTACCGGTTCGCAGAGCCGCGCATCCTCCGCTCCGTCTACGACTCGACGGCCCCGCTGCTGGGCCGGGACATGCTGCTCGAAGGCAGGTTCTACGGACTCCGCTTCGACATGGGCGTCCGCGTGACATGCGTGACGGACGAGGTCCACGGCTCCGGTGAGGACGCCCGCCGCGTGTGGGGGTGGAGCTACCGGACGCTCCAGGGCCACCTCGAACAGGGCGAGCTGACCTATGAGGTGGTCAAGCATCTGCACACCGGCGCCGTCGACTTCGTCATCACCGGGTACTCACGGCGGGCGCCCATCCGCAATCCGCTCGTCCGCCTCGGATTCATGCTGTTCGGGCGCCTCACGCAGCGCCGCTTCTACCGCCGGAGCGCCAAGCGCCTGCACCGGCTGCTCCAGGGCGAACTGCGCGGACTCCCCGCGGCGGCCATGGACACCCACCCTTCCGACGACCGTGTCGTCGTCGCCCCGGCGACCGCGCCCCTCCCGGAGGCGTTCCGCCGAATCCCCCGCAGTCACGACCGGCACCCGTAGGAGCACGCCGCACCACGATTGAACTCCGCGTGAACGGAGACCCGGCACGGTGCATCCAGCAGCGCTGCAACGGATGAAGGCGGCGGCAGTTGGGAATACAGCTCCGTCGCCGCTCCCTCCTCCGCGGGGGAACATGCCTCCGCGGAGGAGGGTCCCTCTGTCACCTCACGGGCGGGGGACTCGTCCCCCGCTCCCCCCAGGGCCGTGACCTGCCCGGCGTCTCACCCGGTGGACCTCGCCGCTTGCCGTGTAAAGCCAAGCACTAGGCTTCACCCGTGGCTGATCTCCAGATTCCCGCTGACATCAAGCCCGCCGACGGTCGATTCGGCTCGGGCCCGTCCAAGGTACGTACGGAGGCACTGGCCGCCCTGGCTGCCACCGGTACGTCACTGCTCGGCACCTCGCACCGCCAGGCCCCGGTCAAGAACCTGGTCGGCAGAGTGCGCGAAGGTGTCAAGGAACTGTTCCGGCTGCCGGAGGGCTACGAAGTCGTCCTCGGCAACGGCGGCACGACCGCCTTCTGGGACATCGCGACGCACGGACTGATCGAGTCCACGTCGCAGCACCTCTCCTTCGGCGAGTTCTCCAGCAAGTTCGCGAAGGCCGCGAAGCAGGCACCGTGGCTCGGCGCTCCGACGGTCATCGAGTCGGAGCCCGGCACCCACCCGCAGCCGCGGGCCGAGGCGGGCACCGACGTGTACGCCTTCACGCACAACGAGACCTCGACCGGTGTCGCCATGCCCATCGAGCGCGTGGCGGGTGCCGACGACGGCGCGCTGGTGCTGGTCGACGCCACCTCGGGCGCCGGCGGTCTCCCGGTCGACGTGAGCGAGAGCGACGTCTACTACTTCGCCCCGCAGAAGTCCTTCGCGTCGGAGGGCGGGCTGTGGATCGGTCTCTTCTCGCCCGCCGCCCTCGAACGGGCCGGGCGGATCGCCGCGTCCGACCGCCACATCCCGGCGTTCTTCGACCTGAAGACGGCGATCGACAACTCCCGCAAGAACCAGACGTACAACACCCCGGCCCTCTCCACGCTCTTCCTCCTGGCGGACCAGCTGGACTGGATCAACGGACAGGGCGGTCTCGACTGGGCGGTGCGCCGCACGGCCACCTCCTCCCGCACGCTCTACGGGTGGGCCGAGGAAGCCAAGTTCGCCTCGCCGTTCGTGGCCGACCCGGCCCAGCGCTCGCAGGTCGTGGGCACGATCGACTTCAACGACGACATCGACGCGGCGGCCGTCGCCAAGGTGCTGCGTGCCAACGGCGTCGTCGACACCGAGCCCTACCGGAAGCTGGGCCGCAACCAGCTGCGCGTCGCGATGTTCCCCGCGGTCGAGCCCTCCGACGTGGAGGCGCTCACCCGCTGCGTGGACTACGTGATCGAGAACCTGTAGGCGCCGCAAGCGCTGTGGGCGGGCGGGGACGGATCCGTCCCCGCCCGCCCTTCGCGCGTCCGCGCCCGGTGTCAGCCCGCGAGCCGCTGGAACTTCCGCACCGCGAGCGGCATGAAGACAGCCGTGATGATCAGCGGCCACACCACGGCCATCAGCGCCGAGTGCTGCTCGATCCAGCTGCCGCCGGCGGGCAGCGGATTGCCGTACAGCTCGCGTACGGCGTTGGACGTGGAGGAGACCGGGTTCCACATCGCGACGGCGCCCAGCCAGTCCGGCATCACCGAAGGGGGAGTGAAGACGCTGGAGACCATGCCGAACGGGAAGGCCACGGCGAAGAGGTTCCCCGCCGCCTCCTGGTTCGGGGTGACGAGCCCCAGCCACACGCCGATCCAGATGAGCGAGAAGCGCAGCAGGAGCAGCAGCACGAACGCATAGAGCGTCGCGACGACACCGCCGTCCGAGCGCCAGCCCACCACGAGTGCGATCAGCGCCAGCACGAGAAGGTCGAGAGCCGCGTGGAGGACGTCCGAGACTCCCCGTCCCGTCACGACCGCCGAAGGCGCCATCGGCATGGACCGGAAGCGGTCGGTGACGCCGCGCTCCTTGTCGACGACCACGCTCATCGCGGTGTTCATGAAGCCGAAGGCCATCGTCATCGCGAACATGCCGGGCATCGCGTAGTCCTTGTAGTCCACGCCCTCCCCGATGTCCATGGCGCTGCCGAAGACGAAGACGAAGAGCAGGACGGAGACGATGGGGAAACCCAACTGCCAAGCCAGGAGCGACGGTTGCTTCGCCAGGTGGGTCAGGTCGCGCCGTACGATCGTCCAGCAGTCGGCCATCGCCCAGTAGGCGGTGCTGCTCATGCGGGCGGTCGTCATGCCAGGGCCTCCTGCTTCCTGCGGGTCAGCGTGAGGAAGACCTCGTCGAGCGTGGGGCGGCGCAGCCCGATGTCCTCGACGACCAGCCCCGCGTCCTGAAGGCTCCGCGCCACCTCCATGAGGGCCGCCACTCCCTCTCCGGCGGGTACCGAGGCGTGCACACGCCGCGCGTCGGCGTCGATCTCCGGCTCGCTCCCGTCTGCCGCGACGCGGGCGACCGCCCTGACGATGCCGGGGATGTCGCTCTCCTCTCCGGCCGTCACCTCGACGCGGTCCCCGCCGATCGCCCGCTTCAGCGCGGCCGGCGTGGGCGTGCGGCCCCCGAAGGCCGGTGACGACTCGGTGACGTTGCGGCCCCGGTCGATGACGGCGACGCGGTCGGCGAGCTTGTCGGCCTCGTCGAGGTAGTGCGTGGTGAGCACCACCGTCGTACCGGTCTCGGTCAACGACCGCACCGCTTGCCACACTTCGCTGCGCCCGCGCGGGTCGAGGCCGGTCGTCGGCTCGTCCAGGAAGAGCACCTCGGGGGCGAGGATCATGCTGGACGCGAGGTCGAGGCGGCGGCGCATGCCCCCGCTGAACTCCCTGGGCTGCTTGTCGGCGGCCTCGCTCAGACCGAACTGCTCCAGCAGTTCTCCCGCCCTCCGACGGGCCCGGGACCGGCCGAGATGGAACAGCCGGCCGAACATCTCCAGGTTCTGGCGGGCCGTCATGATCTCGTCGACGGCCGGATTCTGGCCCGTGAGACCGATACGACGGCGCACCATCCGGGGCTCGCTCGCCACATCGTGGCCCGCGACGCGCGCACTGCCGCCGTCCAGCCGGATCAGCGTGCACAGGATGCGCACGGCGGTCGTCTTGCCCGCGCCGTTCGGACCGAGCAGACCGAAGACGGTGCCGCGCGGCACCGCCAGGTCGAAGCCGTCCAGGGCGCGCTTGTCCCCATAGGTCTTGCGCAGCCCTTCCGCGACGACGGAGAACTCCCGTCTGTCCGCCGAAGGACCGTCCGAAGGTCCGTCTGCCGGTGACCTCACTGCTGCTCCCCTTCACTGACGTGCGCCGCGATGCGGGCAAAACTGAGTACGGCGTACTCACAAAGAACAGCGTACAGCGCACGCAGATTTGCGCAAGCCCTTTAGGATGGCGGCCACGACGAGGACGGCCGCCGCGCCCGGCGACCGGCGCCCACAGCCCGCAATCCGACGCCCCGACGCCACCGACCCGGCCGGAGACCCCGCATGACCACGGAATACAGCGGCACCGGCGACCTCCCCCGCACCCTCGAACTCCTCTGGCGCGGCAAGGAGCAGCCCACCCGCGGACCGAAGCCCGGCCTGACCCTGGACCGGATCGTCGCCACCGCTGTCGCCCTCGCCGACCGCGAGGGCATCACCGCGCTCTCCATGCGCAAGGTCGCCGCCGAGCTCGGCGTCGGCACGATGACGCTCTACCGGTACGTCCCGGGCAAGGGCGAACTCCTCGACCTGATGCTCGACCACGTCAACGGCCCCGCCGGCGACTTGGAGGAGCAGCGCGGCAAGGACTGGCGGACGACCATGGAGTCCATCGCGGAGGGCTCGTGGACGCTCTACACGAAGAGCCCCTGGCTGCTCCAGGTCAGTCAGGTCCGCCCGGTCCTCGGCCCGAGCTCACTGAGCGGCGTCGAATTCGCCCTGTCCGCGCTGGACGGCGTGCCCCTGGAGGGCAAGGAGAAGATCGGCCTGCTCACCGCGCTCGACAACTACGTGGTGGGCGCGGCGCGTACGCACGTGCTGCAGCAGCAGGCCACGGAGAACACCGGCCTGTCGGAGGAGGAGTTCTGGACGGCCCAGCTGCCCTATCTGGAACGGGCTATGGGAACCGGTGACTACCCGCACCTGGCGGCCCTGCCGGAGGACTCCTTCTCCCTGCGGGGCGAGGAGGCGATGAGGCTCGGCCTGCGGGCGCTGCTGGACGGCTTCCAGTCGCTGATCGAGCGCAGACGGACACAGCGCTGACCGGCGGACACCGACCGGCAGAGCGCGTGACCGACAGCGGGAGCAGCCCCCGGGCAGGTGGAGCCGGGGCGTCCGGACGGGCACGCCCCGGCCGGACGAGCAGGACCGGCTCAGCCGCGCCGCCGGAAGAGCCGCCTCAGCGTCATCCACAACACGGCGACCACGGCGACTGTGAGCCCCCCGACCACCACGTTCCGGTCGGCGGGTCCGTCACTGTCGCCGGCCGCGCCGCCCCCGCCGCGGGCACCGTCCGAGTCCTTGCCGTCCGCCGCGACGCTCTCCGGCAGCAGCGTCCCGTCGAGCTCCAGCGGGTCCACGGAACTGGAGCGCCCCTCGGAGCCGCACATCAGGGTGCGTCCGTCAGGCGTGAAGGTGACCGACTCGCCCTGGCCCGCCACAGGCACGCTCACCGGACGGTCGAGCGCTTCGGGTCGGCCGTCGCGCCACTTGAACATCTCGCCGCCGAAGTAGCCCCGCAGCACCAGGCGGGTGCCGTCCGGCGAGAACGCACCGTCGGTGGCCCACATCTCCGTACGGGCGATCCTCCGGAAGACGTTCACACCGGACGCCGAGAGCTGCCCGGGGCCCTCGTAGATGCCGCCCTTCTGCTTCTGGCTCTTGCTGGCGATGTAGACCCGCCCGGTCTTCGGATGCACCATCAGCGACTCGGCGTCGCGCGGCCCGTCGTCGTAACGCACGGTGTAGCGCGCAGGGGTGACCGTCACGTCCCGCAGCTGCTTCGGCTCGTCGAAGCGGTAGATCCACACCTCGCTCCACCGGCCGTTGAAGTTGTCACCGATGTCGCCGACGTACACGCTGCCGCCCGGGCCGATCGAAATGCCCTCCACGTCGCGGGGGTCGATGCCCTGGAGGGTGACTGTCGCGACGGTCTTGCCGGTTGCGGAGTCGACTGCGTAGACGTACGGGCCGTCGTCCGAGTCGTTGTGCGTCCAGTAGACGCCCTTGTGCGTGCGGCTCGCGGCGAGCCCGCTGGATTCGGTGATGCGGGGGCTCTCGATACGGAAGGACTCCGGCTTCCCCTCCGCCGCGGCCGCCGGCCCGACGGCGGCGTGAGCACCCGTCAGCAATCCGGACGTGACAAGGGCGACGGCCCCGACAACCGCGACAGCGCGGCGCACAAGCACAGACATGAGGCCCAGTCTCCAGCATCGGCGCCCCGCACGCCCCGCCCGTCCGAAGGCCCGTCCGGTTTCGCGCGCATGTGGCACCACGGAGAGCGCCGGCCGCCACCCCCAACTCGCCCTGCACGCAGAGCAGGAGGCAGCGGTCCACATGCAGATTTGTTACTTCACCATGCGAAAGCTTCGGGGGACGGTCCCGGCCCCGGGAAGATCTCGTCGAGAGCCGCAAGGAGCTCCACGCCCAGGTCCAGGTCGAGGGCGCGCAGCGCTGAGTCAAGCTGCTCCTGCGTGCGTGGGCCGACGATCGGTCCTGTCACGCCGGGACGGGTGAGCAGCCAGGCCAGGGCGGCCTCGCCTGGTTCGATGCCGTGCTTGTCGAGCAGGTTCTCGTACGCCTGGATCTGCTCGCGCGTGCGGGCGTCCTTGAGGGCGTCGGCGGCCCGTCCGCTCGCCCGGCGCCCCTCCGTGGCCTCCTTCTTGAGGACTCCGCCGAGCAGCCCGCCGTGCAGCGGCGACCACGGGATGACCCCGAGGCCGTAGTCCTGCGCGGCAGGAATGACCTCCATCTCGGCGCGGCGCTCGGCGAGGTTGTAGAGGCACTGCTCGCTGACGAGCCCGACCCGGCCGTGCGTCTTCGCGTTTTCGTTGGCCTGGGCGATCTTGTAGCCGGGGAAGTTCGAGGAACCGGCGTAAAGGATCTTCCCTTGTTGGACCAGGACGTCGATCGCCTGCCAGATCTCCTCGAACGGCGTCGAACGGTCGATGTGATGGAACTGGTAGACGTCGATGTAGTCGGTCTGGAGCCGCTTGAGGGAAGCGTCCACGGCACGGCGGATGTTCACGGCGCTGAGCCGGTCATGGTTGGGCCAGGCCGGTCCGTCGGCGCCCATGTTCCCGTAGACCTTGGTGGCCAGGACCGTCTTGTCACGACGCCCGCCGCCCTTGGCGAACCAGGTACCGACGATCTTTTCGGTGCGCCCCTTGTTCTCACCCCACCCGTACACATTTGCAGTGTCAACGAAATTCAGCCCCGCATCGAGCGCCGCATCCATGATCGCGTGGCTCTCGGTCTCCTCGGTTTGAGGCCCGAAGTTCATCGTGCCGAGCACGATGCGACTGACCTTGAGTCCGGTACGTCCCAGCTGCGTGTATTCCATGGTCGCCAAGCGAACCCCTTCGAGTTCACTCCACGCAAGACGTCCGGCGGGCGGCGGGTACGCCTACCTCAGGCGCCCTCGCCGATGCGCCGGTACAGCGTGGCGCGTGAGACGCCCAGGGCCCTGGCGATGGCGTTGACGCTCTCACCCTTGGCCCGTCTGGCGCGGGCGACCGTGAGCATGTCGTCGTTCATGACAGCGGGCCGTCCACCGGTACGCCCCTGCGCCCTGGCCGCGTCCAGCCCAGCGCGGGTGCGCTCCTTGATGAGGCTGCGCTCGAACTCTGCCATCGCTCCGACGACCTGGAGCATGAGGCGGCCGTCGGCCGTGCCGGGGTCGATGTTGGCCAGTGCACCCGTGAGCACCTTGAAGCCGATGTCCCGCTCTCGAAGGGTGTCGACCATGGACACGAGGTCGATGAGCGACCGAGCGAAGCGGTCCAGCTTCCACACACACAGGCTGTCGCCGACACGGGCGTAGTCGAGTGCTGCGTGCAGCTCTGGCCGATCGGTGTTCTTGCCGCTCGCCTTGTCCTCGAAGATGCGGGCGCAGCCTGCGTCGGCGAGCGCGTCACGCTGGAGCTGCGCCTCTTGGTCGCCGGTGGAGACGCGGGCGTACCCGATGAGCTGGCCAGTGTTCATGTTCGCCGTCACAGCCGAGACAATCTCAGAACTCGTCTCAATACGTCAAGCCTGAGGCGGGGGTTTCGAGACGGGTTTTGAACAGCGCTGGCCCCCCTTCTGGGATGCCTTACCCTTCGGCGTGTGCGTCACCGCGAGCACGGGGGTGCCGGACTTGCTGATCGGCTTGAGCTTGTCGATGGTGTTCCGGGCCGTGACGGAGGAGGCGACGTCCTCACCGTCACCGAGGGCGCCCAGCACGTTGTCGAGGACGACGAGGTCGGCGGTCAGCGTCAGGAGGTCGTCGTGGACGCCCTGCCAGTAGCCGGGCTGGCTGGTGTCCTCCACGGGGAAGACGGTGACTGAGTCCCTCGGGACTGCGCCGTGCAGCTGCTCGCGGAGTTCCCCCTCGGCGCCGTCGTCGGTGAGGCCGAAGATGATGTGGCGGCAGAGGCGCAGCACGGGGAAACCGAGGAATTCGTCGGCTCCCTTCAGGGGGGCGGCGGACATCCCAGCGGCGAAGTTCGTCTTCCCGGCCTTGGGCTCGCCGGCGAGCATGGTGATGTTGCTGGTGAACAGGTCGCCAATGAGGAACGCCTGCTCGTACGGGACGTGCTCGATCTCGTGGAGCTTGCGCCCCTTGGTGGTGATGGCTCCCAAGGTTTGTCGGGCCCCTTCCTGTGAGGCGCACGAATGCGCCGGTAACCCCACGCCGGACGGCGGGCCATGTGCCTCCCCTTCTTCGCGGGGGGACCGGCGCCGGACGGCGCGGTCTCTCATCACAGGTGGCGCCCAGGGCGTGATGCCCGGACTCGGTCTCGTGCGGTCGGGAGCGACGGCGACGACCTGCCGGGCATCCTACAAAGGCCGAGAGGACCCTGCGTTCGGGGCCCCTCGGTTCCTCTCGCCCTTCGGCTTCGTCACTCTTCGCTGCGAATCGCTGCCATGTTGCGTACGCGCTGCTTGAAGTCCATCGGGATCAGAACCTGAACCCGTCCGACGGAGTGCTGCCACATGCCGTCATGGCCGTCCACGGACATGACCTGCGCGGCCGTCATCCCCCGGATCGGCTCTGCGTGGATGACAGCCTTGGCCCCTGCGGCACGGAGCTCCTTGCCCTTCTCGTGCTGGGTCGACAGCTTGCTCCACCGCTCCCGGTAGGTCTCTCCCGTGGGGATCTCCTCCCAGGTGTCCGGTCGTGTGGGCTGGGCGATGAGTTGCTCGCGTCGCGCGTCCAGCCGCTTGTACGTCTCGCGGTACTCCTGCTTGCCCAGCTCGCTGGAGTAGAGGCCCGCCGCGCGGTCTTCCCGCAGGTCCGCCAGGGCACGGTTCACTTCTTCGATGTCGCGCGTGTAGTCCACCCCCGGACGGAAGACCTTCCGGACGATCTCGACGTCCCCTGCGGCGAGGAGGAACGCCTTCTCCACGGCGTCCTCCAGCGTGTGAGCCGCAATGCCCTTGCTTCCGGTCGGGCACGGCTTGTGGGTGGTCCGCGAGGCGCAGCGGTAGTAGGGCCAGTTACGGCCGGGGCCGAGATACGCGGGTTCCCCACAGGTGCAGAACGCAACCCGGAGCAGGGGTGAGCCGCCCTTGCGGTTTCCGTTGCGCTGACTGGTGTTCTCGTCCAGCTTCTTGTTGGCCAACTCCCACTCCTCCTGCGTGATCAAGGGCTCCGCGCGCTGAAGAGGCTGGCCATCGGCGTCCCGGACAACTCGGGTCCGCTTCACCTTCTTCCCCTCAACCATCACTTCCTCAGTCACTTCCATCTGCCCCAGGACACAGCGGGAGCGCACGACCTTGGACGTGTTCGCGGCGGTCCAGCGGCTCCCCTTCGGGGTCTTGCCGCTCCGGATCATCTGGGCGTCCAGGGACGTCGGGGTCTTGGACGTGTCCTCGTTGAGCCACTGCGCGATGCTGTTCGCCGACTCACCTTCGATGAGACGGCGAACGATCTCGCAAAGCGTCCCGGCCGTGTCCGTTCCGTAGTCGTCCGGCACCAGCTTCCACCCCTCGCCGGTCTCCTGCTTCTCCTCGCGGTACCCATACGGAGTGCGGCCACCGCGCCAGCGTCCCTCCTTCACCAGGTGGTTGTAGGACGACTTGGCCCGCGCCTTGATGGCTTCGAGCTCCCCCTCCGCGAAGGACGCGATCAGGCTCAGGAGGAGCTTCCCCATCTGCGTGTTCAGGTTGATCCCGTCCTCGACGGTGGCTACCTCCTTGCCGTTCTTCTCGCACCACTCCAGGAGGGTGTGCACGTGCAGCACGCGCCGCGAGAGGCGGTCGATCTTCAGCGCGCAGAGGATGTCGTACTCATCGGCGCGCGACTCCTCCATCGCGATCCTGTGCTCGATCGCGCTGACCTCCTTTCCGATGGTCGAAGGCAGCCACTTGCCGAACTCCGGGCGCTTCCACGGCTCTACCCCGCCAGACACGTCGATGTCCTCGACCCATCCCACGACGACGTGCCCCTCCTGGTCGGCCCATCGCTGGATGGACCGACGCTGACGCTCCGGTGATGTGGTCTCGTCCGACACCCTCGACAGACGGACCACACCCAGAACTCTCCCCATGCTCGTTCTCCCTCTCCCCTGCAGCACGCATCGTGCACAAGGGGTGACGGTATGTGGTTCGGATCATGGCGTCAAAATTGATCTTTGGACACCGCCAACGTGTACGGCTGGGGTGAGAACAAGGGCCGCACCGAGTCGATCCTCGGCACCTGGTTCGCCAAGGGCGGCGGCCGCCGCGAGAAGACCGTGCTGGCCACCAAGGTCTACGGGAACATGGGCACCGACGGCGAGCCCTGGCCCAACCAGGACCGTCTCTCCGCGCTGAACATCCGTCGCGCGGTGGACGCCAGCCTCAAGCGCCTCCAGACCGACTACATCGACCTCTACCAGTTCCACCACGTCGACCGGGCGACGCCCTGGGAGGAGATCTGGCAGGCGGTCGACGTCCTCGTGCAGCAGGGCAAGATCCTCTACGCGGGCTCCTCCAACCACGCCGGCTGGCACATCGCGCAGGCCAACGAGACAGCCGCCCGCCGCGGCACCTACGGCCTCGTCAGCGAGCAGTGCCTGTACAACCTCGCCGAACGCCGCGCCGAGATGGAGGTCGTCCCGGCGGCGCAGGCGTACGGCCTCGGTGTCATCCCCTGGTCGCCGCTGCACGGCGGCCTGCTGGGCGGCGCGATCCGCAAGGCGGAGCAGGGCGGGTCCGGGCGTACGGCCTCGGGGCGGTCGGCGGACGCGCTGTCGAACACGAAGGTGCGCGAGCAGATCCAGCGGTACGAGGACCTGCTCGCCGAGCACGGACTCGAACCGGGAGAGACCGCCCTGGCCTGGCTGCTCACCAGGCCCGGCGTGACGGGCCCGATCGTCGGTCCCCGCACCCCGGAACAGCTCGACTCGGCGGTACGGGCCGCCGGGATGGAGCTGGGGGACGAGCTTCTGACGTCCCTCGACGAGATCTTCCCCGGCCCGGGACCCAGCCCGGAAGCCTTCGCCTGGTAGACGGGTCCGTCGGCCGGGCCGCGGAGCGGCCGTCCGGGAGACGCCGGGGCGAGCGAGCCGGGCCGCCCGCACAACGCGGACACCGCACGGCCGCGCCCCGCTCCACACCCGGTGGAGGCGGGGTGCGGCCCCGGCAGTCCGGGCTGCTCAGCCGCCCAGCGCGGCTGCGACGGCCACCACGATCAGCATCAGCACGAGCGCACCGCTGACGATGCGCGTCCTCGTCTTGGTATTCACGCTCACCACCGTAACCGGACGGCTCAGCCGCCCAGCGGCCAGGCTGCAACCTGCTCGTAGCGCGGCTGTTCGCCGGGGATCCCGTGCTCCGGCAGGTTGCTGCGTACGAGGGTGAGTTCGGCCGCCGTCCAGGGATCGCCGTGGAAGCCGCCGAGCGCCGCGGCGTACGGCCGCAGATCGACCGGTTCCCGAGCCGAACGCGCGACGGTCAGATGGGCCGTGAAGCGGCGGGACTCCTCCGTCTCCACTCCCGCCCGGCGTCCCGCGGCGGCCGCAGCCGCGGCCAGCCGCCGCACCGCCTCGACGGGCCGCACTCCGGGCCGCGATCCGGACCGCGCTGCCGCGACGGTGCCGGGGCCGGACTCGCCGCCCCCGCCGGGGCCGCCGGGCCCGACGGGGCCGTCATCCGGCTCCGCGGCCTCCTCCGCCCCGGCGTCTGCGTCTGCGTCTGCTTCACCGTCCGCGATCCCCGCCCACAGCGCCCGGTCCCCGAACCGTCCCGATCCGGCGATCCTCAGCCGCAGGGGACGCCCGCGACGAGCGGCCCGTGCCAGCCGCTCCTCGAGAGACGGCAGGACGGCATCGGACACCTCGCCGTAGAAGGCGAGGGTGATGTGCCAGTTGGCCCGGTCCGTCCAGCGCAGCCGCCCGGCTCCCTCCATGGAGTGCAACTCCCCTACGGCTTCCGCGAGTTGGCCCGGCCCGTCCAGGACATGGGCGGGCGGGAGGAGGGCTGCGAAGAGTCTCATGCGACAAGGATGCCGTCACCCGCGGACATCGCGTCCCCGGGCCGTACGTCCTCAGAGGAAGCGGCGGAACGGCAGGACCGCGGCCTCCCGGAGCCGCTCCACGAGCGCCCGGCGCCGCCAGTGCCGCAGCGGGACAGGGGTGCTCAGGGCCACGTCCTCGGTGAAGTGCCCGTCCAGCGTCGCGGTGAAGAACTCGTCCAGCACGGCGAGCATCACTTCCTCGTCGTGGTCCAGCGAGCGCCGGTTGAAGTTGGTCGACCCGACGAGCGACACCAGGCCGTCGACTGTGACGATCTTGGCGTGCAGCATCGTCGGCCGGTACTGCCAGATACGCACTCCCGAGGCGAGCAGTTCCTCGTAGTAGCGCTGCCCCGCCAGCTGGCAGACCCGCTTGTCCGTGTGGGCCCCCGGCAGCACGATGTCCACTTCGACGCCGCGCCGCGCCGTGGCCGTCAGCAGCTCGACGAAGTACGCGTCAGGTGCGAAGTAGGCCGTCGTGAGACGCACGCGGGTGCGCGCCGACTCCAGTACGACGCGTAGCAGGGTCTGCATGTCCTGCCAGCCGAAGCTCGCCGAGCCGCGGACCACCTGCACCACGGAATCGCCCGCCGCCTCCTGTTCGACGAACCGGTCGCGGTCGTCGAAGAGTTCGTCGTGGCACTCCGCCCAGTTCTGGGCGAACGCGGCGCAGACGCCGTCCACCGCCGGCCCGCGCAGCTCGACGTGCGTGTCCCGCCACTCGCCCTCGTGGCGGGCGTTCCCGCACCACTCCTCGGCGATGCCCACGCCGCCGGTGAACGCGACCCGCTCGTCGACGACCAGCACCTTGCGGTGGCAGCGGTGGTTCTGCTTCACAGGTGAGATCCACATCGGTTTGCGGAACCACACCACCTGCACACCGGCATCGGCCATGTCCTCGAGCAGGTCCTTCTCTATGAGCCGGCTGCCGAACCCGTCCAGCAGCAGCCTCACCCGCAGGCCCTGACGGGCGCGGCCTCCGAGGGCGCGGGCGAAGTCGCGGGCGATCTCGCCCCGCCAGTACACGAACGTCATCATGTCGACGGTGTGCTGTGCGGAGCGGATCGCCTCCAGCATCGCCGGGAAGATCTCGTCCCCGTTGCGCAGCGCGCGCAGCGCGTTCCCCTCGGTGGCGGCGATGCCGATGAGGCGCTCCAGCCGTCTCCGTACGGGCTGGATGCCCTCGCCGACGCCCGGCGACCGGGGAGCGGGAGGACTCCCGAGGCTCTGGAGTTCTCCGGTGCCGGGCACCCCGGCCGATTCCGCCATGCTCATGACCGTGAGCATACGGTCTGTCCCTTACGCGGCAGAAGGCACCCTCTCGCGCCCATCGCCCCGCTCGGGCGCCGCCGCAGCACCGGGGTCCGCGTCCGGCTCCGAGCCGGACTCCCGCGGTACGAACCTCAGGTGCCGGTGCCCGCGCCGCATGTCGAAGCGGAGGCGCAGGCCGCCGGCGCGCGCCAGCGCCAGGCCGACGCCGACCGCGACGACGGCGGAGACGACACCCCCGGACAGGAAACCGACGCGCGCGCCGAAGGTGTCGGTGATCCAGCCCATGACCGGCCCGCCGATGGGCGTACCGCCCATGAAGACCATCATGTAGAGGCTCATCACCCTGCCCCGCATGGCCGGGTCCGAGGCGAGCTGGACACTGGAGTTCGCGGTGACGTTGAACGTCAGCCCCATGATGCCGATGGGCGCCATCAGGGCGGCGAACAGCCAGAAGGACGGAGTGAGCGCGGCGATCATCTCCAGGACGCCGAACAGCAGCGCCGCCCCCGCCATGAGCCGCATCCGGGACGTACCGCGCCGTGCGGACAGCAGCGCGCCCGCGACGGAGCCGACGGCCATCAGCGTGTTGAGCAGCCCGTACGTGCCGGCGCCCTCCTGGAAGACCCGGTCCGTGAAGGCGGTGAGCCAGATCGGGAAGTTGAAGCCGAACGTTCCCACGAAGCCGACGAGCACGATGGGCCACATCAGCTCGGGGTGGCTGCGCACGTAACTCAGCCCTTCGCGCAGCTGACCCTTGCAGCGCGGGGCCCGCTCGGTGCTGTGCAGTTCCCCGGTGCGCACCAGCAGCAGGCTCGCGACGGGAGCGAGGAAGGAGAGGCCGTTGAAGAGGAACGCCCAGCCGCTTCCCACGGCGGCGATCAGCACACCGGCGATGGCGGGCCCGACCAGGCGGGCGCTCTGGAAGTTCGCCGAGTTGAGCGAGACGGCGTTGCGTATCTGCGCCGGGCCGACCATCTCGGAGACGAAGGTCTGACGAGCGGGGTTGTCGACCACCGTGGCGAGCCCCAGCACGAAGGCCAGCACGTAGACGTGCGCGATGTGCACGTGACCGCTGAGCGTGAGCACGGCCAGCGCCAACCCCGTCAGTCCCATGACGGACTGGGTCGCCAGCAGCAGCCTGCGCTTGTCGTACCGGTCGGCGACGAGGCCGCCGTAGAGCCCGAAGAGCAGCATCGGCAGGAACTGGAGCGCTGTGGTGATGCCGACGGCGGTGGCCGAGCCGGTGAGGCTGAGCACCAGCCAGTCCTGGGCGATGCGCTGCATCCAGGTGCCGGTGTTGGAGACGGCCTGGCCCATGGCGAAGAGCCGGTAGTTGCGGATGCGGAGGGAGCTGAACATCGAGGGCTTGCGGGCCTCGGCCGGCTCCTGCTCGCCGGCGGCCGATGCCGTCTTCTCAGTCGCGGGGGCATTCCCGGGGGCGGCGGTGGCGGCCGGGCCGGTGCCGGTGGCCGCCGTGGTGTCGGTCGCGGTGCCGGTGTGCGTGCCGGTGTCCGTGCCGGTAGCGGTGTCGGTCGTGGTGTAGGTCGCGGGCTTGTCCTGTGGTGCGGGTGCGGAATGTGCTCCGTTGCCCGTACTCAAATCGGGTTCGCCTCCTCGTCGGCGTTGTTCAGCGGTTCGGCGTGTGCGCCTCGTCGTGCTCCTTATGCATGAGCCAGCTTCTCCAGCACGGGGGCCGCGGCCCGCAGCGTCTCCCACTCGTCCTCGTCGAGCCGCCCGGCCAGCTCCGCCAGCCAGGCGTTCCGCTTCTCGCGGCTCGCGGCGAGCATCGACTCGGCCTGCTCGGTCTGCGTGACCGTCTTCTGCCGGCGGTCCTCCGGGTGGGGCTCCAGACGGACCAGCCCCTTGGCCTCCAACATCGCGACGATACGAGTCATCGACGGAGGCTGCACGTGCTCCTTGCGGGCCAGCTCGCTGGGCGTCGCGGAGCCGCAGCGGGCGAGGGTGCCGAGCACGGACATCTCGGCCGGGCTGAGCGACTCGTCCACACGCTGGTGCTTCAGGCGCCGCGAGAGGCGCATGACGGCGGTACGCAGCGCGTTCACAGCCGCCATGTCGAGGTCGCTGTCGCGGAGTGGGGCTGTGGCGCGCTCGGGCGTATCCGGCATGTCGTTAGCGTAACTCATTACCTATGCTAAAGACTAGCGCGAGGCGGGGTCACGCCCTGTCTCTCGAATCACACGTACGAGTGAGTTCGCACGGAAATCTGACGCATCACCCCACACGGGAACGGGACCGTTGGGTGCATGACTTCGATGACCTCGAAGGTGCTCAGCCTGCGCATGGACAGCGAACTGTTCGACAGGCTGCACGACCACGCCGCCAAGCGCGGCATGAGCGTCCAGGACTATGTGGTCCGCACGCTCGTGCGCGACGACTTCGACGAACGCTTCCAGGCCTCCGTGGAGAGGACGGAGCGCTTCTACGGCTCCACGCACCGCGCGGAAGCACCGGAGCCGGACGTGGAACCGGCTGTCGCCGACCGCCGCAGCAGCCCCGGTCCTCCGGGCATCGGCGCACGCCCGGCGCCCGCCCGACGGGGTCGAGCTTGAACGGGACGGGAAGCAGATCGCGGCCCGGACCCTCCGGACCACGGCACGAACGCGGCGCAAACCCCGGGCGCGCAGGCGACGACCGGCCGGCCACGCCGTCTCCGCACGTGGAGAGACTGCCCGCCTCCCTCCCGCAGCGCCTGGATAGGCTGTGCACGACAGGAGCCGACGAGCGCGAGGGAGCTGCGGCGATGGGTCTCATGGACCGGTGGACCGACGGCGAGCGCGAATCCCCCGAACCGCTGGAGGGCCCCGTCACGGGCACCGTCCTCGTCGGCACCGCGCTGTGGTTCCTCCTCTTCCTCGGCCAGCTCCCCTTCTACGGCTGGTACGCGAGCCACGGCCACGACTGGTTCATCTGGACCTGCGCCGCCGGTGCCGGGCTCGGCCTGCTCGGCCTCTGGTACGTACGGGCGCGGGAGCGCGGCCTCCGGCGCGCGCAGGAGCAGGAGACCGCGGGTCCGCCGCAGCCGTCCGGCGACTGAGCGCCCGCCCCGCGGCAGGACCCGCTCCGGCACAGGTTGACTTCAACAACGCTTGAAGTACGAGCATCCAGTCATGACCAGGACCGCAGAACGCACCACCCGCCGCCCCGACCTGCTCCGTGAGGACGCGGGCACCACTCTCTTCAGCCGGTGGAGGCTGGGCACGTCCGCCCGCCGCCGGACGGCACTCGACGCGATCGCCGCCGTCTGGGAGCGCGAACCCTGGCCGGACGAGCGCCTGCTCGGCTACTGGGTCTACGAGGGGGAGGACGGCGAGACCCTGCTGCACCACTCCCAGTGGAGGGACGACGACTGCCCTACGCCCGGAGCCACCGCCGGTCCCGCGTGGAGGAGGTCGACGCCGCCGTTCCCGGCATCGAACGCCTCGGCGTGGGCCGCTTCCACCGGTACCGCAGCGGCAGCCGCGAGGGGGACACACGCGTGCCGGGCTGCGTCGCGATCGTCGACGTGGAATTCGACGGACCCGACCCCGACCGCCAACGCGCCTGGGTGGACACGGTGTTCGAGGCACTGGAGAGCGACCCCGCCCCGCACCCCGGCGGCATCTCCGCCCACTTCCACGTCGGTACGGACGGCACCCGGGTCGTCAACTACGCCGAGTGGGAGAGCGCTCAGGCGCACATCGAGGCCGTACGGGATCCGGGACGCGGCACCGCCGCACTGACCCCGGAGTGGCAGCGGGTGCAGAACCACCCGGGGATCAGGAACCGCTCGATCGACCGCTTCCGCCTCGCTCTCGGCCTCGTTCCCCACTGAGGGACCGCACACGGTGCCGCGGCTCCGGCCCTGACGGAACTGAGTATGATCTCTTCATCGGGCATATGCCCATCCGTCCGCTGGGTCAGAGGTGCATCACTGGGCACCCTGAGTGGAAGTGGGGCAAGCATGGGCGACGCGGAGAGTCCGCATGCCGAGCTGGAGCAGTTGCGCCGGGCGATGGAGACGCGACCGGTGATCGACCAGGCGCACGGCGTCCTCATGGCCGCCTACCGCTGCACACCGCCGACCGCCTGGAAGGTGCTGGTCGCCGTCTCGCAGCACGCGAACGTCAAGCTGCACAAGGTCGCCGCGGCCCTGGTGAGGAGTACGCAGGGGGAGCCGCTGCCGGAGCCGCTGAGTTCCGCTCTGCGCACCGCACTGCAGAGCACATCTCAGCCTCCGCCGGCATCCGCTCCCCCGCAGGACGACAGCCGCTGAGCAGGAGTCGGGCGCCCCCGCACCGCCGCCAACGCGCCCGGCGAAACAGGACAAGGCTCACCAAGCGCCCGTAACGTCGGGGCATGACACAGCGGGAAGAGGGGCGGTCCGCACCCGGAACGGAGCGTGGGCTCAGTGCCGCGGAGGTGGAGGCGCGGATCGCACGCGGCGAGGTCAACGACGTGCCGGTGCGCAGCAGCCGCTCCGCCGTGGAGATCGTCCGGGCCAACGTCTTCACCCGCTTCAACGCCATCATCGGCGTGCTCTTCCTGATCATCCTGATCGTCGGGCCCATCCAGGACAGCCTGTTCGGCTTCGTGATCCTCGCCAACACGCTCATCGGCATCGTCCAGGAACTCCGCGCGAAGAGGACCCTGGACTCCCTCGCCGTCATCGGAGAGGCGCGGCCCACCGTCAGACGCGACGGCATCGCGCGCGACCTGCAGACGAACCAGATCGTGCTCGGCGACCTCGTCGAACTCGGGCCCGGTGACAAGTGCGTTGTGGACGGCGAGGTCGCCGAGTCCGACACCCTGGAGATCGACGAGTCGCTGCTGACCGGTGAGGCCGACCCCGTCCTCAAACGGCCCGGCGACCGGATCATGTCCGGCAGCTTCGTCGTAGCCGGAAGCGGCGCCTTCACCGCGACGCGAGTCGGACGGGACGCCTACGCCGCGCAGCTCGCGGAGGAGGCGTCCCGCTTCACCCTCGTCCACTCCGAGCTGCGGAGCGGCATCAACGACCTGCTCAAGTACATCACCTGGATGATCGTTCCGACGGGCATCGGTCTGGTGCTGAGCCAACTCCTGCTCGGACACCGCGACATCGACGACGCCATCCGCCGCATGGTCGGAGGCATCGCGCCGATGGTGCCCGAAGGACTGGTGCTGCTGACCTCCATCGCCTTCGCCATCGGAGTCGTCCGGCTGGGACGGCGGCAGTGCCTCGTGCAGGAACTCCCGGCGATCGAGGGCCTCGCCCGCGTCGACGTCGTCTGCCTCGACAAGACGGGCACGCTGACAGAGGGGGGCATGGACGTCACCGGCGTGCGGGTCCTCCAGGACGGCAAGGCCGGCAGCACCTCCGACACCGCCTACCTTCAGCGGGTGCTGACCGCCCTCGGCTCCGCCGATCCGCGGCCGAACGCCAGCATGCGGGCCATCGTCGACGCCTACTCCCCGGACGGAGCCGGGCCGCCGGGCAGCGGCCCCGCGGCGTGGCGCACGGAGCAGTCCCTGCCGTTCTCCTCCGCGCGGAAGTACAGCGGCGCGACGTTCGTCGAGCAGGACGGCACCCGCCGTACGTGGCTGCTGGGCGCCCCCGACATCCTCCTGCCGCCCGGCCATCCCGCGCTCGCGGAGGTCGACCGGCTCAGCCGGGAGGGGCTGCGCGTCCTGCTGCTGGCCGCGGCGGACGGCATTCCCGACCGGGCCGGGAGCGCCGGTCGCGGAGGGCCCGTCCACCGGGCCGAACCGGCCGCACTGGTGATACTGGAGCAGCGACTGCGGCCCGAAGCGGCCGCAACGCTGCGCTACTTCGCGGAGCAGGACGTCGCCGCGAAGGTTCTCTCCGGCGACAACGCGGTCTCGGTCGGAGCGGTGGCGGCCAAGCTCCGCCTGCCGGGCGCGCAGGACCCGGTGGACTCCCGCCTGCTTCCGGACGACGCCGAGGGTCTGGTGCGCGAGCTGGAGAGGGGCACGGTCTTCGGGCGGGTCTCACCGCGGCAGAAGCAGGACATGGTGGCCGCCCTCCAGGCCCACGGGCACCACGTGGCGATGACCGGCGACGGAGTCAACGACGTACTGGCCCTGAAGGACGCGGACATCGGCGTCGCCATGGGCACGGGCTCCGAAGCGACGCGGGCCGTCGCCCAGATCGTGCTGCTCGACGACAGCTTCGCCACGCTCCCTTCGGTGGTGGCCGAGGGCAGACGTGTGATCGGCAACATCGAACGAGTCGCGCATCTTTTCCTGACCAAGACCGTCTATTCGGTGCTGCTCGCGGCGCTTGTCATCGCCTGGCAGGTGCCGTATCCGTTCCTGCCGCGTCATCTGACCCTGCTGTCGTCGCTGACCATCGGCATCCCCGCCTTCTTCCTGGCCCTCGCTCCCAACCGCGAGCGCGCGAAGCCGCACTTCGTACGCCGGGTCATGCGCTACTCGGTACCGGCGGGGCTCATCGCGGGGACGGCCACCTTCGTCATGTACCTGGTGGCCCGTCACCACTACACGGGCCGGGGATCGCTGGCTGCCGAGACGAGCGTGGCGACTCTGACGCTCTTCCTGATCGCCATGTGGGTACTGGCGATCGTCGCCCGTCCCTACTCGTGGTGGCGCGTCGTCCTGGTGCTGACGATGGGGCTGGGCTTCCTGACCGTACTGGCGACACCGTGGCTGCAGCACTTCTTCGCGCTGAAGCTCGTGGGCACGGCCATGCCGTGGACAGGGGTGGCCGTCGCGGGGGTGTCAGCGGCGGCCCTGGAGGCGACCTGGCGCTGGGTGAAACACCCGCGGCACGGCGAACGTGACAGCGCCGCAGCCCGGGACGGGCGCCGGGCCCCGAGCCGGAACCGGACGCGCTGACCTGCACGGCTGGTGCTGCGACCCGGCAGGTTCACCGGCTCGCGACGCCCGGCGGACCGTCCCGGCCACGCGCTAGAACGCGAGCCAGCGCACCGTCACGTCGTCCTCCCGGAGTGAAGCCACTCGGCGTGCGAACTCCCGGCGCGCAGCGGGGTTCCCGGGCGCGTGCTGTGCCACCCACGCGCAACTGGCCGTCTCCCGCGCGCCCCGCAGCACCGCGCAGCCGGACCACTCGCGTACGTCCCAGCCGTAGACGCGCACGAAGCGGGCGTACTCCTGAGCGGTCAGTCCGTACCGGTCCAGGCCGAGGGCGAGGACGGTCAGATCGTGCTCGCGCATGTCGTCGGAGAAGGTCTCCAGGTCCAGCAGCAGCGGCCCGTCCGGGCCGACGTGGACGTTGCGCGGGAGAGCGTCGCCGTGCACCGGGCCCGGCGGGAGCGCCGGCGTCAGGGCCGCGACGGCGGCCGCGAAGTCGTCGCGCCGTGCCCGCAGCCAGGCCGCGTCCTCGGCGGGGACCGCGTCGCCCGCCAGCCGGAGCCAGCGCTCCACTCCGGAGAGCAGGTCACGGCGCGGCAGGGGGAAGGGCGGCGGCGGCAGGGCGTGCACGAGGAGCAGCAGCTCGGCCAGGTCCGCGGGTGTGGCCGGGCGTACGGCGTCGGGCAGGCGCCGCCAGTAGGTGAGCGGGTGCCCGTCGACGACGGTGACGCCGGGACGTGCCGCCCGTACGGCAGGCACGTTCTGTTCCTCCAGCCAGGCGGCCGTGCGGAGTTCGCGTGCGGCGCGCTCGCGCTGCCACGGGCCCCGCCCGACGCGTACGACGGCGGGCTGCCGTGTCCCGCGCGCCGCCCTCAGCGCGAAGACGGCGTTCTCGCCGAGGGCGAGCAGTTCCGCGTCGCCGGTGCCGGCCGCCTCCCCTGCCGCTTCGAGCACTGCGCGGGCCCGCCCCTCGGTGAAGGGCGGGCCCGGTTTCTCTGCCGCGTCCGCCGGTGTCTCTTCGGTGCCCATCCGCCCGAGGCTAGCCCGGGGCCACCGGCCGACGGGCCGCCCGTCTGCCTGCTTGCCTGCCGAGCCCGGGGTCACTCCAGCTCGAAGGTTCCGTACGTCGGCCGGCCCGCCCATCTGTAGGTGTGGATCGCGATGCCGGTGCCGGTCGTGCGGCTGCCCGTGAGCTCCAGCGCCGTGGGGAGCGCGCCCTCCGCGAACAGCCGCTTGCCCGTGCCGAGTACGACCGGGTAGGTGAGCAGCCGGTACTCGTCGATGAGGTCGTGAGCCATCAGGGACTGGGCGAGCTGTGCGCTGCCGTGGATCTGCAGCTCTCCGCTCGCCTGCTTCTTCAGGGCGGCGACCTGCCGTGGCACGTCCTCGCTGAGGACGGTCGTGTTGTGCCACTCGGGTTCGCCGAGGGTGGTGGAGGCGACGTACTTGGGCTGGCTGTTGAGGCTGGTGGCGATCGGGTCGTCCGGGTCCGTGACGCTCGGCCAGTGCGCGGCGAAGATCTCGTACGTGCGGCGTCCGAGGACGAACCCCTCCGCCTTGGCGATCGTCTCGTCCATGAAGGCGCCCATGTCCGCGTCCGCGTACGGCACGAGCCAGCCGCCCTGGTCGAAGCCGCCGCCGGTGTCCTCGTTGGGCCCGCCGGGGGCCTGCATGACCCCGTCCAGTGACAGGAACGTGGTGAGCGTGAGAGAAGTCATGCCCGGAATGACCGTTCAGCGGTGCGGAACTCATCGCGGCGCGCCGGGTGGGTCAGCCGGCTCGGCCGGCCGGCCGAGCCCGGCTCAGTCGAACCAGCGGGCCCGCTCCAGCTCGGCCACGCGCTCCGGGTCCTCCAGCAGGGCGGCCACCTCGAAGCGGCGCGCCCAGTGGCCCGCCGACCAGGCCAGCCCGGCGGCGACGCCCTCCAGCGTCGCCGCGTGCAGCACACCGTCCGGTGTGCGGCGCCAGTCCACGTCGGTGCCGTCCACCACCAGCTCGTCGTGTTCGCGGTACGTCAGGGGCGCGTCCGGCAGCAGGAAGCGCACGGCCGCGGGCACTGCACGCTCCGTGCCCTCGCCGGATGCGGCCTCGTCGACCGTGCCCGGGACCGCTTCGCCGAGCCGCCGCACCTCCAGCACCGCGGCGAGTCCCGCGGCGCCCGCGGGCGGTACGGGCAGCAGCAGCCGCCTGCCGGCCACCGGGATCAGGTCGGGGGCGTCCGCGATGAGCGCGTCCTCCCTGGGCACGACCTCGATCTCGCCGGTGGCCGCCACCACGGCGCGCAGCTCTTCCGGGAGTGTCACCTCGTCCGGATCCAGCTCGGCCAACAGCCCGTAGAGTCCGTGCAATTGAGCATGACCTACCTCGAGGTCCGGCTCGGCGAGCCGTCCCAGCAGCTCCGCCGCACCTCCCGGCTCCTCCAGCAGTGCCGCAGCCGATGTACGGATGCCGAGCGCGCGCAGCACCTGCGCGTCGGAGAAGCCGGAGGCGTCCGCCTCGTCGTAGAGCCCGGCCAGCAGCGGGTCGCCGCCCGCTGCGCGCAGCCCTGCCGGGCGGCGCCCGTCCAGCACGGGATGACCGCGCAGCCACCACGCCGTGTAGGGGCGGACCGTCTCTGTGACACCGTCGGGCAGCAGGACGCGCACCGGTGCGGTGAGCGCGTCCCGCAGCGGCGGCTCGGCGAGCATCGCCAGCACTTCCGGCCAGTTGTCGTCGTCGACCAGGTCCAGGTCGCGTACGGCCACGAGTTCGGACGCCACGGGCGGCACCGCCGCCTCGCTCTCCGGGAGCTGGTCCAGTACGTCCTCGCACCACACGTCGACGGCGTCGAGCAGCCCCACGTCGTCGGGTTCGGCGAAGTCGCCCTCGCGCGGCTCCATTTCGTCGGGGTCGAGCACGACGTCGGTGGCCCGCACCAGTGCGAAGGTCGCCTGCACCCCGGCGGCGGTCAGCGCCTGCTCACCCCAGCGCTCGCTCAACTCGGCGTCGCACACCGGGAGTTCGTCCTCGCGGATGACGCGCTCGAAAGGGCTGCCGGGGAGGACGAGTTCTCCCGCGGGGACGAGTTCGCCGTCCTCGTCGGGGAGCGCCAGTGCGCCCAGCCAGGGCTCGTCGCCGGGCGCGAGGCCCGCGTCGCGTACGAGGCCGAGCACGACGTCCGCCAGCTCATCGGCGTCCAGAGGGCCTTGGCCGTCCTCGCCGAGTCCGTCGTCCCAGGCTTCCTCGGCGTCGAGTGACGCGGCGACAGCCGCCCGCACCTGCGGGGTCGTCAGCACGGCACGGGGTGTGGCACCCGTCGCGCCGAGCTTCTCCAGCAGCGGGTGCGCGGCGTCGGGGTGTGCCACCTTCAGCCCCAGACGGGCGAGCTGCCGCGCCCGCTCCTGCTCCGGGGCGGAGTCCGGCAGGGGCAGCAGCACCTGACGCGGGCCGATGGCCGTACGCGCCCCCGAGGAGCCGGGGCGGGCGGAGTCCCCGCCGGCCAGCGGCACGGGCAGCCCCGTGAGCCTGTCGGGGTCCACGCCCGCGAGGGAGTCGTACAGCCGCCACCACCATTCCGGCGTCCGCTCGACACCCGCGAGGCGGTCGATGATCTCGCCGAGCGGTACACGCGCCACGTCCAGTGCGCGCAGCTCCGTCCGCCGCTCCAGTCCCGCGGGCAGCAGGCCGGGGAACAGCTCCGCCAGAACGGCGACCGTACGGGCGCCCGCGCCCTCGGCGATCTCCGCCTCACGGGGACGCAGCACGACGGGTCCGCCGTCCTCGTGGGTGCCCGCGCCGCTGAGGAACGGGACGTCCGGCAGCCGGGCGAGCAGCAACTGGCGCAGCGCGCCGTCGAGTTCGCTCTTCCCCAGCGGTCCGGGCACCAGATCGACGAGGTCGGGCGTCACAGGCCGCCAGTCATGCAGCAGTCGCACGTACGTACTTGCCGCCTGCTCCAGCAGGAAATCCGTCAACGGCCCCCGTGCGACGTGCCGTCGTGTCGAATCGAGCGGGAAGTCCGCGATGAGGAGCGCGGGCAGCCCCAGTGGTTCGTCCGTCGGTGTCGGGGCGTGCACGTACGCCGCCGTCGGCGGCCGCACCGGGCGTCCGTCCTCGACGGGGACGGCCCACGTCACCGACCAGCCGGGACGCATGCGCTCCTCGACCGGACGGTCCGCGAGCAGCTCCTGCGCCGCACGTCCGCCGGCGCGTGCCACGCGCCATCGCCGGACGGTGCGCGTCCCGTCGCCGTCCTCGCAGCGGATCTCGACGACGCCGGAACCAGCGGCGCCGGAACCAGCGGCCTCCGCGGCATCTGCGGCCTCCCCGGCGGCCGGGGAGCCGTCGGCGCCTGCGTCAGCTCCTGCCCCGGTACCGAGGTCGTGGCGGGTGAAGGTCCTGGTGCCCTCGCCGGGCAACTCGACGACGACTTCCTCGAGTCCCGGCAGCGTCAGCAGCAACGCGTCGTCGACGGCAGCGAGCAGACGCTCCGTCAGCTCCTCCGCGGCCGTGTCCCGTATGGGCAGCACGACGGCCGTCTCATAGCCGTCGGGAGCGGTGCCCTCCGCGGGCAACGGCAGCCGCAGCAGCGGTGCGTGGCCGTCGCGTCGGCGCAACTCCTCGCCCAGGGCGGGTGCTTGGTGCGCAGCTTCCAGCACCATCTCCCGTGCGTCGGCGAGCGACCACCGCACGCCGCCGGCGCGTCCCAGGACGGCGGGCTCGTCCGTGACGGCGAGCACCGCGGAGAAGCCGACGCCGAACCGGCCGACGGCCGCCTCGTCCCGCTCGTCGCGTTTGGCCGAGGCACGCAGCGTCGAGAGCGACTCCACGCCCGTCCCGTCCAGCGGCGCACCGCTGTTGGCGACGACGAGCACGCCGTCGCTGAGGGTGAGCCTCAGCCGCCCCGCCGTCCCCACGCGGGCGGCGGCGTCGGCAGCGTTCTGTGCGAGTTCGACGACGAGGCGGTCGCGGTAGCCGCCGAGTGCCAGCTCCTGCTCGGCGTTGGCGTCCTCGCGGAAACGCGCGGGCGACGCGGCCCACGCGTCCAGCACGCCCCGCCGCAGCCGTGCCGTCCCGAACACGTCGGCCTGTGCGTCACCCTGAACCATCGCCGTCTCCTTCGTCGTCCCGCCACCCCGCCCGTCATGCGGCCCGGGACCTACGACAGCTCGTCCGCCCGCGTCTCGTCGATGACGGGCGGCGGAGGCTGCGGGGTCTTCGGCATGACCGCCGCCTCGGAGTGTCCGCCGCAGCCGTAGGCGAGGGAGACCACGCGACCGTCCGCGGGGCTGTACTCGTTCGCGCAGACGCCGAACGCCTGCCGCAGCGACCCCACGAGGGGCATGAGGAACCCGCAGGTCACACAGTTCGCGGGGGCCGACTGCGCCATCGGCGTGTCCGGCCCGTACTCCTCCTCCCAGCGCTCCGCCGCGGACAGCAGCCCGTAGCGGGAGAGGATGCGCGGCCGGGTCATGCCCAGCTCCTCCGCCACCGCCGCGATCGTGCCGCGCTCCGGAGGGGAGGACACGGCGGCGAGGTCCCGGGGCGAACCGGGCAGCAGGTCGACCTCTTCCTCCTCCACGAGGTCTTCCAGGCCGGGCGCCGACGTTCCGTCCGTTCCCGGCAGATCACCGGTCTCGTCACCGGCGTACCCCGGTTCGAGACGGAGGTCCTCCGCCTCTGTGGGCAGCAGATCGCCCGGCCCGAGGTCGCCGGGGCGCAGCCGCTCGCTCCAGGGAACCCACTCGGGTGCGAGGAGGGCGTCGGGGCCGGGAAGCAGAACGGTTTCATCCAGTGTGACCGTCTTCGCCCGTGATGCCCGGGTCACCGTCGCCGCCCAGCGCCAGCCCCGGTAACCGGGCACGAGGCACTCGAAGAGGTGGGTGACGACGCGGTCGCCGTCGGCGACGACGTCCACGTGTTCGCCGAGCTCGCCGGGTGCGGCGACCGCCTCGACCGCTTCCCGTGCGAGCGTGACGGCTTCGGCGCACAGCCGGTCCGGCACGGAGGAGCGGCGGGTACGGCCGCTTCGCGTCGCGGCACTCATGCAGCACTCACAAGAATCGTCTCTCCTACGCCATAGCGCCGTTGTCGGCGTGCACTCCTGTACGGCGGCCGTGGAAGGGACGGGCGGAATGCGGACGGAGCGGGACCGGGGAGCCGCTGCGACGTACGCGCCCCGCTCGGGGCCGTGCGGAACGCACCGTTGACCCACGCTACCCCACACAATCCGCGGGACTCGTCGAGGGATTGCCCATGAGACGCCGTACGGCGTGGACTCTCCGCATCGTGTACGGCCCGTGGGGCAAACTGAAGCTCGTGGCTGCCGAGCCCCGACGCCTGCGTCAGAAGCTTCGCGGAGCCGCGCGTGCCGTGCGACGGCCACCCGCGGCGGTGGCCAGGCGCCTGCGGCGCCTCACACACGCGCACGGAGCGGGCGAGTCCGGGCTCGGGAAACTCATCGAGCTGCACGCCGTCAACTCAGCGGGCGACATGCTGATCACGGTCGCGCTCGCCTCCACCATCTTCTTCTCCGTGCCCACCGGCGAGGCGCGCGGCCGGGTCGCGCTCTACCTCCTCGTCACGATGGCCCCCTTCGCGCTCCTCGCACCCGTCGTCGGACCGCTCCTGGACAAGGTGCCGCACGGACGGCGGGCTGCCATGGCGGCGTCGATGCTCGCGCGGGCGCTGCTCGCACTGACGATGGCGGGGGCGGTGGAGACCGGCGACCTGGAGCTCTATCCGGCGGCTCTGGCGGTACTGGTGTCGTCGAAGGCGTACGGAGTGGTGCGCTCGGCCGTCGTGCCGCGTCTGCTGCCGCGGGCGTTCTCACTGGTGAAGGCCAACTCGCGGGTCACCCTCGCGGGGCTGGTGGCCACCGGTGCCGCGGCGCCGCTCGGTGCGGGGCTGCATCAGCTCGGCTCGCACTGGCCTCTGTACGGGGCCTTCACGGTCTTCGTCCTCGGTGCGTTCCTGTCGTTCTCCCTGCCGGGCAAGGTGGACTCCGCCAAGGGCGAGCGCAAGGCACAGCTGGCGCCGGGAGTCGTCTCCCTGCGGAAGGCACCGCGCGACGAGCCACCTGCCGCCGCCCGTGAGCGGCGTCCCAGGCTGCGCACCGTGGGCGCCCCGGTCCGCAGCGCCCTCGTCGCCAACTCGGCGCTGCGCGGACTCTCCGGCTTTCTCACCTTCTTCCTCGCCTTCCTCCTCCGCGACCAGCCGCTCAGCGGACTGTCCGGTGCCGTCTCCCTGGCCGTCGTGGCCGTGGCGGCGGGCGGAGGCAACGCACTCGGCACGGCCATAGGTTCATGGCTCAAGGCCCGCGCCCCGGAACTGATCATCGCCTGCGTGCTCTCTCTCGCGCTGGCCGCCACCGTCGCCGCGTCCGCGCTGTACGGGACGGTCACGCTGGTCACGGTCGCCACCACGGCCGGCGTCACCCAGGCCCTGGGCAAGCTCTCCCTCGACGCTCTGATCCAGCGGGACATGCCGGAGGAGGTGCGCACGTCCGCCTTCGCTCGTTCGGAGACCCTGATGCAGATGTCGTGGGTCGTGGGCGGCGGTCTGGGCATCTCGCTGCCGCTGATCGGCACGCTCGGGATGTGCGTGGGCGCGGTGCTGGTGGCCCTCGGGGTGGCGCTGTCCGTGCGGAATCTGCTGCGGGCGGCCCGGCACGGCTCCCCGCGTCCGCGCACCGCCTGACCGGCACCCGCCCGGCCGGGGCCCCGCGACAGCCCGGTAGCCTGCCGCACATGAGCTACGCGATCTCCCGGCGGGTTCTCCGCTCCCGTGTCACTGCCGTCGGGGCCGCCGCCCTCGGCCTGTTCGCCCTGTCGGCGTGCGAGAAGCCGACTCCGCTGGTGACCGCGACCGTGAACAGCAACTCCGTCACCACCGAGGCGGCCTGCTACGACGAGGGCAGGACGCTGCCGACCGGTGAGGCCAAGAAGTGCCTGGGCGAGAAGGCCGGCACGACCGTCAAGATCGGCGCGGGCGACAAGCTGCGCCTCGGAGTCGAGCCGGAGACGGCGGAGAGCGGCTGGCTCCTCGTGGTCGACGGACGTCCCGCGGTGCCCGACCCGATCCACAAGACGTACTACACCTTCAACGGCGACGCCTTCTTCCAGCAGCAGTCCGCGGACGGCGGCGGCGAGTCGAAGGAGACGGCGCGGGTGAGCGTCGTCCAGACGGAAGGCAAGAACTTCAAGGGCGTCTGGCATCTCGGTCTGAAGAAGACCGGCTGACGGCAGGGTGACCCGGCCGTGTCCCCGTCGCCGTCCCAGTCGACGTCCCGGTCGACGTCCCCGTCCCCCGGTGCCGTGCGCGTCCTGATCGTGACCGCCGTAGCGGCGGAACGGGACGCGGCCGTCTCCGGCCTCGGCGGAGCAGCGCTCGTGCAGCTGCCGGGCGGGGCGGGCGGGCAGGGCGGCTACGCCGTGCACCGCGTCCACGCCCGCCCGGGCGGCGGTCCGCTCGTCGTCGACGTGCTCGCCGCCGGCGTCGGTCCGGCCGCCGCCGCGGCCGGCACCGCCACGGCCCTCACCGCCGCGTCGGCCGGCGGCGAGCCCTACGACGTCGTCGTCTCCGCGGGCATCGCCGGAGGCTTCGGGCAGCCGCTGGGCGGCACCGTCGTCGCCACCTCGATCGTCGCCGCCGACCTCGGCGCCGCCACTCCGGCGGGCTTCGCCTCCGTCGCCGATCTCGGCTTCGGCACGGTCGAGCACCGCCCGCCCGAGCAGCTCGTACGGTCGGCGGCCGAGGCGACCGGGGCGGCGGCCGGCGCCGTCCTCACCGTCTCGACGGTGACCGGATCGGCCGAGCGCGCCGAGGAGTTGACCGCCCGCCACCCCGGCGCGGCGGCCGAGGCCATGGAGGGCTTCGGCGTCGCGGAGGCAGCCGCCGCGCACGGCGTGCCGGTGCTGGAGCTGCGTACCGTCTCCAACTCCTGCGGGCCGCGGGACCGGGCCGCCTGGCGGATCCCCGAGGCGCTGACGGCGCTCGGGGGCGGCTGCGCGGCACTGCTCCCCGTGCTGCGAGCATGGAAGGCATGAGCGCGCACGTCCACGTCCCCGGCCAGCGAGCGGCGGACCGCACGGTGAGCATCGCTTATTCGCCGTGCCCCAACGACACCTTCGTCTTCGACGCCTGGGCGCACGGCCGTGTGCCGGGCGCACCGCCGCTGGACGTCACCTTCGCCGACATCGACGTCACCAACGGCATGGCGCAACGCGGTGAGCTCGACGTTCTGAAGATCTCGTACGGCGTGCTGCCCTGGGTGCTGGACGAGTACGCGCTGCTGCCCTGCGGCGGGGCGCTGGGCCGCGGCTGCGGCCCGCTCGTCCTCACCCGTGGCCGGACCGCCGCCGCCGGCCTGCGCGGCAAGACCGTCGCCGTGCCCAGCGAGCGCTCCACCGCGTATCTGCTCTTCCGTCTGTGGGCGGCGGAGGAGGTGCCGGGCGACGTGGGCGAAGTCGTCGTGCTGCCGTTCCACGAGATCATGCCCGCGGTGCGGGACGGCACGGTCGACGCCGGGCTCGTCATCCACGAAGCGCGCTTCACGTACCAGGAGTACGGGCTGCACAAGCTCGCCGACATGGGCGAGCACTGGGAGAACACGACCCGACTGCCGATCCCGCTGGGCGCGATCGTCGCGCGCCGCTCTCTCGGCGCGGAGACGCTGCTCTCGCTGGCCGCGGCGGCCCGGACGTCGGTGCGGATGGCGTGGGAGGACCCGGAGGCGTCACGCCCGTACGTCCTCGAGCACGCGCAGGAGATGGATCCCGCCGTCGCCGATCAGCACATCGGGCTCTACGTCAACGAGTTCACCGCCGACCTCGGCGAGGACGGCATCGCCGCGGTACGCGGACTGCTCACGCGCGCCGCGGCGGAGGGGCTGGTTCCGCCCCTCGCCGACGGCGCGCTGAGATTCCCCTGACCCTGAGCGGATCTCCCGAGCGGGACCTCCCGGACGGGACCTCCAGGGCGGGGTCCTGCGCGAGGTCGACCCGAGGCGGCACTGCGGGCCGGGCCACGCCGCGGCCCGGCGGCTCCGCCGCTCAGACGTCGAGCTGGTCCGCGACGGCTCTCAGCATCCCGGCGATCTTGCGACCGTGCTGCTTGTCGGGGTAGCGGCCGCGTTCGAGGGACTGCGAGACCCCATCCAGGAGTGTGGTGAGGTCCTGGACGATCGAGGCCAGTTCGTCGGGCTTGCGCCGCTGCGCCGCCGCGACGGAGGGAGCCGGGTCCAGCACGCTCACCGAGAGGGCCTGGTCACCGCGTTGCCCGGCGACGACGCCGAACTCGACCTTCTGGCCGGGCTTCAGCGCGTCCACTCCGCTGGGCAACACGGAGGAATGCACGAACACATCGCCGCCGTCGTCGCGGGAGAGGAAGCCGAAGCCCTTCTCGCTGTTGAACCACTTGACCTTGCCGGTAGGCACGTCTGTCCTCGTCCTCGTACTGCCGGGCAGCCTCGGCTGCGTCCTGAAAGCTGGTGAGTGGTGAATGCTTGTGATCTCGTCCTGAACCGGCTCCGAAGAGCAGTCGAGCGGGCCGCATGACCCGCTCATCACCAAGGCTAGTCCCCCGGCACCCGGTGGCTGGGGGTACCTCCGGGCCCCTCGGGGCCCAGGGGGAGCCGCCGAGCGGTTCCTCCGTACAGTTGCCAACCGATCTACCCTGGCCGTGTGAACACTGAAACGTCCCGCGCCGGTGATCTTCTCGTACGAATCGGCGGCGTGATTTTCCTCGTCGGCGCTCTCGCCACACTCGTCACGATCGCCCCGCTCTTCCTCGGGACCGAGCCGTTCCCCGCCCCCGCCTACTTCGTCTGCATGCTGATGGCCGCGGGCTTCGCGCTGGCCGCCGCCGGTGTCGTACGCTCCGCCGCCTGCCAGCGGCGCGAAGCACGCTCGGCCGTGCAGCGCTTGTCGGCGCGCTGAGTCACGCCGTACCGGAGCGGCGGAACGCGCCCAGCCACGCGGGGAACTCCGTGAGCCCGTCCTCCAGCACGACATCCGCCCCGGCCGCTCGCAGTTCCTCCGCATCGCACGGCCCGGTGGGAACGGCCACGGAGATGACGCCGGCCGTCCTGGCTCCCCGTACGTCGCCGGTGTGGTCGCCCACGTACGCGCGCGCGCCGTGCTCGCCGAGTGCCTCGGCCTTCGCCTCGGCCCACAACCAGCCCACCACGGCGTCCGGTTCGATGCCGAGATGCGCCAGGTGCAGCTTCGCGTTCGGCTCGTGCTTGGCGGTGACCACGACGGCGCGGCCGCCCGCGTCCTGTACCGCTGTGACGGCTTCGCGGGCGCCCGGCATGGCGAGGGCCGGCTCTATGCCGTGCTGCCGGTACAGCTCCCGGTAGAGCTCGGAGACCCCCGCGATCTGCTCGTCGGGGTACCAGTGCGCCAACTCCTGCTCCAGGGGCGGCCCGAGGCGGGTGACGGCGAGCGCGGCGTCGATGTACGTGCCCGTCGCGGCGGAGAGTGCCTCGTAGGTCGCTCTGATGCCGGGACGGGAGTCGATCAGCGTCATGTCGAGATCGAAGCCGATGGTGGGGCCGTCGCCGGCGCCCTGGAAGTGCGGGGGCGGTGCCTGTGGTGCCATGCCGGGCATTCTGCCCTGCGCGCCGAAGCCGTCCGCGCCCGCCCGCCCGCGCCCGCTCGCGCCCGCCCGGGGCCTGGCCGCCGAACGGCCGCCGCCGCGCTACAGCTCCTGCCGCCGCGCCGAGCGCGGATCCTCGACCGCCGTCCCGCTGTGGAGCACCCCGGACATCGCCCGGTCCCGCCACGCGGCGGTGGAGTCGTAGAGCTCCTCCTCCGTGTCCGCGGTGGAGACCAGCACCCCGGCCCGGTTGCGCGGCAGACGGCCCGTGGTCATGCCGTCCGCCCGGACGAAGAACGCGCCCCAACAGCTTTCGCGTGCCGAGGAGTTGGCGCAGCTGATCCACACGTGGCTCGCCCCGGCCTGAGCGGTCGTCGTCGCCTGCTGCGTGACGGTGGCGTGGCTGAACACCCCTCCGGGGTTGAGGCGTTCGAGCTCCTCCCCCACCTCGGCGCGGATCGCCGCCACCCGTCGCGACGTCATGTTCCCGGCGTGGAAGGAGTGGAGCACGAGCTGCACGTCCTGCCGCTTGAGGTCCCTGTACAGCTCCGGGTAGCGGTAGTCGTGACAGATCAGCGTGCCGCAGCGAACTCCCCTGACGGTGAAGACACTCGAGTGGTCCCCGGGCGTGTAGTGGGCCAGGTCGCCCGTACGTTCCGTGGCGTCGCCGGCGCAGAAGCGCTTGTCGTAGCGGTCGGCGATGCGGCCCGAACCGTCGATCACGTAGAGGCAGTTGTGCGGCTTGTGCTCCCCCGTCAGCGGATGCGCCGACCCGACGACCGTCCACAGCCCCAGCTCGCCCGCCAGCGTCATGACGCGCCGCGTGACCGACCGCAGCAACTCCCAGTCGAAGCCCCGGTGGTCGGCGAAGTCCGTGCCCGCATATCCCGGCAGGCAGGCTTCGGGGAAGTGCACGAGATCCGCTCCCCGCTCCTTCGCGGTCCGCATCTGGCGCATGACGTACCGGCCGTTCCGTGCGACGTCCGCGCTCACGGGGAACTGGCATGTCGCCACGGTCAGTTCGGGCATGGGTCAGCCCTTCGGCCTTCGTGCCCGCCATGCCAGGAACAGTGCGCTCGCGACGGCTGCGACCTTCAGCAGCACCGGCCAGGCGTCGGTGAGCGTCTGCCCCAGCGCGTCCCCGCCCTGCGGAATCCGCTCGCCCCAGCGCCCGTCGATCCGGCCCCACACCCACACCACGGCGCCGCCCGCGACGATTCCGGGCATCCCCGCCGCGGCCCACTTGGCCTCCGTACGGCTCAGCCTCGGCGACCACCAGGCAGCCAGCCACCCCACTGCCAGCGGGATCAACGACCCCGCCACGACGCCCGCGACCAGCAGCACGGCCGCCGTCCACTCGACGATCCCGCCGACGCGGGGGCCGCCCCGGCCGCGGAGGGCCGCCCGTCCCGGCCACAGCCCGCCCAGCCGGCCACCGGCCCCGGCCACCACACCCGCGTCGCCGTCCCCGGCGGCGCCCTTGACCATGTCGACGGGGTCGACGGGGTCGACGCGGTCGACGCGGTCGGCGGGGTCGGCGGGGCGCGCCGGGCCGGCGGGCTTGCGGGCACCGGGTACGGCGGCCGCCGCCCCGCCGCCGCCCGGCTTGCCCGCGCCGCTCTCCTCGCCGGGGCGGGGCGGGGGCTTCAGCAGCTCCGGGATCTCGATGCCGCCCACGAAGCCGGGCACCGGCTCGCCGAACGTGCGCCTGCCGCCGCCGTCGCCGTACGGACTGGGGTCGACGCGCCACCAGTCCGGGTCCGACTCCTCGGGCCCCAGCTCGTCCATCCCCGCCAGGTGCGGGGCGGAGGCCCCCCGGGAAGCGGTGACAGGGGGCGCGGCGGGCGCGGACGGCTCGTCCGAGGACGCACGCCGTGCCGTTCCCCGCTTCCACAGCGACACCTTCGAGTCCCGGGAACCGGTCCCGTCCCCCGTGCCGCCGCCGAACCGGTCGGCACCGGCGGAGCCGGTGCCGGAGGCGGCGGGCCGCGGCGCGGGTACGGCGCCGCCGCCCGCTCCCGCGACGACCTCCTCGGGACGGCCCAGCCGCGAGAGGATCTTCCGCACGGCTGCCTTGCTCTCCGCGCCGCCCTGCTCAGCCCGCATCCGGTCGATCTCGCCGCGCAGCCCGTTCACCAGCCGCGCCCGCTCCGCGGCCGTCATCGACGTACTGTGCGCCAGATCTCCGATCCGGCTCAGGTAGTCGAACACGAGCTGATCGCTCTCGATCCCCACCAATTCCCCAACGGATGCTCGCTCTTGGCGCCTGCCCTGCCACTCGTCAGGCTCGGACACGACGGTACCGCGCCCGGCCTGCCCGTGACGCGGGCGCGACTGTCCCCGGGCCGTCCCGCTAACGTGGTGTGGATGAGCCCCGAGCAGAACGGCGGCAGTGCCGCACCCCGTACGCTCGCCGACGACCTGCGCGCCCGCGACGACAGCGCGCTCGCCGAGCTGCTGCGTATGCGCCCGGACCTGCTCTCCCCCGTACCCAACGACCTCACCCAGCTGGCCACCCGCGCCGGCACCAGGGCCTCGGTCGTGCGGGCCGTCGAACGGCTGGACCGCTTCGCGCTGCAGACCGCGGAGGCCATCGCCGTCGCGCCCGACCCCTGTCCGTACGAGACGCTGCTGGGCCTCCTGCGCGGCGACCCCGACCGCGTGGACGGGCCCGGCGACCCCGCTCGTCACGTCGCCGGTGAACTGCCGCACGCACTGCGCACTCTGCGCGCGCAGGCCCTGCTGTGGGGAGGCGACGACCGGCTCCGGCTCGTCCGCACGGCACGCGAACTCCTGACACCCAGCCCGTCCGCCCCCTCGCCCACCGGCCTCGGCCCGACCCTCGCCGAGGCGACGTCGGGCATGTCGCCGGGACGGCTGCAGGACATCCTCGCGAACGCGGGCCTCGGTCCCACCCACGACCCGGTGAGCGCGCTCGCCGCTCTGACCGGGCTCTTCACCGACCGTGCCCGCATGGCGGGGCTCCTGGACGAGGCACCGCCGGAGTCGCTGCTCATGCTGGACAAGCTGCGCTGGGGCCCGCCCTACGGCTCGGTCCACACCGAGCGCCCTTCGCCGCCGGTGACCTGGCTCCTCGACCGTGCCCTGCTCGTACGCTCGTCGGCCCGTACGGTCGTACTCCCCCGCGAAGTCGCGCTGCACCTGCGGGCCGGCCGGGCGCACCGCGACGTCGAGCCGCTGGCCCCGCCGCTGATGCCGCGCCGTGAGTACCCGGAGGAGACGGTCGACTCCACCGCCGCCGGGCAGGTCCTCGCCGCGCTGGGCACGCTGGAGGACCTGCTGGCCGACTGGGAGACCGACCCGCCGTCCGTGCTCCGCTCCGGCGGCCTCGGCGTACGCGACCTCAAGCGCACGGCCGCAGTGCTCGACCTGCCCGAGCCCGCCGCCGCGTTCTGGGTCGAACTCGCCTACGCCGCGGGCCTGGTGGCACCCGACGGCGAACCCGACGAGTCCTACGCCCCCACGCCCGCCTCCGACGACTGGCTGCGCCGGCCCGCGCAGGAACGCTGGGCGCACGTCGTCGTGCGGTGGCTGACCGGCACCCGCGTCCCCGCCCTCGTCGGGGCACGCGACGCAAAAGGCCGCGCCCTGGCCGCACTCGGTCAGGGCCTCGACCGTGGACTCACCGCGGACGTGCGCCGCCGCACCCTGACGTTGCTCACCACCCTCACTCCCGGCGCCGCCCCCGCACAGCACTCGGTACTCGCGCGGCTCCGGTGGGAGCACCCGTTGCGCGGAGGTTCGGCACCGCCGCCGGGCACGGAGAGACCCGCACCGGCAGGGGCCTCCGGGGAGACGGCACCCGCCGACATGCGCACGCAACTGGCCGAATCGGTTCTGCACGAGGCCGAGTTGCTCGGTCTCACGGGACGCGGCGCCCTCGCCTCGTACGCGCGGATCCTGCTCTCCACCGAAGCGGGCGCCGGGGCCCGTACGGCGTCCGAGGTGGAGGCGCTGGAGGCCACCGCCGCGCAGGCCGCAGGCCGGCTGGCCCCGCTCCTGCCCGAGCCCCTCGACCACATCCTGCTCCAGGCCGACCTGACCGCTGTCGCTCCCGGCCCGCTGAAGCGCCCCCTCGCCGCCATGCTGAACGTCCTCGCCGACGTGGAGTCCAAGGGCGGCGCCACCGTCTACCGCTTCACCCCCGCCTCGGTACGCCGCGCACTCGACGCGGGACGGACGGCCTCGGACGTGCACACCTTCCTCGCCGCCCACTCCCGCACACCCGTGCCGCAGCCGCTGAGCTACCTCGTCGACGACGTCGCCCGCAGGCACGGCAGGCTGCGCGTCGGCGCCGCCTCCTCCTACGTGCGCTGCGACGACGACGCGCTGCTGAGCGAGATCATGGCGGACAAGCGGTCCGCGGCGCTGCGCCCCCGGCAGCTCGCCCCGACGGTCCTCGCGTCGCCCCTGCCGCCCGACCAACTGCTGGCCAGGCTGCGGGAGATGGGCTACGCCCCGGCCGCCGAGTCCGCCGAGGGCGATGTGGTGGTCGCCCGCGCGGACGTGCACCGCACGCCGCCGCGTACGGCCCCCGAACCGGTTCCCGACGGCCCCCCGGTGCCGGACAGGGCGCTGCTCACCGCCGCCGTACGGGCCATCCGTGCCGGGGACCACGCGGCGACGGCCGAGCACAAGCCGCGGCAGTCGTCCGGACGCGCGCCGCGCCCGCCCTCGCAAGGCGGCGAACCGCCCCGCACCACCTCGGCGGACACGATCGCCACGATGCAGTCCGCGGTGCTCTCCGGCGACGCGGTGTGGATCGGCTACGTCAACGCGGACGGAGCCGCCAGCCAGCGGGTGATCGCACCGGTGCGCGTGGAAGGAGGCTTCGTCACCGCGTACGACCACACCGCGGACGAGGTGCGTACGTACCCGCTGCACCGCATCACGGGGGCGGCCGCGCTGGCCGAGAAGTGACGGCCCGGCGGTGAGTGCCTCGCCCTCCCGGCGTGCGCCCGCTCAGCCCGCGGCCGGTGCCGTCTGCCGGGACGCCCCCGACGGCCACACCACGTCGACGGCGAGACCGGCGCTGCGCGCCCCGCTCACGATGTCGGCCATGGTCCCCGCCTTCTCGGGCGCGGACGGCTGGCCGTCCCAGATCGCCACGAGCCGGTCGGCGCGCTCCAGAAGAACCGCGTTCGCGGCCTCGTACGCCTCGCGGCTCACCGTCTCGAACGGGAGAACCAGCACCTCGTCGGCGGCCGCGGTGAGGCGGTCGTAGGTCTCCGCGTGGTCGGGCCTCACGGTGGCAGCCCGGTAGTCCCGGCTGGGCAGCACCGCGACGAGCCGGCCGCCCGCCGCCAGTACGGACTCGGCGAACAGCGAGTCGGCGCCCGCCGCCACGCAGGACAGCCCCACGAGTCCCGACGGCTCGAACATGCGCAGCAGCCGCTCCAGTTCGGCCCGTACCAGCGGCACCGTCTCCGCGGACAGCTCCATGTGCCCGGTTACCGCAACTTTCGTCGCCATCCCGGTGCTCTCCTTCGTCAGTTCTCTCCGGCGCGCCTCGGACACGGTCGCGTGGTCACGCATCTCACACGGACCACTACACCTTGTATCTGGGCGTATAACCGTATAGACCTCGGAGCTTTGCGCGAGGCCACACGCACGGCAGGCGCCCGTGTGGCCGTGCGCAGCCGCACGACACCGAAATGCGCTCATGGGGCACACTGGACGATTGACCCGTGTGCCGGAGCCGGCCCCCACGGCCGCCCGACCGGATCTGCCGCAGCTGCGAGACGGAGGAAACGCGCGTGAACGGTGGTCCCCTGATCGTCCAGAGCGACAAGACGCTGCTTCTGGAGGTCGACCACGAGCAGGCGGACGAATGCCGCCGTGCCATCGCCCCCTTCGCGGAGCTGGAGCGGGCGCCCGAGCACATCCACACCTACCGCCTCACCCCGCTCGGCCTGTGGAACGCCCGCGCAGCCGGACACGACGCCGAGCAGGTCGTCGACGCCCTCGTGGCCCACGCCCGCTACCCCGTGCCGCACGCCCTGCTCGTCGACGTCGCCGAGACGATGGCGCGGTACGGGCGGCTGCGGCTGCTCAAGCACCCCACGCACGGCCTGGTCCTGGAGAGCAGCGACCGCCCCGTGCTGGAGGAGGTGCTGCGTTCGAGGAAGGTCCAGCCGCTCGTCGGTGACCGCATCGACCCCGACACCGTCGTCGTGCACCCCTCGGAGCGGGGCCAGATCAAGCAGGTCCTGCTGAAGCTGGGCTGGCCCGCCGAGGACCTGGCCGGTTACGTGGACGGCGAGGCGCACCCCGTCGCGCTCCGGGAAGAGGACTGGGCGCTGCGCCCGTACCAGCAGCAGGCGGTGGAGAACTTCTGGCACGGCGGCTCCGGCGTCGTCGTACTGCCCTGCGGTGCGGGCAAGACGCTCGTCGGTGCCGGGGCGATGGCGCAGGCCCAGGCGACCACGCTGATCCTCGTCACCAACACCGTCTCGGCCCGGCAGTGGAAGTCGGAACTGGTGCGCCGCACCTCGCTGACGGAGGACGAGATCGGCGAGTACAGCGGCACGAAGAAGGAGATCCGGCCGGTCACCATCGCCACGTACCAGGTCGTCACGACCAAGCGGAAAGGCGTCTACCCGCATCTGGAGCTGTTCGACTCGCGTGACTGGGGCCTCATCGTCTACGACGAGGTGCACCTGCTGCCGGCGCCCGTCTTCAAGTTCACCGCCGACCTCCAGGCCCGCCGCCGCCTCGGACTCACCGCGACGCTCGTGCGCGAGGACGGCCGCGAGTCGGACGTCTTCTCCCTCATCGGGCCGAAGCGTTTCGACGCGCCCTGGAAGGAGATCGAGTCGCAGGGCTACATCGCTCCCGCCGACTGCGTCGAGGTGCGGGTGAGCCTCACCGACGCGGAGCGTCTGGCGTACGCCACCGCCGAGACGGAGGAGAAGTACCGCTTCTGCGCGACGACCGACAGCAAGCGCCGCGTGACGGAGGCCCTGGTGCGGCAGCACGAGGGGGAGCAGACGCTCGTCATCGGGCAGTACATCGACCAGCTGGACGAGCTGGGCGAACACATCGGGGCACCCGTCATCAAGGGCGACACGACCAACAGGCAGCGCGAGAAGCTCTTCAACGCCTTCCGGGAGGGGAAGTTGAGCACCCTCGTCGTCTCCAAGGTCGCGAACTTCTCCGTCGACCTGCCGGAGGCGACCGTCGCCATCCAGGTCTCGGGGACCTTCGGGTCCCGGCAGGAGGAGGCGCAGCGGCTGGGGCGGGTGCTGCGTCCCAAGGCCGACGGGCACGAGGCGCGCTTCTACTCCGTCGTCGCCCGCGACACCGTCGACCAGGACTTCGCCGCGCACCGGCAGCGCTTCCTCGCCGAGCAGGGCTACGCCTACCGCATCGTCGACTCCCACGACGTGCTGGCCGGGGCGCCCGAGCCGGCGGCCGAACCCGACGCGCCCGGGGCTCCGGAGACCTCCGGAGGCGGCGCGGCACCGGAGGCCGAGTAGCAGCGGGCCGCCACCCCGGCGAGCAGCACGACCGTCAGCAGCGGATACGGCGAAGCCAGCGGCTGCGCCCACCACGGCAGCCGGAGGTCGAGGGTTCCGTGCTTCGGCACGAGCCACAGGGTCCGCGCGGTGAAGACGGCGTACACCGCGACTGCGGCACCCCGGCCCGCCGGCTCCGCCGCCATGAGGACGAGCAGCGGCACGCACCACACCCAGTGGTGCGACCAGCTGATCGGCGACACCAGCAGTGCCGTCAGGGCCGTGACGAGCACTCCCCAGCCCTCCAGCCCGTGCCGCCCCCGCAGCCGGCAGGCCAGCGCCAGCCCTGCGACCGCGAGCACGGCGGCGGGGACGAGCCACAGCATCCCGGGCTCCGCGGTGTGGGCGACGCGGGCGGCCAGTCCCTGGAGTGACTGGTTGTCGACGATCCACGCCTTGCCGACGCGGGTCGTCTCGAAGATCCGCCGCGTCCAGAACTCCCAGCTCGCGCCGGGCAGTACGAGCGCTCCCAGCGCCACGGTGCCCGCGAATCCCGCCAGCGCCGCGAGGCCGGCCCGTACGCGTCCCGTCAGCAGCAGGTAGACGGCGAAGACGGCGGGGGTGAGTTTGATGCCCGCTGCCACGCCGACGGCGAGGCCCTTGCCGCGTGCTCCGTCGGGTCGTCCCAGGTCCCACAGGACGAGGCAGGCCAGCACCAGGTTGATCTGCCCGAAGACGGTCGTCTGGAAGACCGGCTCCAGCCACAGGCCCACGGCGGTGGCGGAGAGCAGCAGCGGCAGGCGCAGTTCCCGCCTGCGTGGCAGGTCGGTGAACCTCAGCGACAGATGCACGAGCAGGACGAGCAGGACGACGTTGCCGACGAGGAACGCGGCCTTCGCCGCGGTGAGGGAGAGCCAGCCGACCGGAACGAACAGCAGCGCCGCGAAGGGCGGATAGGTCGCCGGCAGCTTCCAGTCGGTGACGGCGAAGCCGTACAGGTCGGTGCCGCGGGAGACGGCCTCACCCTCCGCGCGGTAGACGTGGACGTCGGCCATGGGCAGTCCGCCGACGGCGCACACGACGGCGAACGCTGCGAGGGAGAGGGCGAGCAGTACGGCGGCGGGCGGCGTCCGTCCGACCCAGGTGTCGAGCCCTGTCAACTGCCGACTCTCCTTCACGAGGGTGCCCGGACCGGGTGCGGCAACGACTCGCCGTTGCCTTCGGCGGCAGACCATAACCCCACAGGGGGAAATACGTTGGCACCGCCCCCGGCCACGCCGCTAGGATGCCGCGTCTGCCGCCTCCCGGAGTGGGGAGGCCCCCGGCCGCTCGGAAACCGGCCGGTGCTCTGACCTCTCCGCGACGCACCGTCGGAACCTTCGGTGCGTCGCCGCGAACATCAGCACCGAACCCACCGCGTATCCCGCCGGAGGCAACACCGTGTCCGCCCCTGCCCAGCCCCAGCACGACTCCCCGGCCGAACCCGGGTCCGGCCCCCTCGACGCAGAACGCCGCCATCTGGCCACGTCCCGCGCCGCGCTGCGGGCCATGCGCGAGGACGCCGAAGCTCTCGACATCAAGGACGTCGCCGCGAACTGGGTCAACGCCGAGACCCTGCGCAGCGATGTGGAGGCCCGCATCAAGTCGCTGGCCGACCTCGCCGGGACGCCGCTCTTCTTCGGACGGCTGGACTACCTGCCGCAGGCGGCCGTCTTCGAGGGGACCGCCGACGGCGAAGGGCACGCCTTCCACATCGGACGCCGTCACGTCCACGACGCCGACGGCGACCCGATGGTCGTCGACTGGCGGGCACCGGTCTCCCAGCCGTTCTACCGGGCGTCCAGGAAGGATCCGCAGGACGTCGCCCTGCGCCGCCGGTTCGGCTACTCCGGCGGCGAGCTGACGGCCTACGAGGACGAGCGCCTGAGCGACCCGGACGAGGACGAGAAGACCTCCCGGCTGCTCCAGAGGGAGATCGAACGTCCCCGAGTGGGGCCCATGCGGGACATCGTCGCGACGATCCAGCCCGAGCAGGACGAGATCGTCCGCGCCGGGGTGGAGGGCTCCCTGTGCGTACAGGGCGCGCCCGGCACCGGAAAGACAGCGGTCGGGCTGCACCGGGTGGCGTACCTGCTCTACACACACCGCGAACGGCTCTCCCGCACCGGCACACTCGTCATCGGCCCCAACTCCTCCTTCCTGCACTACATCGAGCAAGTGCTGCCCGCCCTGGGGGAGATGAGCGTCCGGCAGGCGACCGTCGACGACCTCGTGGCGCACGTCCCGGTACGCGCCGCCGACAGCGCGGAGGCCGCCCGCATCAAGGGCGACGCCCGCATGGCCCGGGTGCTGCGGCGCGCGGTGCGTTCGGGGGTGTCGGCGCCCGACGAGCCGTGCGTGGTGGTGCGTGGGTCGCGCCGGTGGCGGGTTCCCGCCTACGAACTCGCCGAGATCATCGAGGAGTTGCTGGCCCGCGACATCCGCTACGGAGCGGCGCGGGAGGCGCTGCCGCAGCGGATCGCACACGCGGTGCTGGTCCGTATGGAGCAGGCCGGTGAGGCCCCTGACGACCGTGTGCAGGACGCCGTGGCACGGAACGCGGCCGTCAAGGCAGTGGTGAAGTCCTGCTGGCCGGCGGTGGATCCGGCGAAACTGGTACTGCGGCTGCTGTCCGACGGGGACTTCCTCGCGGCACACGCGGACGGCATCCTGACCGACGAGGAGCAGCGGTCCGTGCTGTGGGCGAAGCCCGCACGCGGAGTGAAGTCCGCTCCGTGGTCGGCGGCGGACGCCGTGCTCGTCGACGAGGCCGTCGACCTGATCAGCCGCACGGCCTCGCTGGGCCACGTCGTCCTCGACGAGGCGCAGGACCTCTCCCCCATGCAGTACCGCGCAGTGGGCCGGCGCTGCACGACCGGCTCCGTGACGGTGCTCGGCGACATCGCACAGGGCACGACGCCCTGGGCCACGCCCAGTTGGGAGGAGGCCCTGCGGCACCTGGGCAAACCGGGCGCCGCCGTCGAGGAGTTGACGCTCGGCTTCCGCGTGCCGCGGCAGGTCATCGCCTACGCGTCGCGCCTGCTCCCGCAGATCGCACCGGAGTTGAAGGAGGCGACCTCGGTGCGCGAGTCGCCGGGAGACTTCGCCGTGCGGCACTGTCCCCCGGAAGGGCTGGATGCGGCAGTCGTCGAAGCGTGCCGGGAGGCGCTGCGACGGGAGGGCTCGGTCGGCCTGATCGCGGCGGACGCCCGCGTCCCGGTGCTCGCGCGGGCTCTCGGGGCCGCCGGTCTGCCCCACCTCGAACCGGGCACGGAGACCAGCGCCGCCGCGCGCCTCACCCTCGTACCCGCCACGCTGGCCAAGGGCCTGGAGTACGACTACGTGGTACTCGACGAACCGTCCGCCGTGGTCGACGGCGAGCCCGACATCCGCACCGGCCTGCGCCGCCTCTACGTCTCCCTCACCCGCGCGGTGTCCGGGCTCACGGTGCTGCACGCGGCACCGCTTCCGGCAGCGCTGACCCTCGGAGGGTTCACCCCGTGCAGAACGTGATCCAGACGGCCGTGCTGACCGCCGCGACCCTGCTCACCGGCCTGAGCGCCGGTCTCTACTACGGCTTCGCCTGTGCCGTGATGCCGGGCCTCCGCCGCTGCGGGGACCGTACGTTCGTCGAGGCGATGCAGCGCATCAACACGGCCATCCTCAACGGCTGGTTCATGCTTCTCTTCGCGGGCTCGCTGGTGCTGACGGCCGCGGCCGCGGTTCTCCGGCTGACCCTGGGGACCGGGCCGGTGGAGGTGGCGCCGCTGGTCTGGACGCTTGCCGCTCTCCTCCTGTACGTCGCCGTCCTCGGCATCACGATGGGCGTCAACGTGCCGCTCAACAACCGCCTCGAAGCGGGCGGGCTGCCCCACGAGGAGGACGAACTGGCGGCGCTGCGCGGCCACTTCGAGAATTCGTGGGTGCGCTGGAACCTGATCCGCGCGGTGTGCAACACGGCGTCGTTCGCCTGCCTCGCCCTGGCCCTCCGAGTCCCGGGCAGCTGATGAAAACGATTACTCCGATACTGGCGGCGCCGTCCTGACCGAACCGGGCGGCGTGACCACCCGGGGCGGACACCCGGTGCCCGCAGGGCGAGCTCGACTCCGCACATGTCTGAAATCCATTTCACGCAAGTAGGGTGACCTCCGGTGGCCCCTGAGGGGTCAGGAGATCGCACACAGCGCTCCCGCAGCCCGAGGGGCGCGACGGCGTGGAGGAGTCCGGTGGCAACCATCAGTGACGTGGCACGGGCCGCCGGGGTCTCCCCCGCGACCGTCTCCCGTGTCTTCAACGGCGGCCGGGTCACCGCCGAACGCGCCGAACGCGTCCGCAAGGCCGCCGCCGACCTGGGCTTCTCCCCGAACCGGGTGGCCCGTTCGCTGCGCACGCAGCGCGCCAGCGTCATCGGCCTGCTCGTCCCGGACGTCGAGAACCCCTTCTTCGCCTCGCTCGCCCGCGGCGTCGAGGACGCCGCCCGGCGCACCGGCCTCTCCGTCGTGCTGTGCAACACCGACGACGACGTGGAGAAGGAACGCGGCTACCTCGGCATCGCGCTGGCCGAGCAGATGGCCGGCGTCATCGTGGCCGCCGCGTCCCGCACGCACACCGACCTCTCCGCCCTCGTCGCCCGCGGCATGCCCGTCGTCGCGGTCGACCGCCGGCCCCGTGCAGCCGAGGTGGACGCCGTGACGGTCGACAACCAGCACGGCGGCGAGGACGCCACCGTCCATCTCCTCGAACGCGGCTACCGGCGCATCGCCTGCATCACCGGGCCCGCCGGCGCGTCCACCTCCGAGGACCGCCTCGCGGGATACCGCGCGGCCATGCGCGACGCCGGCACCCCGGACGAGCAGACGCGCGCCTGCACGCGGCACGGCGACTTCCGCGCCGAGGGCGGCCACACCGCCATGCGTGAGCTGCTCGCGCTGCCCACGCCGCCGGACGCGGTCTTCGTGGCCGACAGCCTGATGACTGTGGGCGCTCTGCAGGCCCTGCGCGAAGCCGGCATCGAACCACCCGGCTTCGGCGTCCTCTCCTTCGGCGATCTGCCCTGGGCGTCCCTCGTACGCCCCCCGCTGACGACCGTCGAGCTGCCGTCGTACGACCTGGGCTCCTCCGCCGCGGAACTGCTCAGGGACCGCCTCGCGGGCTCCGGGAAGCCCCTGCAGACCGTCGTGCTGCGCACGGTGCTCCAGGCCCGTGAGAGCACCGCAGGCCCGGTGCCGAGCGGCTGACGCGCAGGCGGGACGCGCCGGTCACCGGGCTGCCCGGCCGCTCGGCGAGCGACAGTCGGCGGGCGGTGGGACGCTGAGCCGTATCGGGGGCTGAGCCGTGTCAGGGACTTCCGGAGGGAATCACCATGATCACCACTGACTTCGCCGCAGGCGCTCCGTGCTGGCTCGATCTGGGTGTCAGGGACGTCTCCGCCGCGAAGAAGTTCTACGGCGGAGTCTTCGGCTGGACGCTCGAGCAGTTCGGCCCGGGCGACGACGCGTACGGCCTGTTCAAGTCCGACGGGAAGACCGTCGCCGCGCTGGGCCCGCTCGACGAGGGTGCCCGTTCCGGCTGGATGATCTACTTCATGTCGCCCGACGTGGACGAGACCGCCGCGAAGGTCCGCCAGCTCGGAGGCACCGTCCGGGTGGAGCCTTCCGACGTCGACGACCAGGGCCGCCTGGCCCAGTTCAGCGACCCGCAGGGCGGCCAGTTCGCCGCTTGGCAGCCGGGCAAGACGCCGGGGCTGGAGACCGTGGACGAGCCGGACTCGCTGATGTGGGTCGAGCTCTACACCACCGACTCCGGCGCGGCGAAGAACTTCTACAAGGGGCTGTACGGATGGCAGTACAGCGAGATGCCCGTCCCGGACGACCCGGAGACCACGTACGTCATGATCACACCGGCGGGTGAGGAGCAGGAACGCATGCACGGCGGTCTGATGCAGGTGCCGCAGGACGCCCTCGCGCTCGCCGGCGGCGATCCGTTCTGGCACCCCGTCTTCCGCACGAACGACTGCGACGCCACCGCCGCGAAGGTCACCGAACTCGGCGGCAACGTGGTCATGGGCCCGGAGGACGCCGAGGGAGTCGGCCGCATGGCCGTCTGTCTCGACCCCTTCGGAGCCGACTTCGTCGTCCTCAAGCCGTCCATGTGACGACCCGGCGTCCGCGTCGGGGAGGGGCGGCGGCCGGGGGCAGCGGGCTCACGGGGCGTCTGTGCACGGGGCGTCTGTGCACGGGGCGTCAGGTCGCGGGAACGCGGCCTGACCGCCCCGTGCACGCTTCAGAGGTCATCTCATGTGGCTCGCTCGGTTTCCTGAGTTCGTGGTGACCGTGGAACGTCTGGTGCCGGATGAGCTGTGGGAACTGTTCCAGCGGGTGGTCCCTCCCGCTCCGACGCGGCCGCAAGGGGGTCGAGCCCTCGACGCGACTCGGCCTGCACCGCTGGACGACAGAACGCACCGTGGCAGGGCTCGGCGGCTGCCGCAGACTCCACCGCCGCTACGAACGCAGGGCAGAGCACTTCCTGGCCTTCACCGCCATCGCCTGCACCCTCATCTGCTTCCGCCGCTTGGTGCCACCGAAGCCGTAAACCGTTTCTCCCGCCAGGCGCGGCAGGAGAAACTCGCCAGGACAGTGAGCAACGCGATCGCCGGTCGTCTCCCATACCGCACCGGCGCTGGCGGGAGGAGGGCCATGGCAAGACCCGCGGTCGAAGCGGCTGTACGCCGCTGTGCCGAATGCGGCGGATACGAGTACAGCGGTGCGCCTGCCTGTATCGCCTGCCGCAGGCTGGTGGACAGCATCCTGGAGGACGAATGGTCCGCCTTTCTGCACCGGTGGGACGCCGGCGACTCTCAGGAAACCGAGGCGCTTGCCGAGATGGTGGCGGCCGAACCCGATCGTCACGACTGGCGGGTGGTGGATGCCGCGCTCGACAGGCTGGTCTGCTCCGACTGCGGTGACCGGCTCAGCCGTGGTCCTGCCGGTTGCCCCGCATGCGATCTTGCCCACGGTTTCCGCTATGCCGCGATCGAGACGGACCGGCCGGGTGTCCCCCTGGGCAACGAGCACGCCATCCGGGTCAACGTCTCGGTCGTGCGTCGGCCGCAGGTCACCTCCGAAAACGAAGTCCTTGCCCGCCGCCTGCTGCTACCGCTTCTCCTGGTGGGCCTCCTGCCGACCATCGAAGAGGCCCAGCGGATGAGCGCCCTGCTCAAGAGGAGCCCCCCGACACAGACGACTCACCTCGTTGAGCAGGCCATCGAGGAAATGCTCGGGCGCCGACGCGACAGAAGTCGCCCTTCCAGATGAGATGACCTCTTAGCGTCGTGCGATGGCATCCGAGAACAAGTCGTTCCTTCTCAGCGGTCCCCGCGTGGGGATACGTCACGTCACCCGCCAGGACCACGCCGAACTCACAGCTCTCGCGCGGCAGAGCACGGATCTCCACCGGCCGTGGGTGCCGCAGCGGGACATGGGCCGCGAAGCCTTCGCGGAGTACGTCGCCCGGTTCGAAGGACCCGCTCACGAGGGGTTCTTGATCTGCCTGCGGCGTACCGGGGGGATCGTCGGAGGCGTCAACATCAACAACATCGTCAGAGGCAGCCTGCAGCGCGGCACGCTGGGCTACGTCGCGTACGCGCCCACAGCGGGGCGGGGGTACATGACGGAGGGGCTGGGCCTCGTACTCCGCCGGGCCTTCGGCGAGTTGGGGCTGCACCGGCTGGAGGCCGACATCCAGCCCGCGAACACACGCTCGTCGAAGCTCGTCGCGCGGCTGGGCTTCCGCCTCGAAGGGCACTCCCCCGAGTTCCAGTTGATCGACGGAGAGTGGCGGGACCACGACCGGTGGGCGATCACGCGAACCGACCGGGAGCGTCCGTGACGACAGTCCTCCTGCTCGCGGGAGACCCCGGTCGGGTGGCCGCAGTCAGGACGTCCGGCCCGTCGCCGCGATCCCGTCCAGTGCCTTGCGCCAATCCAGCACTCTGGTCGCGTCGACGGGGCTGTCCCACCCGTCGAGGCGCGCGGCGCCGCCGATGTGGAAGGCGGTGATCCCGGCGGCGGCGAGTGCCGGCACGTGGTCGAGGCGGAGCCCCCCGCCGGCCAACGTCTGTGCCTCATAGCCCGGTTCGCCGGCCGCGGCGCGGGCCGCCTCCGCGCACAGCACGCCGAGCCCGGCGTCGACACCCCGCGGCGACCCCGCCGTCAGGTAGGTGTCCGGGGCGCTGCCCGCCCCTGGCCTGCCCCTGCCCGCGCCCTCCGCGTCCGCCTGTCCCGCCGGCAGGCCCTGCCCCCTCCCGCTCCCGGCACCGCCCGGAAGCCCGGCGAGCGCCCGGCGCAGCCCTTCGCGGTCTGCCGCGCGGTCGATGGCCCGGTGGAAGGTCCAGGAGCAGCCGTCGAGAACGTCCGTCACGGCGACGACGGCGCGCAGGTCCGGCCGCCCCGCGTCGTCGAGGAAGCCGAGGACGAACTCGTCGGCACCTTCGGCGCGCAACCGGCTTGCCTGCTCGCACAGTTCGCCCAGTGCCGCGTCGCTGCCCACCGTGAAACCGGTGGACGCGCGCAGCATGACGCGCAGCGGAACGCCGACGGCTGCACGGATGCGGGCGAAGGTCTCGCGGCTGGGGGTGAGGCCGTCGGAAGCCATGTCGGCGACCAGTTCGAGGCGGTCGGCTCCTCCGGCCTGCGCCGCCCGCGCGTCGTCGGCTGTCAGGGCGATGACCTCGAGAATTGGTCTAGACATGTTCAGCACTCTGCCACACGTCCGCCCTCGCGGGAAGTCGGCATCGAGCCGTCCGGAGAGCCGTCCGGAGAGGCGCCCGGGCGCCGGAGCCGCAGTCGGAACAGCAGTCGGAACAGCAGACGGAAACAGTGCCGGGGCGAACCCGCGTCCCCGTCGGCGGCAGGCCCGACGACCCTGCACGCCAGGGGACAATCACGTCATGGCAACCGACGAATCCGCCCTCCGTGGGACGCGTGACCGCCTGCTCGCCGACTGGCACGCGCTGCTCGTCCGGGTCAGGGGCGGCGAGGAGGAACCGGCACCAGGACCGTACGGCGAGGACCTCATCGCCCGGTGGTCGGAACCGCAGCGGCACTACCACGACGTCGGCCACCTTCTCGCCGTACTGGACCGCGTGGACGAACTGGCCCCTCACACACCGGGGGCGGACGCCGACACGGCGCGGCTTGCGGCGTGGTTCCACGACGCGGTCTACCGCCCCGACAGGAGCGAGAACGAGGAGCGCAGCGCCCGTCTCGCCCTGCGCGCCCTGCTCGAAGCGGGCGTCGGCCGGGCCCGTACCGAGGAGGTCGTCCGTCTGGTACGTCTCACCGTCACCCACGATCCCGAACCGGGAGACGACGACGGCGAGTTGCTGTGCGACGCGGATCTGGCCGTACTGGCGGGCCCACCCGCCCGGTACGCCGAGTACGCCGCGGCCGTGCGCCGGGAGTACGCCTTCGTCCCCGAGGAGCGCTTCCGCGCCGGGCGTGCGGGCGTACTTCGTCAACTCCTGGGGCTTCCGCGGCTGTTCCGCACCACGTACGCCCAGGAACGATGGGAGAATGCCGCCCGCCGCAACCTCACGACCGAGTTGGGGCTGCTCGAATCGCAGACGGAGGGGGACGGGCGGAGTTGAGCGCACCACGCACGGCCGGACAAGCCGCCCCCAGGTGAACACGGATCGTCGAAACCGGGCGGACTTGCAGCCTCCGGACAGCACCCCGGCGTTTGTGGTCGACGGCACCGCGACGTTCGAGGCCGGACCGGCAGGACGACGCAGAGGCACGACGGACCCGACGCACCACCCCATCACCCAAGAGGCCACTCACCACGGAGGGTCGCAGGCCACGTGGTCATTTCTTCCGACACCGGCAACGACAAGCCCGACCCGTCGTTCGACGACGTCTTCTGCGAGCTGCTGCACCGGCTGTACCGGAGAGCCGCGATGCTCGCCGGTCCGCGTCAGCCGGCGGAGGACGCCGTCCACGAGGTCTACCTCAAACTGGCCGCCAGGCCCGAGCGGTTCCTCGCTCATCCGGAGCCCTACGCCTACGCCTTCTCCGCGCTGCTGAGCGTGATTCGCGACAGCTGGCGGCGGGAACGACGGCAAGTGCTGGTCGCCGACGTCGAGTTCGCGGGGGACTCGGGCGCGGCCTCCGCAGACCCCGGCCGGCAGTCGGACGACGGAGGACTGGAGCGGCGGGCTTCGGAGCTGGAAACCGTACGTCTGCTTCGTCAGTTGACGGTCCGGCAGGCCGGAGTCGTCATCCTCGTCGACCTGGACGGTTACACGATCGACCAGGCCGCGAAGATCCTCGGCCTGCACCGGGGCACCGTGGCACTGACCCGGAGACGGGCCCTGGACAAGCTGCGAGGCGCGCTCCCCCAGCGCGCGGGCCGCTCGAGAGGAGAACGGCATGCGTGCTGAACGACGCGAGGAGACAGCGGCGGCTCTCCGCGAACGGCTGCGGTCCGCCGACGCCGAGATCGAGGTTCCCGACGGCCTGTGGGAGAGGGTCCGCGCCCCGCGCGACGACATCAGGGTCGCCCCCGTGCCGCGTGCGCGCCGGCGTCCCGTGCCGCTGGTCCTGATCGCTGTCGCCACGGTGGCGGTGACCCTCGTCGTCTGCGGCACCTGGTGGCTGGTCTCCCCGGCGTCCGGCCCCGCGCCCGGGAAGAGCGCGGCCCCGGCCGACCCGAACGGCGGCGCCGTCACCCTGCGCGTGTACAACGTCGAGAAGCCCTGCCAGGAACTTCGCACCCTGGAGTGCTCGCTCCGGGTCGCCGAGAACCCGTACACGCTCTACGCCGACCCCGGCAACGCGGCAGGCCGCGTCTGGCACGGCGACCGGCTCACCGCCACCTGCGTCGTCACGGACGGCCGGCTGGTCACGGACGAGAAGGGCATCTCCTCGCCCCGCTGGTACCGGGTGGAGAAGGCGCAGGACGAAGGAGGGCGCGAGCGGTTCGAGGGCTGGCTGCCGGGTGTGCGCACACGCAACACCACCGAGGTCCCGACCTGCTCGGCGGCCGAGAGGCCGGCACGGAACGGCAGTTGAGGCTCCGGCGCCGTCGCCGCTTGCGCGCGGTGCCGGACGCGGCGCCGGGACGGCGGCCCGGTGGGCGGCCGGCTCCTGCCGGGCGCACCCCCCTCACAGCCGCCCCGGCACTCCCCCGAGTGCACGCGGCTCGGCGACCGCGCTGTCCGGAGCCGTACGCCGCTCGCGCAGGCCGGACGATCCGTACACGTACGCGGGGGCAGCCACGTATGACACCGAGACGAGTGACGTACGTCACACCGGACGCCGGGATGCGGTGGTACGCCCGGGCGCCACGGCGACCGGGCCCGTACGGGTGAGCCGGGATGCCGCGTGCCGGATCAGGCGCACCATTGACGCATGGAACTGATCGACGCTTTCGAGTCAGCCTTCAAGGAGTGGGACCGCCTCGTGCACGAGGTCGGCGACCGGCAGTGGGAGGAACCCACCCCGTGCACCGACTGGAACGTACGGGATCTGGTCAACCACATTGTCGGCGAGCATCTTTGGGCACCGCACCTGCTCGCCGGCGAGACGCTCGCGCAGGTCGGCGACCGTTACGAGGGGGACGTCCTCGGCGACGACCCCGTCGCGGCGTGGGAACGGGCGGGCAGCGGCTCGTGGTCCGCGTTCCACCGCGAGGGCGCGCTGCACGGCCAGGTGCACGTCACCGGAGGCACGAGTCCGGCCACGGAGTACGGCTGGCAGATGACCACCGACCTGGCGGTGCACGGCTGGGACCTCGCCCGTGGGATCGGCGTACGGACCCGCATGCACGACGAACTCGCCGACGCCGTCTACGCACAGGTCGCCCCGCAGGTGAAGAGCTGGCAGGGCGTCGGTGTCTTCGACCCCCCGGTGCCCGTGCCCGAGGACGTGGTGCCGCAGGAACGGCTGGTGGCGTTGCTCGGCCGCCACCCGTAGCTCGCCCCGGCCCGCCCTCCCGTGACCTGCCCGGCAGGCACGACCCCGCTCCGGATCCGTCCGTGGCCGGACCGCCTCGCCGGAATGCCGGGGCGGTGGCGCGTCGTTGACGCCTGACATGCCCGACACCAGCGCGGAGAAGACCGGCGCGCCCGCCCGCTCTCCTGCCCCCGACGCCACCGGCAGCACCCCCGGCGCCTCCGGCGCCCGCAGTTCCCCCGACGGCAGGGAGCTCCCGGCCGCCCGCCGGATGCCGCTGTCCGTCCACGTCCTCGGGCTCGCGGTCTTCGCGCTCGGCACCTCGGAGTTCATGCTCTCCGGACTGCTGCAACCCCTCTCGCGCGATCTGGGCGTCTCCATACCTCAGGCGGGGCTGCTGATCTCCGCCTTCGCGATCGGCATGGTCGTCGGCGCCCCCGTGCTCGCCGCCGCGACACTGCGGCTGCCGCGCCGTACGACCCTCGTCGCGCTGCTCGTCGTCTTCGGGCTCGGCCAGGTGGCGGGGGCGCTCGCCCCCACCTACGAGGTGCTCTTCGCCTCCCGCGTCGTCAGTGCGCTCGCGTGCGCCGGCTTCTGGGCCGTGGGCGCGGCAGTCGCCGTGTCGGTGGTCCATGTGGACGTGCGGGCACGGGCGATGGCCGTCCTCGTCGGCGGGCTGAGCATCGCCAACATCCTCGGAGTGCCGGCCGGTTCACTGCTCGGCCAGCACGCGGGCTGGCGGTCGGCGTTCTGGGCGGTGGCGGTGATGTCGGCCGTCGCACTGGCGGGGGTGCTGGCGTTCGTACCGAACACGCAGCCGCCGACGGGCGCCGGCCGTCCGCGGCTCGGCCGGGAGATGCGCATCTACAAGGACAAGCAGGTGTGGCTCACCGTCGTCATCATCGCGCTGAACGGTGCGGCGGTCTTCGCCGTCTTCTCCTACCTCGCACCGCTGCTCACGGACGTGGCGGGCCTGCGGGAGAGCTGGGTGCCCACAGTGCTGGCGCTGTTCGGACTGGGCGGACTGCTCGGTACGGCCATCGGCGGCCGGATCTCCGACGGACACCTCTTCGGCACGATGTACGGCGGCATCGCGGCGTCGACGGCCGCTCTGGCACTGCTGGCCCTGCTCGCACGGAGCAGCGTCGCAGCGGTGGGGCTCGCGCTGCTGCTGGGGATCACGGCGTTCATGACGGCGCCGGCGCTGAACACCCGGATGTTCGACGTCGCAGGCGCAGCGCCCACGCTGGCGGGCGCGACGACGACGTCGTCGTTCAACATCGGCAACACCGTCGGCCCTTGGCTGGGCGGCCTGGTCATCGACGCGGGGTGGGGTTACCGGTCGGTCGCGTGGACGGGCGCGGCCCTGGCCGCGGCCGGTGTGGGTGCCACTGCCTGGGCGTCCCTCGTGCAGAGGCGGACGGCACGCAGAAGTGCGCCGCTCCGGCAGGCGGCGTGCCCGGCCGCACGCTGAGCCTCACTCCTGCGGCGGCGCCGGTCCGCGTCGGCGCGGGCGGCGCAGCCCGGCCTCGGTGAGGCGCCGCAGCAGCTCCTTGCAGCCCACTTCGACGGCTCCGGCCGCCACCGCGGCCGGATACCGGGTGCTCGGCACGTCGTAGTGGTCGCGGTCGAAGGCACCGCGCGGACAGCCGATCGCGGCGGCGAAGGCGTGGAGCTCCTCGTAGGAGGAGTCGCTCACCAGGTGCGACCACATGCGCCCGCGGCCCGGCCAGTCGGGCGGATCGATGTAGACGGTCACCGCAGGGAGCCCGGGGACGTCCCGTGGTCCCTGGCGCAGGCGCCCCGGCCGCGGAACCGGCCGCGCAGGCGCCACTGCCGCCGCCGTCCCGGAGGCCGCTGCCACCGCCGCCGGTACTGCCGCCCCGCCCGCGGGCACCTCAGAGCCACTTGTTCAGTGCTCCGACCCGTGCCACGGAGGTCGTCGTCTTGCTGCACACCCAGTGCGGGTCCTCCCCGAGCGCCGGTTCGACGTCCAGTGCGTGCGGGTCCGAGCCGATGCACACGGGGCACAGCGGCCACCGCCCGTACCGGTCGAGCAAGGCGTCCTGTACGTCCTGGGCTATCAGCCCGTTGACGAAGGCGATGCCGTCGGGCCATTGCTCGACCCACCACCTGCGGTGGGAGACGGCCTCTTCGACGAGCGAGACCACGTCGGCGTCCGCGACCTTGCCGGCCTCCAGGTCGGCGAGCACGAGGGCGCGTGCCGCGTGAAGTGTCTGCTCCAAAAGGTCCATGTCTCCATTGCACCAAAAGGGGCACAGCGCCTGCCGCAGAGCGGCGCGAAGATCCCGGCCGATTTGGCCTGAAAGCCTTGACGCACCCTCCCGGGCGAAAATATCTTCCGGCGATGACCACGTATCTGAAGGAAAGTTTCGCCAGAAGCAACAGGACCCACGGCAGACCCCAAGGCAGCGGCGCCGCCCGGGACGCCGGCCCGCCGCCCGCCGCTCCGCGCCCCGCCCCCGGCCCGCCCGCTCCCGGTGCTCTCGCCGCGAAGGTGCGCACCATGGCCCCGTCGATGACGCGCTCGATGCAGCGCGTCGCCGAAACCGTCGCCGGAGACCCCGCCGGCTGCGCCCAGTTGACCGTCACGGGCCTCGCCGAGCGCACCGGTACGAGCGAGGCCACCGTCGTGCGCACCTCCCGGCTCCTCGGCTTCCCCGGCTACCGCGACCTGCGCCTGGCCCTCGCCGGGCTCGCCGCACAGCAGGAGTCGGGTGCCGCGCCCGCGGTCACCGCCGACATAGCGGTGGACGACCCGATCTCCGACGTCGTGGCCAAGCTCGCCCACGACGAGCAGCAGACGCTCGCCGACACCGCCGCCGGCCTGGACACCGTCCAGCTGGAGGCCGCCGTCACCGCCCTGGCCGCCGCCCGGCGCGTCGACGTGTACGGCGTGGGCGCGTCCGGCCTCGTCAGCAAGGACCTCGCGCAGAAGCTCCTGCGCATCGGCCACGTCGCGCACGCGGAAGCGGACCCCCATCTGGCCGTCACCAATGCGGTGCAACTTCGGGCCGGCGACGTCGCAGTGGCCATCACGCACTCCGGACGGACCGTCGACGTCATCGAGCCCCTCCGGGCCGCCTTCGACCACGGCGCGACGACCATCGCCATCACGGGCCGTTCGGACGGAGAGGTCGCACAGTACGCCGACCACGTACTGACCACGTCCACGGCCCGCGAGAGCGAACTGCGGCCCGCCGCCATGTCCAGCCGTACGAGCCAACTCCTGGTCGTCGACTGTTTGTTCATCGGCGTGGCGCAACGTACGTACGAGAGCGCCGCACCGGCGCTCTCCGCCTCCTACGAGGCGCTCGCGCACCGTCATTCGCCCCGGCCGCGCTGACCGCGGAAGGAGCAGCTCTCTGCCCACCGGCGCGACGCCCGTCCCGGCCTCCCGGTTCCCGGCCCGGACCGAGGGGGAAGGGTCATGCGCGCCGGTCGTCGCACTCTCACGGGAAGCAGCTCCGCCCGGCACCAGTGACGCACCGACAGCACCCCTCCCAGCCGCACCGCGCCTGTCAGAGAGAGCCGTACCCCTCCATGACCTCCACCGCCGACACACCTCCGTCCTACAGTTCGGACAACGACGCCGCCTCCCGCCCGGCCTCCCCGGGCAGCGCGAACGGAGCCTCCTACAGCGAACTGCGCGCCCAGCTGGAGACGCTCACCACGGAGGCGTTCCGCAGTGAGCTGTCAGAGATCGACCAGCTGCCCACCCTGGAGATCGCCCGGATCATGTCGGGTGAGGACTCCACCGTTCCCACAGCCGTCGCCGCCCAGCTGCCGCAGATCGCCGCGGCCATCGACACCGTCGCGGAGCGGATGGCCCGCGGCGGGCGCCTGATCTACGCGGGCGCGGGCACCGCCGGACGTCTCGGCGTGCTCGACGCCAGCGAGTGCCCGCCCACCTTCAACACCGACCCCGCCGACGTCGTCGGTCTCATCGCGGGCGGGCCGGGTGCGATGAGCAACTCCGTGGAAGGCGCCGAGGACAGCAAGGAGCTGGCCGCGGCCGACCTCGACGAACTCCAGCTCACGGCGGACGACACCGTCGTGGGAATCTCGGCCTCCGGCCGCACTCCGTACGCGGTCGGCGCCGTCGAGTACGCCCGCCACACACACGGCGCGTTCACGGTCGGCCTCTCCTGCAATGCGAACTCGCCGCTCGGTGACGCCGCAGCGCAGCGCATCGAGGTCGTCGTCGGCCCGGAACTCCTCACGGGCTCCACGCGGCTGAAGGCCGGTACGGCACAGAAGCTCGTCCTGAACATGCTCTCGACCATCACCATGATCCGTCTGGGCAAGACGTTCGGGAACCTGATGGTCGACGTCCGCGCCTCGAACGAGAAGCTGCGGGCCCGTTCGCGCCGCATCGTCTCCCTCGCGACAGGCGCCGACGACGCCGCCATCGAGGCCGCTCTCACCCAAGCGGACGATGAGGTGAAGAACGCCATTCTGATCATCCTGGCCGGGGTGAACGGCCGTACCGCCGCCCAGTTGCTCGCCGAGGCCGACGGTCACCTGCGTGCGGCGATCCGCACGGCGACGGGTGAGGGCTGACAGTGGTGCCAAGCGGCTGACGGAGACCGCAGCCGGCGCCGGGGGGCGCCGGACTGCCGGTGAAGGCCCGGCGAGGTCCCGGTCGGCACGCTCGACCGCACCACGTTCCGGGTCTACCGGACCGTCAGAGAGCGACCGCACCCATGAGCTCAGACCAGAACCGCCAGATCGCCGAGGCCCTGCTCCCCCTCGTGGGGGGCGCCCCGAACGTCACCTCCGTCACCCACTGCATGACACGGCTGAGGCTCGGCCTGACCGACCGTTCGCTGGTGCAGGACGCGGCGCTGCGCGCACTGCCGGACGTGATGGGCGTGGTCGAGGACGACGAAGCGTTCCAGATCGTGCTCGGCCCGGGGAAGGTCGCCCGGGTCACCCCCGAATTCAAGGCGCTGGTCGAACACGACCCGCACCGTGCGGCTTCCTCGCAGGGGCGGCACGACGCTGCGGCGGAGGCCGCACCGTCCCCGGCTGCGGCTGCGGCGGGCGGCGCGTCCACCGCCGAGGAGCTCGCCGAGCGGGGTGAGGCGATCCGCGCGGCGCGCAGACGCAGGAACGCCACACCGGTGAAGCTGATGCTGCGCCGCGTCGCCAACATCTTCGTGCCTCTCATCCCGGCCCTCATCGGCTGCGGCATCGTCGCGGGCATCAACGGCCTGCTGACCAATCTGGTCAGCAGCGGCAGCGCGCAGTGGGCGTCCGGCATCGTCCCCGCCCTGACGGCGATCTCCACCGGTTTCATGTCCCTGATCGCGGTCTTCGTCGGCATCAACACCGCGGCAGAGTTCGGCGGTACGCCTGTCCTCGGCGGAGCGGCCGCGGCCGTCATCGTCTTCGCGGGTGTCTCCGACGTCTCGGCGTTCGGCGAGAAGCTCGCCCCCGGACAGGGAGGTGTGCTGGGTGCGCTCTTCGCCGCGCTCCTCGCCGTGCACGTGGAGAGGTGGTGCCGCCGCCGGGTGCCGGAAGCGGTGGACGTGCTGGTCACACCCACCGTCACCGTCCTCGTCTCCGGCCTGGTCACCCTCTTCGGGCTGATGTACGTGTGCGGGCTGATCTCCACCGGCATCGGCGAGGTCGCCAACTGGCTGCTCCTGCACGGCGGAGCGGTGGCCGGTTTCGTACTCGGCGGTCTCTTCCTGCCGCTGGTGATGCTCGGCCTGCACCAGGCGCTCATCCCCATCCACACCACCCTGATCGAGCAGGACGGGTTCACGGTGCTGCTGCCGGTCCTCGCCATGGCCGGCGCGGGCCAGGTCGGTGCGGCCCTCGCCGTCTACCTCCGGCTGCGGCGCAACACCTCGATCCGCAAGACCATCAGGTCGGCCCTCCCCGCCGGGCTCATGGGCGTCGGCGAACCGCTGATCTACGGCGTCTCGCTCCCCCTCGGCCGGCCCTTCGTCACGGCCTGCGTGGGCGGAGCGGTCGGGGGTGGCGTGGTCGGGCTCTTCCATCAGATCGGGACGTCCGTCGGGTCCACCGCGATCGGGCCCTCGGGCTGGGCCCTCTTCCCCCTCCTCAAGGGCAGCCAGGGTCTCGGTGCCATCGCGGCGGTGTACGCGCTGGGCATGGCCACGGGCTACGCGGCGGGCTTCGTCGCGACCTACTTCTTCGGCTTCAGCAAGCAGATGCTGGCGGAACTCGACGTCGCCCCGGAGACGGACCGTCCGGCAAGCACGGTCGTGGCGGGCGGCATGCCCGCGGCGGCGGCAGCGGCGGCGCCGGACCGCGACGGCGGGACCCCGGACGGGGCCGACGAGGAGGACGGCGGCCACGGCGGTCCGAGACGCCCGATCGGCGTCTGAGCGCGGGGAGCGACCGGGCGCGGACCGCCCGGGACGGACGACAGCTGTCCGTCCCGGGCGGTCCGCGCTCCCTGCTTCGCTCCCCGCCCAGCGGCCACGGCCGAGGGCCGCGGGTGGACCCGCGGCCGGTCGCTACAGCTTCAGCAGGCGTTCGGTCGCCGCCTTGTACTCCCGCAGAGCCAGCCGGAGCTCCTCCGTACCGGCGTCTGCCGCGGCGGAGTCGGCAGCGCGGCCGTCGCCTCCCTCCTGCCACGGTTGCCGCAGCGCACGGCGCCGCTGGGCCAGGGCGTCGGTGAGGTGGCGGGCCGCCTCCTCGAAGACGTGGTCCGCCTCCTCGACGGCCTTGCGCGGCCCGTCCACGAAGCCGCTGACGGCGTGGTGGAGGCGGGCGGTGAGACGGTCGCGTTCGTCCAGCCCGAGCAGTGGACCTGTCGCGTCCCCACTGCGAAGGGCCGCTGTCCGGTGCTCCTGCCCGCGGTCCCGTCGCTGTGCTGCCGCGACCGGCGGTACGAGACCGTGGCCCGGGCCGGAGTCCGCGGCAGCCACCGGGTCGGCGGGCGCACCCGGCGGGACGGGCGGCGGGGCAGGCGGATCGGCCGATGCCGGGTTCCCGGTCGAGCCCGGGTCGGCGGGCGGTCCGCCGACGGCGTGCGGCGGGGCCTCCGGCGGTGGCGGAGCGGCCGGACCGGCGGGACCGGCGGGAGCGGCCGGAGCGGCCCGCGGCGTCTGGGACGCGGTGCGTTTGCGGGCGTCGTCGGTCGTCACAGCGCCTCACGTCCCTTCGCGTTGCCACGCGGCGAGAGCAACGGCCGCCGCGTGGGACCGTCGTGGGTCAGCGGACGTCCGGTGCGGGCACGGCCCGCACGGCCGAAGCGCCGGCCGGTGCCCGCGGTGCGTCCCGTCGGCTCGGTCGCAAGCGCGTCGAAGAACGCACGGGCCTGGAGCATGGCCTCCCGCATCTCCTCCGTACCGCCCGGAACGGTCGCAGCGGCGTGCACGCGCCGGTAACCCTCGATGTGGTGAGCGTGGTGCACGGACAGCGCGGCGACGTGTTCGTCGGGACGCTCCGGTCCGGGGAACCCGCGCGCCTGGGCGAGCCCGGCCAGCAGGCGTTCGGCCTCGGCCAGCGCCTCCTGCGGTGATTCGACGAAACTCTCCTGCGCCGCCGTCCAGCGCGTCACGTACTGCTCCCGCACGTGCGGAGGAAGCGGGTGCGCCTCGATGGCCCCGAACCGGCGCACGCGCTCGGAGAGTTCGTGGCCGGCGGCCTTGGTGTCGCCGTTGTGACGGGCGAGCACCCGGTCGTACTCGGGTCCGAAGCGCCGCCTGAGGCTCATGCCGCGGTTTCCTGCGCCCCGCTTGACGAGGCCGGTGCGGGCCGCACCGACGACGACAGCCGCAACGGCCACGATCAGAACAATGATCACAACTGTGGACACGATGACCTACCCCGAGCTTTCTGCGCTTAGCGGATAGTTGACCTCCGGGTAGCCCGTCCGGCGGTGGCACAAACACCCGTGCGGGACAGAAGCGTTGAGGACGGCCGGGGACAGCGGGGGCCGCTCCGCGGCGAGTTCACGAGGACGCCCCGGCAGGGCCGTCCCCGGGCCGGACCCGCCGCCCACGACCGGAATACGCCTGCTGACGGCCGCACTCACCGTCGAGTCCTTCGAACTCCTCGTCACCGCGGGCCTGGTGGCGGGGCTCGGGCAGGGCATGACCTTCCGTGCCGGGCTCGCCGCCGTCGACGCAGCCGCTCCCGCGGCCCAACGGGCCGCTGTGGCCTCGACGTTCTTCGTCGTGATCTACGTGACGCTGTCGCTGCCCGTCGGGTACAGACCACTGCGGCGCAGGGCACGACGGCACAGCGCGTGCACCGGCCCGGGGCGCCGATGCGCCGCCCGCCGCGGCCCGCCCGAAGCTCAGTACCGCACGTGCTTGCCTCCGTCCACGACGACCGTCTCCCCCGTCACCATGTCCATCCCCAGCAGCCCGAGTACCGCCTGCGCCACGTGCCCTGGCTCGGCCGTCCTGCGCAGCGGTACGTGTTCCCGCTCGGCCAGGGCGCGTTCGGCGAAACCCTCCTCACCGTGCAGGGCCGTCTGCCAGCGGGTCGCTACGGTGCCCGGTGCGACAGCGTTGACGCGTACGTCCGGGGCGAGGGCGCTCGCGAGGTTCCGGGTCAGCTGCAGCATCGCCGCCTTGCTCACGCCGTACGCGATGGACGAACCGCCCGCGCGGTAGGCGGAGATGGAGGAGATGTTGACCACCGCCCCCGCAGCCTCCCGGAGGGCGGGGGCGAGGGCGCGGGTGCTGCGGAAGGCGCCGACGACGTTGACGTCCAGCAGCTCGTGCCAGATCTCGTCGCTCAGCCCGTCCAGATCGGCCTCCGACACGGCGCGAGTGGTGCCCGCGTTGTTGACCAGTACGTCCGCCCGTCCGAAACGCTCCAGCACGCTGTCGGCGAAGGCCCGTACGGCCGTGTCGTCGGCCACGTCGGCGCGGACCGTCATGGCTTCGCACCCGTGGCGCGCGACGACGCGTGCGAACTCCTCCGCGGCTTCGGCCGACCGCGTCCAGCTCGCTGCGACCGCGCGCACACCCGCGTCGGCGAGGGCGACCGCGGTCGCCCGTCCGATGCCGGTGCAGCCCCCGGTGACGACGGCGACCTTGTTCTGCAGCTCCATCGCCGCCCTCACTCCTTTCCGGAGCCGGGCTCCGGCACATCCGCCGCGTCCGCCGCGTCCGGCGGCACCGCGGGCGCCGCCGGGGCGTGCTCGGCGAGCCCGACGTCCGTCTCGCGGGACTCCTTGGAGTAGAGGAACGCCACGAGCGAGATCACCGCCGTGCCCGCCATGAACAGCGCGACGAGCCACGGGTCCCCGTCCGCGTACCCGAGCAGCGCCGCCGCGATGAAGGGGGAGAACCCGGCGAGCGCGGCACCGATCTCCCGTGAGGCCGCGAAGCCCGTGTAGCGGACCCGGGCCCCGAACAGCTCGGCGTAGAAGGCCGGCTGGACCGCGATCATCGGCGCCAGGCCCAGCGAGGTGGCCACGATCATCGCGAGCCAGATGACGACGGGCACACCCGTGTCGAGCAGCACGAAGAACGGGTACGCGAACAGCCCGGTGAAGACGACGCTGAAGAGGTTCAGCGGCCTGCGTCCGACGCGGTCGGAGAGGGCGCCGTACACGGGCTGCAGAGCGATCACGACGAGACCGAACGAGATCACGCCGGTCAGAGCCACCCACTTGGGCTGTTCGACCTGCACCGTCAGGTACGACACGGAGAACGTGGCGTAGATGTAGACGACGGACGTGTCGCAGATGTGCGCCCCGATCCCCACGAGGAAACTGCGCGGGTAGCGCTTCAGCGCCTCGCGCACCGGCAGCTTCACCACGTTCCGGTCCGCCTTCATCCGCTGGAAGACCGGTGATTCGGCGACGCGCAGCCGCAGGTAGAGCGACACGGCGATCAGCACGAAGCTGAAGAGGAACGGCAGCCGCCATCCCCACGACTGCTGGCTCGCCTGCGGCATCAGCCCCACCAGCAGGAAGACCACCGTGCCCAGTACGAGCCCGATCTGCACGCCCATCTGCGCGAACGAGGCGTAGAACCCGCGCCGTTCGGCCGGCGCGTGTTCGGCGAGCAGGGTCGAGGCACCCCCGAACTCGGCTCCCGCGCCCAGTCCTTGGCACACCCGCATGAGCGTCAGCAGCACCGGCGCCGCGACGCCGATCGACGCGTACGTCGGCAGCAGACCGATCAGCCCCGTGGAGATCCCCATGACGAGCGTCGTCAGTACGAGCGTGGAACGTCTGCCGATGCGGTCGCCCAGCGCCCCGAAGAAGAAGCCGCCGACAGGGCGGAAGACGAAGCCGACCCCGAAGGTCGCCAGGCCGATGAGCGTGCCCATGGCCGGATCGTCCTGGACGAAGAACAGATCGTTGAAGACGAGGACGACGGCCGTGCCGTAGATGAAGAAGTCGTACCACTCGAGCGCCGTGCCGACGACGGACGCGGTCACCACGCGCCGCAGTTCGCTGTCGGTCCGCGCGCTGCGCCCTCCCGGGGCGTCCGGGCGACTCGCTGTGCTGGACATCGGGCGTCTCCTCACGTCTCGCCGCAGCTCAATATTCCGCGTGAAGGAATTCCATTCCGGAATTCCTGAGGATGCCGAGATGCTGCCACAGCCCTCCCCGGCTGGGAACCCACCGCGCAGAGGAAGACCCGGGCGCGCCTTCTGCCCGTCCCCGTACGCCCTGGACCCCTCCGCCACCGCCCGTAGACTGGGGCGATGGCCGGTGAGGCGCGCCGTACGGCGGCAGACAAGACACTCGACGTGCTGGAGGCGCTGGCCCGGCACCGCAGCATCGCCGAGATCTCCGAGGTCACCTCGCTGCCCAAGCCGACGGTCCACCGGATCCTCCAGACCCTCGTCCAGCGCGGCTTCGCCCGGTACCTGGGCCGGGGCAGCTACACCGGCGGCCCCCGCATCCTCACCCTCGTCGGCAGCCACCAGCGCGAGGTGGACCTCCCCAACCAGGCGCTGCCCACCCTGGAGGAGCTCCGCGAAGAGACGGACTGGACAGTCCACTTCGCCCTGCTCACCGGCGACGAAGCGGTCTACGCCGCCAAGCTCGAGGCCGACAGGCCGTACCGGCTGGCCTCCCGCGTCGGCATGAGCCTCGCGCTGCACTCCACGTCCGTGGGGAAGTCCGTGCTGGCCTCCCTCCCGGAGGAGTCGGTGCTCGCGCTGCTGAAACGCACCGGCATGCCGGCCCGTACGGAATCCACGCACACCGACCCCGCGAAGCTGCTGGAAGAGCTGGCCGCGGTCCGCCGCCGCGGGTACGCCGAAGACCACGAGGAGAACGAGGCGGGCGTCATCGCCGTCGGAGCCCCGGTCTTCGACCACTCGGGTACGGCAGTCGGCGGCATGAGCGCAGCCACCCTGAGCAACTTCTCGGACGTGGACGCCCTGGCGGGATGCGGGCGGGCCGTGGCCGCCGCGGCCCGGCGCTTCTCACTGACGCTCGGCGCCCCCGCCCACCGCAGCGGTCTCACCCCCGGACGGCCCGACAGCTCCGGCTGACCTCGCGTGAGACCTGCTGCCCGGGGCAGGGGACGCCCCCGCGGGTCACCCCGCTCCGGGCCTCCCCGGTCGAACACCGTCCCGGTCCCGCACTGCCCGCCGAAGTCCTGTGGCAGGGTGGGCAGTCCGCGCCCCCTTCCTTTCCGGCGCGGTCACGGCCGGACGGGTGAGGTGAGCGCGTGGTGATCAGCCGCAAGGCGCCGCCCTCGCGCCTGTCCGCACGTCTGGCCGGCCTCCTGTTCGCGGTGGTGCTGGCCGTGCTGGGCGGTTCGTCGCCCGCCGCCCCCGCCCCGCTCCAGCCGGGCCAGACCCCGGGCACCCACGCGACCGCCGTCGCCTCCGGCTCCGACACCGCGGACGACGCACCCCACCTGCGGGGCACGCGTACCCCTCCGCCCCTTCTCGCCGGTCATCCGGCCGCTCCGCTGCTGCCCGCGGCAGGGCAGGAGAACCCGGCCTGGGACGGTTCCGTACTTCCGGCACCGCCCGCCGTCTCGGCCGCGCACCTCGCGCACCGGTCACCGCGCCACGGGCGCGCTCCGCCGCCCTCCACAGGCATCTGACACCCGACGTCCGCACCGCATCCGGCGCCTGGCCGGTTCTGCGTCCCCGCGTGACGTCGGCATCACCCGGCGGCTCCCTCCGCTCGCGTCGAGGCGGCCCCGGTCCCAAGTCGTTCACCACCGGACCCCGTCCCCGACGGGAACCCGGTGTGCCTGTGCAGGAGGAAGAAACCGATGACTCGCGCCAACAGGGTGCGGGCGGTGATCGCGCTTGCCGTCATGGCTCTGGCCGCGGCACTCGCCGTCACCAAACAGCCCCGCCTGGGCATCGATCTGCGCGGTGGTACGCAGATCGTTCTCGAAGCCCGCGACTCCGCCACCTCGAAAGCCACACCCCGGACCACCGACGACGCCATGGAGGTGCTGCGCCAGCGCGTCGACGCGCTGGGAGTCTCCGAACCCACCCTCGTCCGCTCCGGCGACACCCGCATCGTCGTCGAACTGCCGGGCCTCCAGGACCCGCGGGAAGCCGCCGAGGTCCTCGGCCGTACGGCACAGCTCACCTTTCATCCCGTGAAGGACGCCCCGCCCAAGGGCACCGGCGAGAAGCCTCCGCGCGGAGGCGACGGCGGTGTGCTGCCCGACGAGTCGGGGCGGCGCGTGCAGGTGGGCGGCGCCGCGATGACCGGGAAGGAGGTGAAGGCAGCGGAGGCGGCCATCGATCCCCAGCGGGGTTCGGGCTGGTTCATCGACCTGGCCTTCCGCGCGAAGGGCAAGGACACCTGGGCGGAGCTGACCGGCGAGGCTGCCTGCGCCGCTGCCGGTGATCCGAAGCGGCGCGTCGCGATCGTGCTGGACGAGAAGGTCATCTCCTCACCGCAGATCGACCCGTCCGTGCCCTGCAAACAGGGGATCACCGGGGGAAACACCCAGATCACGGGTGACTTCGGCGAGTCCGGCGCCAAGGAGCTCGCGACGCTGATCGAGGGCGGCGCCCTCCCCGTACCGGTCGAGGTCATCGAACAGCGCACCGTCGGCCCGACGCTCGGCGAGGAGGCCATCGACGCGAGTGCGTGGGCCGCCGTGATCGGCGTCCTGCTCACGTCGGCGTTCATCGTCTGCGTGTACCGGCTGCTCGGTCTCCTCACCGCGATCGGCCTGCTGTGCTACGGGCTGATCTCGTACGCGGCGCTGCTCGCGTTCGGAGCGACACTCACCCTCCCCGGCCTCGCCGGTTTCGTCCTCGCGATCGGCATGGCCGTGGATGCCAACGTCCTCGTCTTCGAACGCGCCCGCGAGGAGTACGCGTCCGCGCCGCCCCGGAGGAGAAGTCTGCGCACCGCCACGGTGAAGGGCTTCCGCGGTGCCTTCGGTGCCGTCGTCGACTCCAACGTCACGACGCTGCTCGCCGCGCTGCTGCTGTTCACCCTCGCCTCCGGGCCGGTGCGCGGTTTCGGGGTGACGCTGTCGATCGGTGTGCTGGCCTCGATGATCAGTGCGCTGGTCGTCACCCGCGTCCTGGTGGACTCCGTGGTGGCGCGCCGCACCGTCCGCGCCCGCCCGAAGCTGACGGGCCTCGCCGGACTCGGCCGCGTACGCACCCGGCTGACCGCGCGTGACCCGGACTGGATGCGTCACGGACGGCGCTGGCTGGCCTTCTCGTCCCTCGCCGTGCTCGCCGCGATCGCCGGGATCGTGCTGCGCGGGCTGGACTTCGGCGTCGAGTTCACCGGCGGCCGGCTCGTCGAGTACTCGACGTCCTCGGCCGTCGACCCCGAGCGGGCCCGTACCGCACTCGCGGACGCCGGCCTGCCGGACACGCTCGTGCAGAGCTCCGGCGGCGAGGAGATCTCGGTGCGTTCCGAGAACCTCACCGACGAACAGGAGGCAACGGTACGTTCGACACTCGCCGGCCTCGGCGGCGAGGCCGAGAAGGTACGCGACGAACTGTTCGGACCGAGCCTCGGCGACGAACTGCGCCGGAACGCCCTGACCGCCCTCGCGGTGGCGCTCTCGGCGCAGCTCGCCTACCTGGCGTTCCGCTTCCGCTGGACGTTCTCGGCCGCCTCGGTCCTCGCGCTCGCCCACGACGCCGTCATCCTCGTCGGCGCGTTCGCGTGGCTGGGCAAGCCGGTGGACGGGGTGTTCCTGGCAGCACTGCTCACCGTCATCGGCTATTCGGTCAACGACTCGGTCGTCATCTTCGACAGGGTCCGCAGCGAGGAGCGCACACCTCGCGGGAAGACGTTCCGAAGCGTCGTCAACAGCGCGGTCGTGCGGACGGTGCCGCGCACGCTCAACACCGGCATGGGGGCGCTGTTCATCGTCGCCGCCCTGGCCGCACTGGGCGGCGACTCGCTCAACGACTTCGCCGTGGCCCTGCTGATCGGCGTCGTGACCGGCTCGTACTCGTCGATGTTCGTCGGTGCGCCGCTCGCCGTCGAGCTGGAGAACCGCAGGGACGGCCGGGGCCCCCGCCCCGGCAGCGACGACGACCGGAATCATGGGGCGGAGGAACAGAACGGGAGCGACGAGCCCGGCAACCGGTTGCCGGACCCCCGCCGACGTGAACGCCGCAAGCGCTTGCCGGGGAGGCGGCCGGGCGACAACGGAGCCCGCGTGTGAAACACGCCGAGGGCGGCACCCCGGTACTCCCGGGATGCCGCCCTCGGTCCGTGACCTGCCCGGCCGGTGCGGGCGGGACTGCTGACCGCTGCGCGATCAGAAGTCCATGCCACCGCCCATGCCACCGGTCGGGTCGGCCGCACCCGCGGCCGCCTTCTCCGGCTTGTCGGCGATGACGGCCTCCGTGGTCAGGAAGAGCGCCGCGATGGAGGCGGCGTTCTGCAGCGCGGAGCGCGTGACCTTGGCCGGGTCGTTGATGCCCTCGGCCAGCATGTCGACGTACTCGCCGGTCGCGGCGTTGAGGCCGTGACCCTTCTGCAGGTTGCGCACCTTCTCCGTCACGACGCCGCCCTCGAGACCGGCGTTGACCGCGATCTGCTTGAGCGGGGCCTCCAGCGCGTACTTGACGGCCTGCGCACCGGTCGCCTCGTCGCCCTCCAGGTCCAGCTTCTCGAAGACGCTGGAAGCCTGGATCAGAGCCACGCCACCACCGGCGACGATGCCCTCCTCGACGGCGGCCTTGGCGTTGCGCACCGCGTCCTCGATGCGGTGCTTGCGCTCCTTCAGCTCGACCTCGGTGGCGGCACCGGCCTTGATGACGGCGACACCGCCGGCCAGCTTGGCCAGACGCTCCTGGAGCTTCTCGCGGTCGTAGTCCGAGTCGGAGTTGTCGATCTCCGCGCGGATCTGCGCGACGCGGCCGGCGACCTGCTCGCTGTCACCCGCGCCGTCGACGATGGTCGTCTCGTCCTTGGTGATGACGACCTTGCGGGCGCGGCCCAGCAGGTCCAGACCGGCGTTCTCCAGCTTGAGGCCGACCTCTTCGGAGATGACCGTGCCGCCGGTGAGGATGGCGATGTCGCCGAGCATCGCCTTGCGGCGGTCACCGAAGCCCGGAGCCTTCACGGCGACGGACTTGAAGGTGCCGCGGATCTTGTTGACGACCAGGGTGGACAGGGCCTCGCCCTCGACGTCCTCGGCGATGATCAGCAGCGGCTTGCCGGACTGCATGACCTTCTCCAGCAGCGGCAGCAGGTCCTTCACGCTGCCGATCTTGGAGTTGACGATGAGGATGTAGGGGTCCTCGAGCTCCGCCTCCATGCGCTCCATGTCGGTGGCGAAGTACGCGGAGATGTAGCCCTTGTCGAAGCGCATGCCCTCGGTGAGCTCGAGTTCGAGCCCGAAGGTCTGCGACTCCTCGACGGTGATGACGCCTTCCTTGCCGACCTTGTCCATCGCCTCGGCGATCAGCTCGCCGATCTGCGGGTCGCCGGCGGAGATGGAGGCCGTCGAAGCGATCTGCTCCTTGGTCTCCACATCCTTGGCCTGCTCCAGCAGGGCGGCCGAGACGGCCTCGGTGGCGCGCTCGATGCCACGCTTCAGGGCCATCGGGTTGGCGCCTGCGGCGACGTTGCGCAGACCTTCCTTGACGAGCGCCTGGGCCAGGACGGTCGCGGTCGTCGTGCCGTCACCGGCGACGTCGTCCGTCTTCTTCGCGACCTCCTTGACCAGCTCGGCGCCGATCTTCTCGTAGGAGTCCTCGAGCTCGATCTCCTTGGCGATGGAGACGCCGTCGTTGGTGATCGTGGGGGCGCCCCACTTCTTCTCCAGCACGACGTTCCGGCCCTTGGGGCCGAGCGTGACCTTGACGGCGTCGGCGAGCTGGTTCATCCCGCGCTCGAGGCCGCGCCGCGCCTCCTCGTCGAACGCGATGATCTTGGCCATGTGAAGTGGTCCCTCCCGGACTGGGGATCCCCCTGCACAACCAGGGGACGGGTCTATCCGGACCGCGCTGGCGCCCGCGACGGACGGCACGCACACCGCGTGGTTCCTTGCTCCACGCGGCGGACGAGCCTCACCGACCCGGTCCTTGTCTGTCACTCTCACTCGTAGAGTGCTAACGCAATGATTAGCACTCGACCCCTGCGAGTGCAAGCGCCCTCAGGACATCACGCCGGACGGCGGAGGGCCCGCGCCGCGCCCCCGTGGGAGGCGGGCCACAGGACCGTGGACACGCGTAGAGGGGCCGTATCCCCTGGCGGGATACGACCCCTCGTACAACTCTCTGCGCAGTGTGGCCGGCGCTCAGGCCGTCACGCGGACCATGTCGGCCTGCGGCCCCTTCTGCCCCTGCGAGATCTCGAACTCGACCCGCTGCCCTTCGTCCAGGGTGCGGTAGCCGTCCATCTGGATCGCGCTGTAGTGCACGAATACGTCCGCACCACCGTCGACCGCGATGAAGCCGTATCCCTTCTCCGCGTTGAACCACTTGACGGTGCCCTGAGCCATGCCTAACTCCCCTATTACTGGCCCTTGCACGAGCCCGCACTTCACGAACCCGGGTCAGACCTCGCCCCCGGCCGGTCCCCTCACCCACGGCGGGAGCACGGGATACACGAGCCTGAACGCGTCGACCGCGGCTGAATGTATCTGCACGGACGCCCTCTGCAACAGGCCATGAAGACGAGAATTCTGGGCAGCGGCTGAGCGGTCGAATGCCCTCAACTCCCGGAAAACCAGGGCAAGCAGGGCCAGGCATAGCGCGCCAACACGACAATTGCCGCCCCGATTTCGCGCACAACTTGTCGCGTTCTCATATGCGTCCGGCACATACCGGATCACTTACGGGGCGGGATTCCTCGCACCCTATCGCGGTCCGCGACGCGGAATCGCCCCCTCCACTTCGCACTTGTCCCGGAAGGGGGCGATTCGCCGGTAGGTGGTCGACCGAAGCGGCAAAGGGCCTTCACCGAGCCCTCACGACCTCAGCAGCCACCCGCCACGGCCGGGATGATCGAGACGCCCGCACCGTCGGGCGTCGGGGTCTCGAGACCCTGCTCGAAGCGGACGTCGTCGTCGTTCACGTACACATTGACGAAACGGCGCAGCTTGCCCGCGTCGTCCAGCACGCGGGGGCCGATGCCCGTGTGGTTCTTCTCGAGGTCGGCCAGCACCTCGGAGAGCGTCGAACCCTCGGCACTCACCTCCGCCTGACCGCCGGTGTAGGTGCGCAGGATGGTCGGAATACGGACGTTCACGCTCATGATGCGAGACCAGCCTCTCGGAAGGAGTCCAGGTTGGGGCGGATGACCGCGGAGGGCCCCGTCGTCGGAGCCACCGCGTCCAGTGTCTTCAGTCCGTCGCCCGTGTTGAGGACGACGGTGGTGAGGGACGGGTCGAGCCCGCCCTCCTCGATGAGCTTCCTCGTGACCCCGACCGTCACACCGCCCGCCGTCTCGGCGAAGACGCCCTCGGTCCGCGCCAGCAGCTTGATGGCGTCGACGATCTGCGCGTCGGTCACGTCCTCCACCGCGCCGCCGGTACGGCGGGCGATGTCCAGCACGTACGGGCCGTCGGCCGGGTTGCCGATGGCCAGCGACTTGGCGATCGTGTCCGGCCGGACGGGGCGTACGACGTCGTGCCCCTCCTTGAAGGCGCGGGAGACCGGGGAGCAGCCCTCCGCCTGAGCGCCGAAGATCTTGTACGGCTTGTCCTCGACGAGGCCGAGGGCGACGAGCTCCTTCAGCCCCTTGTCGATCTTGGTGAGCTGGGAGCCGGAGGCGATGGGCACGACGAGCTGGTCCGGCAGTTCCCAGCCCAGCTGTTCACAGATCTCGTAGGCGAGCGTCTTGGAGCCCTCCGCGTAGTACGGACGGAGGTTGACGTTGACGAAGCCCCAGCCCTCGCCGATCGGATCGCCGATCAGCTCGGAGCAGAAACGGTTCACGTCGTCGTAGTTGCCCTCGATGCCGACCAGGTCGCCACCGTAGACCGCGGCCATGACGACCTTGCCCTGCTCCAGGTCGTGCGGGATGAACACGCACGAGCGCAGCCCCGCACGGGCCGCCGCGGCGCCGACGGCTCCCGCGAGGTTGCCCGTCGACGAGCAGGAGAGGGTGGTGAAGCCGAAGGCCCGTGCGGCCTCGACGGCGATGGCGACGACGCGGTCCTTGAAGGAGTGCGTGGGGTTCCCGGAGTCGTCCTTGACGTGGAGGGAGCCGGTCACGCCGAGTTCGCGGGCGAGCCGGTCGGCCTTGACGAGCTTGGTGAAGCCCGGGTTGATGTTCGGCTTCGAGGCGACGTCCGCCGGCACGGGCAGCAGCGGCGCGTACCGCCAGATGTTGTCGGGACCCGCCTCGATCCGCTCACGCAGCCGGGCCGGATCGCCGCCGGGAAAGTCGTACGCGATCTCCAGCGGCCCGAAACACGCCTCGCAGGCGAAGAGCGGGCCGAGCGGCAGACGCTCCCCGCATTCGCGGCAGCTGAGTGCGGCGGCGGGACCGAGTGCGACGCCCGCTTCGCCGGGGAGGGGGTTGGACTGCTCGGGAGCAGCTTGAACTGCCATGATTCGGCGAGGCCCTTTCTCCTCATCTTCCCCGTGACGTATCTCGCCACGAGACGGAATTGGCACCTTCCCGAGCCGGGAGCCTCGCACTGGACACCAGCTGTGACGCTGGACGCGAGACCGGCCGGAGGGTTGCCGGGGCTTCAACGGGCCGTTCCCTCTGCCCCTCTGGATGAGCGGTATGAAGTTGTGGACGCCGTGGCGGCGGCCTGCGCGGTGACGTGGGCGGCAGCCGGGACGGACCCGGCATGCGGACGCCGTCCGCGTTGTTCAAGACTGTAGCCGACGGACCCGGCTGTTGAGACAGCCGTCCGAACCGCGAGATGGATCACAGGGAGTGCGTGCGTGCTGGAGGAAGTCGAGCAGTGGCTGGGCCGTCGCTCCTGGTCGTGCGGCGAGCGACCGCCGGCGGGACTGCCTGCGGCGAAGCGCGCCGCGGGCAGCCGCGTCAGCGTGGTGCTGCCGGCTCTCAACGAGGAGCGGACGGTCGGGGAGATCGTCTCGGCGATCCGGCGGGAGCTGATGGCGCCGGCCCGTCCGGTCGGGCTCGTCGACGAGCTCGTGGTGATGGACTCCGGTTCCACGGACCGCACGGCTCAGGTCGCGGCCGAGGCCGGCGCACAGGTCGTGCACCGGGACGCCGTGCTGCCGCGGCTGCCCGCGCTGCCCGGCAAGGGCGAGGTGCTGTGGCGTTCGCTGCTGGTGACGAGCGGCGACATCGTCTGCTTCGTCGACGCCGACCTGCGCGACTTCTCCGCCGACTTCGTCTCCGGCATCGTCGGACCGCTGCTCACCGATCCGCAGCTGCAACTGGTCAAGGCGATGTACGACCGTCCGCTCGGCGACGACCCCTCGGGCGGCGGACGGGTCACCGAGCTCGTCGCCCGCCCGCTGCTGAACCTCCACTGGCCGCGGCTGGCGGGCTTCGTCCAGCCGCTCGGCGGGGAGTACGCGGCACGGCGCACGCTGCTGGAGCAGCTGCCCTTCCCGGTCGGGTACGGCGTGGAACTGGGGCTGCTCGTCGACGCGTTGCACACCGCCGGGCTCGACGCGCTCGGCCAGGTCGACGTCGGCGTGCGGCACCACAGGCACCAGGACGGGCGGGCGCTGGGACGGATGGCTGCCGCGATCCACCACACGGCGCAGGTGCGGCTCGCCCGCGGCAGCCGTCTGGTCCGCCCGACGCTGACGCAGTTCGAACGGGCGGGCGCCGGCGGAGGGTTCGCGGGCTTCGCACCCCGCAGCCACGCCGTGGACACGGTGGAGCGTCCGCCGATGCGGGAGGTCCCGGAGTACGCGGCCCGGCGTGCGGCGTAGGACGCCACGCGCGGCGCATGTCACGTTTGCGTGGATGTGGACGGGGCTAAGCTCCGGCCATGGCTTCCGACCGCTCCGCCCAGCAGGGAAACTCGCAGGCCCGCGTACTCGTCGCCTCCAACCGTGGGCCGGTCTCCTACTCGAAGGCCGACGACGGCTCACTGTCCGTCAAGCGGGGCGGTGGAGGGCTCGTCTCGGGGCTGTCCGCGATCAGCGCGGAGAGCTCCGAAGGGGCAGCCGGGAACGCAGGGGACGGCGGCACCGTGTGGGTGTGCGCCGCGCTCGGTGACGGCGACCGCGAGGCGGCACGCCGCTTCGCCGGCAGGCTGGATCCCGCGGACACCGGCGGCCAGTCGGTACGCATGCTGGAGATCCCGGCCGACGTCTTCTCCGACGCCTACAACGGCGTCGCCAACTCCGTGCTCTGGTTCGTCAACCACCTGCTCTACCAGACGCCGCTGGAGCCGTCCTTCGACACGGAGTTCGAGCGTCAGTGGGCCGCGTACGAGCGCTACAACGAGGCCTTCGCCGAAGCGCTGGCGGAGGAGGCCGCAGAGAACGCCACGGTGATGGTGCAGGACTACCACCTGACGCTGGTTCCGGCCCGGCTGCGCCGGCTCCGGCCCGACCTGCGCATCGGGCACTTCTCGCACACTCCCTGGGCACCGCCGGACTACTACCGGATGCTGCCCGACGCCGTCGCCGGCCAGGTGCTGCGCGGCATCCTCGGAGCGGACCGTGCCGCGTTCCTGACACGGCGGTGGGCGGGGGCCTTCGCCGACTGCTGCGAGCGGCTGCTCGGGGCGAGTACCCGCACCGACGAGGCCACAGGTGAACTCCACGTCACGCTGGAGGGCCGCACGACCCGCCTCGGAGTGCACGGCCTCGGCGCCGACGCCGAATTCCTGCGGGAGCGCGCGAACCGCGAGGACGTCTACGAGCGGATCGCGGCGCTGCGCGAGGAGATCGGCCGGGGGCCGGACGGGAAGGCGCGGCGCGCGCTCGTCCGGGTCGATCGCACCGAGCTGTCCAAGAACATCGTGCGCGGTCTGCACGCCTACCGCCGCCTGCTCGACGACCGTCCCGAATGGCGCGAACGCGTGGTGCATCTCGCCCTCGCCTACCCGTCACGGCAGGACCTCGCCGTCTACCGCGACTACATGGCCGAGGTCTCGCGCGTCGCCGACGAGATCAACTCGGCACACGGCACGGAGAGCTGGACACCCGTCGTGCTGTTCCTCAAGGACGACTTCGCCCGCTCCCTCGCGGCCTACCGGCTGGCCGACGTGGCGCTGGTCAACCCCATCCGCGACGGCATGAACCTCGTGGCCAAGGAGGTGCCCGTCGTCTCCGACGAGGGCTGCGCGCTGGTGCTCTCGCGGGAGGCCGGTGCGTACGAGGAACTGGGCGAGGACGCCATCGTGGTCAATCCGTACGACATCGCGGACACCGCCCGCGCACTGCACGAGGGCCTCTCGATGGAGCACGCCGAGCGGACGGAACGCACCCGGCGGCTGGCCTCGGCGGCGACGGCGCTGCCGCCGACACGCTGGTTCCTCGACCAACTGCACGCGCTTTAGGGCGTATCGGGACCGTCCGCGCCGTCGCCGAGGGACCCGGCCAGCGACTCCAGCAGGCGGACGACGCCGGACGGGCCGTCGACGACCAGGTCCGCCCTGTCGGCGATCTCGGGAACGCTCTCGCCCGTCTCCCCTCCGCCGCTGCACACCAGCAGTCCGGGTACGCCCTCGCCGCGCAGCTTCTCCACGGCGGCGAAGGCGGCCAGGTCGCCCAGGTCGTCACCGCCGTACAGCACCGCACCGCCCCCGACTTCGCGTACGTACGCCTCCAGCGCCGCTCCCTTGTCCGCCCCGGGAGCACGCAGCTCCAGGACCATGCGGCCGGGTTCCACGAGCAGGCCGTGGCGCTCGGCCAGCGCGTGGAGCGGCCCGCTCAGGAGGGTGAGGGCGGCGGCGGGGTCGTCGGTGCGCCGGGTGTGCACGGCGACCGCTCTGCCCTTGTCCTCGATCCGGGTGCCGGGGGGCGCGCCCGAATCCTCCAGCAGGCCGGGCAGTTCGGCGCGTACGGCCGCCACCCCGGGCGGCGGGGGCGCAGCGGTGACCGAGCCCGTGGCCGCGTCCCAGCGCTCCGCGCCGTAAGCGCCGAGGACGGTGAGATGCTCCAGGCCCACGGCCCCGGCGAGCCCCGCATAGCGCACGGCGTCCTCTGCCGGACGTCCCGTGACGACCGCCACCGCGCAGAGCCGCGGCGCGAGGCGGGAGAGAGCGGGCACGGCACCGGGGTGGGCGCGGGCGTCGTCGGGGTCGGGGACGATGGGCGCCAGGGTGCCGTCGAAGTCGAAAGCCAGGACGGCACGCCGGGGTTCGCCCATGATCGCGTCGAGCCCCTTGCGCCCCGCGGCGGTACGGGGGGTGGGTACGGCTGCCATGGCGCGAGCCTATCGGCCGCTCGGGACCACGGCGCGCTCGACGCATGCGATGCCGGCAACGCGGCGAGGTGCCGTGCCGGACGACGCGAGCCGGCAAACCTTCCGGCCACAGCACTAGCGACGGGCGCGGTGCTCCTCGCGCCTGCGGCGGAGCCGGTTGACGGTCACCGGGTCGTGGGCCAGGGCGTGCCGGTCGTCGAGGAGGGCGTTGAGGAGCTGGTAATAGCGCGTGGGCGACATGTCCAACTGCTCGCGTATGGCGCGTTCCTTCACGCCGGGGCCGCTCCAGCTGCGCCGTTCCAGGGCCAGTACGGCGACGTCGCGGGCGGAGAGGCCGGCCGGCCGGGAACGCGCGGCGTGCTCCCCGACGGCGGGATCGCGGTCTGCCGCGCCCTGGACGGCCGGCTCGGGGTCGGCCCGTACGTCCCCTACGGCCGGTTCCCCGGGGGGCTGCTCCGTGCGGCCCTCGTCGTGGCCCTCGTCGGCGCTCATCCGTCCAACCTAACTCCGGGGCCCGACAGCGGCGTCCGGGAGCGCCCGGCAGCCCCCTACCGCGTCCTGGCCGCCGCCTCCTCCGACTCCGCCTTCCGCTGGATGCCGCCGAGCACGGAGGCCGGGTCCGCCCCGCGGGCGAGCACGCCCCCCACGGAGCTCTTGAGCTCACCGCTCACCCGGGCCCACGAGACCTTGCCCACGGGGTAGAACTCCGCGCCGGGGAGCTGGTCCTGGAAGCGGCGCAGCGGCTTGTGCTCGGGTGCCTCCCGCATCCGTTCGTTCGCGGAGGTGGTCACGGGGAGCAGGTCGTAGCGGTCGACGAAGGTGTAGTGGTTCTTCTCCTCGAAGACGAACTCGAGGAACCGGCCCGCCTCTTCACGCCGTCCGCCCTGCTTGAAGGCCATGATCCAGTCCGCGACGCCGAGGGTGGTGTCGGCCGGGCCCTCGTCGCCCGGCAGGACCGCGGTGCCGTACTTCACTCCGCTCGCGGCCGCCTCCTTCATCAACTTGGGGTGACCGTTGAGCATGCCGACCCGGCCGCTCGTGAACGCGTCGAAGAGTTCCTGCCGGTCGGTGCTGCCGGGGGAAGGGTTGGTCAGTCCCCTGTCGACGAGGTTCTCGCGCACCCAGTCGAAGGTCCTGATGTTGGCGGGAGCGTCGATGGTCCAGGTTCCGGCCTTGTCGGTGTAGCCGCCACCGCCGCCGAGCATCCACATCAGCGCCTCCGCGGGCGCCTCCTCCGTGCCGAGCGGCAGCCCGTACGGAATCCGCACGCCCGCCGCCTTCAACCGCCTTGCGGCGCGCGCCAGTTGATGCCAGTTCCGGGGCGGCTTCGCGGGGTCGAGACCGGCCTTGGCGAAGAGCGTCCGGTTGTAGAAGAGCAACCGGGTACTGGCGGCGAAGGGCAGGCCGTACTGGACCCGTTCCACCTTGCCCGCGTCCGCCAGTCCCGAGAGGAGATCGGCCTGCACGGGTATGGAGAGCAGTTCGTCGACGCTGTAGAGCTTGCCGTCGGCGGCGAAGTCGGCGTAGGAGCCGATCTGGGCGATGTCCGGGGCACGTCCCGCCGCGACCATCCCGGCCACCGTCCGGTCGACGTCCTTCCAGCTGTGGACGGTGACGTCGACGGCGATGCCGGGATATCGCTGGTTGAACTGGCGGACGAGCGCGTCCCAGTAGCCCTGTGTGCTGTTGCCGCGGCGTGGGTCGCCGTAGTCCGCGGCGACCATTCTGAGGGTGATGCTCTCCGCACTCGTTTCGGCACCGCATCCGGCCGCCGCGAAGCCGCCGCCCGCCGCCCCCGCCACTGCCATGCCCAGAAAGCTCCGACGCTCCACTGCAACTACCCCTCAAAGCAGGTGACCGGCATCCGGCCAGGCGCCTCGCCTCGCCCCGCTTCCGGCCGGCCAGGCACGCAGGCACGGAACAGGAGTCTCCACCTCACACCGCCTAAGGTCTATGCCATTACTCATATCGCTTTCGCAACAGTCGTCCCTTCTTCTGCCTTCTTCACCACATGCATGGCTCCACGTCACCTGCCGCAGGACATGTCCGTCCCGTCCGCCTGCCCCGGGCAGCCCGCTCCACCTGCGGAACACCCGACGGATGCCCGAGAGATGTCGCGAGTGGACTAGACCTGTTGCCGTCTGTCGGGCGACACTGATCCCGTGAGCCTCAGCCCCGGAGAACCGCAGTACGTCATCGCCCTCGACGTGGGCGGCACCAGGATCAAGGCAGCCCTCATCGGTACCGGCGCGGGCACCGGCACCGGCACCGGCATGCTGTACGAGACGCGCCGCGCGACCGACCGCGAAGGCGGCCCCGACGCCGTCGTCGACGGCATCCTCGATCTCGCCGCAGAGCTGCGCGCATACGGCACACGGCAGTTCGGCGCCGAACCCGCCGCCGCCGGCGTGGCCGTGCCCGGCATCCTCGACGCGTCCACCGGGACCGCCGTCTACGCCGCCAACCTCGGCTGGCGCGACGTACCGCTGCGCGCCCTTCTCACGCGACGGCTCGGCGGCATCCCCGTGGCGCTGGGCCACGACGTCCGTACGGGCGGGCTCGCGGAAGGACGCATCGGCGCCGGCAAGGGCGTCGACCGGTTCTTCTTCATGGCGCTGGGCACCGGCATCGCCGGGGCGCTCGGCCTTGAGGGACGTCTCGAACCGGGCGCCCACGGCAGCGCGGGCGAGATAGGACACGTCGTGGTGCGTCCCGGCGGACCGGAGTGCGGCTGCGGACAGCGCGGCTGTCTCGAAGTGCTCGCCTCGGCGGCTGCGGTGGGGCGTGCATGGGCGGCGGCGTCCGGCGACCCGTCGGCCACGGCGGCCGACGCCGCCGGAGCGGTCGAGTCCGGTGACGAACGTGCCGTCGCCGTCTGGCGGGACGCGGTGGACGCGCTCGCCGCGGGGCTCGTCACGGCCCTCACCCTGCTCGATCCGCGCACGGTGATTCTCGGCGGCGGGCTGGCCGAGGCGGGCGACGTCCTCTTCACGCCGCTGCGGGACGCAGTACGCGCACGGGCCACGTTCCAGCATCTCCCCACCATCGTCCCGGCGGCCCTCGGGGACGCCGCAGGCTGCCTGGGCGCGGGACTTCTCGCCCGGGACCTACTCTCCGCGGAGGTTTCGAGCCGATGAGCGCCACGAATTCCACTGGTCCCCGCGCGGCGGGACGCACCGTGCTGGCCGGGGCGAAGGTCGTCCGGCCGGGCGGCGTCGAGGACGCCGGCACGCTGAGCGTCGAGGGCCGCAGGATCGCCGCGAACGTGCCCGGCGAGTCACCCACGCACCGGCTGGCGGGCCACTGGATCGTGCCCGGCTTCGTGGACATGCACGTGCACGGCGGCGGCGGCGCCTCCTTCTCCGGGGGCACCTTCGAGCAGGCCTTCACCGTCATCGGCACACACAGGCGGCACGGCACCACCACGATGGTCGCCTCCACCGTGACGGGCGAACTCGGCGACCTGGCTCAACAGGCGGGCGTACTGAGCGAGTTGACGGAACAGGGCGACCTGGCAGGGGTGCACTTCGAAGGGCCCTTCATCTCACCCCACCGCTGCGGTGCGCACGACCCGGGCCTGCTCCGCGACCCCGACCCGGCCGAGGTGCGCAAGCTCGTCGACGCAGCGCGCGGCAGCGCGAAGATGATGACGCTCGCCCCCGAACGGCCCGGCGGACTGGAGTCCGTACGGGCGCTCGCGGACAGCGGAGTCATCGCCGCGATCGGCCACACGGACTCCACGTACGAGGCGACGGCGGAGGCCGTCGAAGCGGGGGCGACTGTCGCCACCCACCTCTTCAACGCCATGCCGGGTCTCGGCCACCGCACGCCCGGTCCGATCGCCGCGCTGCTGGAGGACGAACGCGTCACCGTCGAGCTGATCAACGACGGCACTCATCTGCACCCCGCCGTACTGGAGTTGGCCTTCCGCAGCGCCGGTGCCGACCGGGTGGCCCTCATCACCGACGCGATGGGCGCCGCCGGCATGGGCGACGGCCGCTACCCGCTGGGCCCCCTGGAGGTCGAGGTACGGGAAGGCGTCGCACGGCTCGTCGAGGGCGGCTCCATCGCCGGGTCGACGCTCACCCTCGACCACGCCTTCCGGCGGACCGTCACCGTCGACGGCCTTCCGGTGGAGCACGCCGTACGCGCACTCTCCGCCAACCCCGCCCGCCTGCTCGGTGTCGACGACCGGACGGGCTCGCTCGAGGTGGGCAAGTACGCCGACCTCGTCGTCCTCGACGCGGAGTTCGCGCTCGCAGGCGTGATGCGGCAGGGCGAGTGGGTGGTGCCCCCGCCGGCGGGTGCCGAGGCCGGGTGACCGGCGGGGCGGCCGGGCCCCGGTGCTGCACGAGGGGTCGCGAGGCGAAAGACCAAGTGGCATGATCGCTCGCGCAGTTGTCGTGGGCACGTCTACGCGCGTCGGCCCGGCCCGGCCCCGCGACGTCCGCACCCCGCCCTCGCCCAGTCCTCCCCTGGAGTGTCTCCGGTGATCCTGACGGTCACGCTCAACACCGCCCTCGACCTGACCTACCGGGTGCCTCGCCTCGACGTGCACGGTTCGCACCAGGTGCGCGAGGTGACCGAACGTCCCGGCGGAAAAGGGCTCAACGTGGCGCGCGTCCTCGCCGCTCTCGGGCACGCCACGGTCGTCACCGGCTTCGCCGGGGGCCGTACGGGCGAGGGGTTGCGGGAACTCCTCGCCGGGGAAGCGGGCGTCACCGACGCGCTCGTACCCATCGAGGGCACCACCCGGCGCACCATCGGCGTCGTGGACGAATCCAGCGGCGACGCCACGCAGCTCAACGAACCCGGACCGCACATCGCCGCCCACGAGTGGGCCGCGTTCCTCGAGAGGTACGGGGAGCTGCTGCGCGGCAACACCCCTGAGGGACAGGGCAGTTCAGGACCGGGGGACGGCAGGGGCGGCGAGGGTTCTGCCGGGGACGGCGCCGGCGTCGAGGCCGTCGCACTGTGCGGCAGCCTTCCGCCCGGGGTGCCGGTCGGCGCGTACGCACAGCTGATCCGCGAAGCACACGCGGCAGACGTACCCGTCGTGCTGGACACCAGCGGCGAACCACTGCGCCGGGGCCTCGCCGCCCGTCCCGACCTCGTCAAACCCAACGCCGGCGAGCTCGCCGGCATCACCGGCACCACCGAGCCGCTGCGCGCGGCGCGGGCGGCGCAGCGGCGCGGGGCGCACTCCGTCGCCGCCTCGCTCGGGTCCGAGGGCATGCTGCTGGTCACTCCGGACGGCACGTGGCAGGCGAGCCCGCCCCGCTCCCTGACGGGCAATCCGACGGGGGCGGGCGACTCTGCCGTGGCGGGACTGATCTCCGGTCTGGTCGAAAAGCTCCCCTGGCCGGAGCGGCTGGCGCGGGCTGTCGCCCTGTCAGCCGCGACCGTACGGGCGCCGACGGCGGGCGAGTTCGACGAGGAGGTCCACCGGGACCTGCTGGCGCACCTTCAGGTCGAGAAGCGCGAAGAGCCGGCTCCGGACTGACCGGTGCCGGACCGACGGCACCGGCACCGGCACCAGTAGACAGCGGCCACGGAACCCGGGGCCCGAACCGGCCGGAACCCGGCAAGCCCCGCTGAGCGGGGGGGGCGTTCCCGCCCCACGAAGACGCCGGCCTCCGCCCGTCGGGCGTAGACCGGCGTGGAGTCCGTGCGCGCTACCGCTCGACCTTGCCGGCCTTCAGCCACAGCTGGTCGAGGTTGAAGTTGCACTTGTTCCCCTGCTCGCAGGAGATCTTGAAGCTGTTCTGACCTTCCTTCAGGTCGACCCACGCGAAGGTGACGGTCCAGCCCTTGTCCCACTCGCCCTTCTTCGCATCGCCGAAGTTGGCCATGTTGAGGGGCTGCTGACGGGGCTGGCCGTTCACCGTCAGCGTCGAGTCGGCGTCCTCGCCCGGTACCCCGTACCGCACGAAGAGGGTGTAGGCCCCCGACTTCGGCACGTCGTTCACCGTCCAGGTCGCCGAGGCACCGGGGTTGTTCATGGCGGCGACGTAATTGCCGTTCTTGCTCTGCGCGTTGGGGATGTCGCCGGCGGCGGCGGCGCCGCCACCGAGGGCGAGGCTCGCCGCGTCCTGCTTCTTGCCCACCAGCTGGCCCTTGCGGAGCTTCTTGGAGTCCGCCTTGTCCTTCCCGCCGCCCTGGGCGTCACCGCCGACGGAGGCGGGGCCACCGGTGTCGGCCTTGTCGGACCCACCGCTGTTGAAGTAGATCGCCGCCCCGATGCCCACGACGACTGCGGCGACGACCGCTATCGCACCGACCAGCAGGCCGTTGCGGCTGCCGCCTCGGGCCCCCCTGCCGCCCCGGTGACCGTAGCCGTCGTCGCCCTGAGCGGGGTGCTGCTGCGTCACAGCCCGGCCGCCGGTCATCGTCTCGGGTGCCGCGTAGTGCGCGTTGGGCTGCTGGCCGTAGCCGGCGGTCTGCTGAGTCCGCGGACCGCCGTACTGGCGCTCGCCGACCGTGCGGACCTGGTTGTACGAGCGCCGAGGGGTCGCGGGCTGCTGCACCGTCGAGCCGTCACCGCCCTGCTGGCGGTACAGGTAGCCGAACGGGTCGTCGGCCTCCGGCGTCTGGCCGGCACCATCGTTCTCGGCGGTCATCCCCTGTCACTCCCTACTGCGTCACGTATCCGGCCGAGCCTACCTCTCCGGAGTGAGGTGCATGCCAACAGCGGAGCGTCAACAGGTGGCCGGCCGTGAAACTTCCGGCCACTCCCCCCGGCGTCCGTGCGCGGCCGCCGCGTGCGTTCCGTCACTCCCCGGCCGGGCTAGCCGGCCCGGCGCTGCCCCTTGGAGCGGGAACGCTTCTCCACGTACATCCGCTGGTCCGCCGACTGCAGCACTTCCTCCGCGGTCATCCCGCACCCGGCCCAGCCGATGCCGAAGCTGGCGCCCACGCGGACGGCGCGGCCGTCCACGCGAATCGGCGGAATGATGGCGTTGCGCAACCGCACCGCGAGGTCCTGCGCCTCGGCAGGACCGACGCCGTCGGTGAGCACCACGAACTCGTCGCCGCCCATCCGCGCGACGGTGTCGTTGTCCCGCACCCCGGCCGACAGCCTCCGGGCGACCTCGACGAGTACGGCGTCGCCGCAGTTGTGCCCGAACCTGTCGTTGATCGACTTGAAGCCGTCCAGGTCGCAGAAGAGGACGGCGAGACCTTTCTCACCCGGCGCCTTCCCCGTCGGCGGCACCGCATGGGTGTGGTGCGGGTCGTACATGCCGGTGGACGCCAGCACGCCCGAGCCCGCGTCGTCGTAACCGAGTCCCGGGCCGAACGCGGCCGGACCGCCGTCGAGGCCCGTGTGCGCGACGCCGGAAATGGCCGGGCCGGCGCGTGCGCAGAGCCGTCCGTTCAGGCGGGCGCGGAGTTCGGCGCTGTTGGGCAGGCCGGTCAGGGAGTCGTGGCTGGCGCGGTGCGCGAGCTGGAGTTCGTGCCGCTTGCGGTCCTCGATGTCCTCGACGTGGGTCAGCAGGAAGCGCGGCCCGTCGGCGGTGTCGGCCACCACGGAGTTGCGCAGCGAGACCCACACGTACGACCCGTCCCGCCTGGCGAGACGCAGTTCGGCCCGGCCCCCCTCCGCGGACGTGCGCAGCAGCGTGCCGATGTCCTCGGGGTGGACGATGTCGGAGAAGGAGTAGCGCCGCATCGCGGAGGCCGGACGGCCCAGCAGCCTGCACAGGGCGTCGTTGATGCGTATCAGGCGGCCGTGCTGGTCGCCGCCCATCTCCGCGACGGCCATTCCGCTCGGTGCGTACTCGAACGCCTGCCGGAAGCTCTCCTCGCTCGCGCGGAGCGCCGACTGCTCCCGTTCGAGACGGACGAGCGCGCGCTGCATGTTGGAGCGGAGGCGGGCGTTGCTGAGGGCGATCGCAGCCTGGGAGGAGTACAGCTGGAGGGCTTCGCGGCCCCAGGCGCCGGGACGGCGGCCGTTGCGGGGCCGGTCCACCGACAGGACGCCCAGCAGTTCGCTGTCGGAGGCGTAGAGGGGCGCGAAGAGCCGGTCCATGGGGTGCCAGTCGTCCGGGCTCTGCGGCGCGGGACCGGCGGGGTGCCACTGGGGGACGTCGTCCTCGTCGAGGACCCAGCCCTCGGTGTAGGGGATGAAGCGGAGGTTGCCCCACTGCTCCCCCATGGACAGCCGGCGCTCCCAGGACGCTCGGGAGCCGACGCGGCCCGCCATCATCGCCTCGGCGCCCTGGCTCCCGGCGACTGCGGCGACGACGAGGTCGCCCTCGGGGCGTACGAGGTTCACCGCGGCTATCTCGAAGCCGAGACCTTCGACCACGCCGTCGGCGACGGTCTGAAGGGTGTCGGCGAGACTGCGTGCGGTGCTCAGCCGGGCCACGACGTGGTGCAGCTGGCGCAGGCTGGCAAGGCGGACATAGGGCTCCGACTCGGTTTCCATCGCCCTCCCCCTGAGCCTCGTCCGTCAACTCCAGGTGTTCGCGGGACGTCGTCGTCCGACTGCCACAGCCACTGAATCACAGTGAGCTGTACACCAGGTACACAGGGTCAACAATTATTGCCCGCTGTGACTCAAGTCACAACTCTATGCAGCCTGTTGACTCCTCTCCGTGTGAGCCTGTCACACGCGGGGCCACCGGTCGAAGCCCTCCGGGAGCACCCGGCGGCGGCACCTGTTGCTCGAACGGTACGGCGTTACCGGAGCGTAGAGCGCCGAATGCCCCCCTTTCCCGCCGCCAACTCCCCCTGCCGACAGGGCATTCCGGCCCCGTTTCCTGGAAGGCGCACAGCATCCCCGACCTCTTCCCTGGTCACAGGCCCGCCACCGGACGGTCATCGAGTGCGCCCACGAAGCACACGCTTGGGACACATCTTTGTCACGGACACGCTCACCGGCCGGATGGGTCGGTGGTCCTGGTCCCAGGGCCCGATGCATAGGCCACCGGACAGCGGTTACCGTCCTTGACGTGTCATATGCAGTGCAGGATCAGCCGAGCCCTGGCCCGCCGGAAGGCCGGATGCCCCATGCTGACGGGGTGAGCGAGGACGAGTTCCGGGCTGCCATGGCCCGGCTGGCAGCAGGTGTGGTGCTGGTGACGGCCCACGATGCCGACGACGGCCCGGAAGGCGCCGATGTCGGCATGACCGCCACCGCTTTCCTCTCCGTCTCGCTCGACCCGCCGCTGGTCATGGTCAGCGTCCGCGACGGCTCACGGATGGACGAGCTCCTGGAGCGCCAGCCGTACTGGGCCGCCTCCCTGCTCACGGAGGACCAGCGCCAGACGGCCGGACGCTTCGCCATGAAGGGACGGCTGAGCGACCGGCTCCTCTTCCGGGACCTCCCGCACACCCGTGGCGAGGCCTCCGACGCGCCGCTGGTGGACGGGGCGCTCGCCACCGTCGAATGCCATACGGAGCAGCGTGTGCGGGCGGGCGACCACACCCTCGTCATCGGGCGGGTGCTGGCGGCGGGACTGCCGCAGGTGCCCGACAGCGGGCCGCTCACCTACTACCGCGGGCGATACCACACGCTGTCCAGGAAGGGCTCCTGAGGCGACCGGCAGGCAGACAGCCGGCCGCCGGCCGCGTCCGGCCGGCCGACCGGTCCTCAGGACCAGTCGCGTCCTGAGCGTCCCCGCTTCAGATCACTGCGGTGCTGCTTCTTGCGCAGCCGCCGCTCGTTCACCCCGCGCGGCACCTTCTTCTTGCGGCGGGGACGCGGCGGAGGGGCGGTGGCCTCCGCGAGCAGCGCGGCCATACGGGTGGCCGCGGCCTCCCGGTTCCGCCACTGGGAGCGGTGCTCACTCGCCCGTACGGTCACGACGCCGCCGTTCACGAGGCGGCCCCCGGCGGCGAGCCGCTCCAGGGCACGTTCCTTCCAGAGCTCGGGCAGCGCCGACGTCGCTGCCAGGTCGAAGCGGAGCTCGACCTGGGTGTCACTGGTGTTGACGTGCTGCCCGCCCGGGCCCGAGGAGCGCATGAAACGCCACACCAGTTCGGCCTCCGGCAGGGAGACCGAGCCTCGGATGACGTAGGGCGCGGACATGAGTCCATGGTCTCGTGCTTCCCACCGGCCCGTCACCGCCTTTTCCCGCACCGGCTCCCGGGGCGGGCCGGGAGCCGGTGCGGGCCTCCGTGCGGAGCGGACTCAAGGAACGTGCGGATTGCTGGAACCCGTCCCCGCTCCGGCTGCGTTGTGCAGGGTGACAGCAGACACGTTTTGTGATCGCGGCGAGTCTCAGCGACTCACGACAACAGAAGGGCATCCCCATGGCTGTAAGCCTGTCCAAAGGCGGCAACGTCTCCCTCACCAAGGAGGCTCCGGGGCTGACGGCCGTCACGGTCGGCCTCGGCTGGGACGTCCGCACCACCACGGGCACGGACTTCGACCTGGACGCGAGCGCCATCGCGGTCAACCCGACCGGGAAGGTCTACTCCGACCAGCACTTCGTCTTCTTCAACAACAAGACGACCCCCGACCAGAGCATCGTGCACACCGGCGACAACGTCACCGGTGAGGGCGAGGGCGACGACGAGCAGATCAACGTCAACCTGGCCGGGCTGCCGGGCGACGTCGAGAAGATCGTCTTCCCGGTCTCCATCTACGACGCCGAGTCCCGGAGCCAGAACTTCGGCCAGGTGCGCAACGCCTTCATCCGCATCGTCAACCAGGCGGACCAGAAGGAGATCGCACGCTACGACCTGAGCGAGGACGCGGCGACCGAGACCGCCATGGTCTTCGGCGAGCTGTACCGCAACGGTGCGGAGTGGAAGTTCCGTGCCGTCGGGCAGGGCTATGCCTCCGGACTCGTCGGCATCGCCCAGGACTTCGGGGTCAACGTCTGACGCCGGACCGTACGCCGCCAAGGGCGGTGCTCGTCCCTCACCCGGGACGGCGCACCGCCCTTGCGGTATCCGCGGCGGCCGCGCCGGCCACCAGGCCGGCTGCCGGCTCTCGGCTCTCGGCTGCCCGCAGAAGCCGTGGCGCGAGCCGGCCGTGACACGATCGGGCGGTGCTCGACATCGGCTACTCGCTCTCCTCCCGCTTCCCCGACCCGCCGCAGACCGACTACCGCTCGGCGGGCGTCCACACTCTGCGGCACGACCTCTTCTGCGGCGACGCCTACCTCGCGGACACGGAGACGGACCACGAACTGGCCACGTCCTGGGGCTGGTTGCCCGTGCTCGACTTCGCCTGGGCGCTGTGCGACATCGTCGGACAGCTCGACGCCGACCCGCGCGGCAGCCGCGCACCCGGGCCTCAGCGGGCCGAGCTGGACTTCACCGAGAGCACCGAACGCCTGCGCTTCGAGCGACGCTTCGGCTGGGTGGACGTGACCGCCGACTGGGTCACGCGGAAGGCCGGGAGGAGCGCTCCCCTCACCTGCGCGTACGGCGAACTGCGGCGCGAGGCACGGGACTTCCTGCACGACCTGCTCGCCGACCTGACGGACATGCACGAAGGGCTCGCGGACAACCCCACCGTGTGGAGTCTGCAGGCGCGCTTCCCGCGCGTCTGAGGGCCCTGCGAGCCGCGCGCCCGCCCCTCGCGGCCCTGCCGGGGACGGCGCCACCGCCTCTCACTGCCCGACTCACTGCCCGACGCGCAGACCCATCTCGGCCGCCAACGCCGGTGCCAGCTCCATCAGTTGGCCCATGTTCACCACGGCACCGGTCAACTCCCCCACTCCCGCGGCGATGTTCAGCTCGGCCGCCTCACGCAGATCGACGTCCGCCATCGTCGCCTTGGTGAAGTCCACGCCGCGCAGCACACAACCCGGGAACCCCACCCGTTCGAGCTTCGCGCCGCCGAAGTCCGGCTCCACCAGCACGCAGTTCTCGAACGTGACGTCAGTCAGCGTGGACTGCCGCAGGTTGAGAAAGTCGATCTTCCCTCCGCGCACCAGCACGCGGGACAGGTGCGTGCCGTGCATCTGCACGCCGCCCAGCCGCGCGTCCACGATCTCCACATCGCGCAGTTCGGCGCCGGCCAGGTCCGTACCGACGCCCGTGACGCCCTCCAGCACGCTGTCGAGCAGCCGTACCCTCTCCCACCGGGCCTCGTCGAGGGAGCATCGGCGGATCGCGCAGTCGAGGAAGGTCGCCCCCGCGCCGTCCGTGCCCGACAGGTCGGCGTCCTCGAAATCCACCCCGTCGTGATCGTGCTCCAGCGCCGTGCCGGGTTCGTACGGACGCAGCTCCGGCAGAGAGATCTCCGGGCGCCGTGGGCTGCTCACCGCCCCGCCGGTCTTCTTCGTCGTCCTCGCCATCCCCACATCGTGCACCGTGTCACTGACAACGGGACGCCGGCAGTACCGCCGGAAGCGGGACGGAACGTCCGGCACCCGTCCCGCGCGGGCGTGCGGGACGGGAGTACGGACGAACCTCCTGCGCTCAGCTCGCCGGCTTGCCGTATTCGCTCGCCATGCCCCCGGCGAAGTCGTACACGATCACGGGTTCGTCTCCCACGACCCAGGCGTCGTGCCCGGGCGAGCAGACGAAGACGTCACCGGGTCCCACCTCGGACTCCGTGCCGTCGTCCATCCTGATGCGCAGACGCCCCTGCATCACGAAGCCGTTGTGGTGCACCTGGCAGGTGCCCGTACCGGCGATGGGGCCCACCGACTCGGTCCAGCGCCAGCCGGGTTCGAATGTGGCTACAGCGAAATCCAGGCCCGTCAGATGCAGGGTCTCGATGTGTCCCCGAGGAAAGTCACGCCGTTCGTCGGCCTTGTCGACCGTCTTGACTTCCATCATGAGGCTCTCCTCCAATCGCCCCCGTGCTTCTTCCATGGTGCTGCGGGAGGCGCCCGGACGACGAACGTTCGCGGCAGAAAATCCCCACCCCGCGTGACAGGGGCCCTGGACGTCCGGCACAGCGCGAGGCCGGTGGCACCCGGAGATTCCCGGGAGCCACCGGCCGGTTCGCGCACGGTGCGTGTGCCTGCCGTGGACCGGGCGCGCACGGGCCGTGGCGGCGGGGACGCTCAACCAGTGGCGAGCACCTTGAGGCGGCTCAGCGCGCCGTTGAACCGGTTGCGGTCACCGACCGTGTTCCCCGTCGAGGTGTACTGCCAGAAGGTCTGGAAGGGCCAGCCACCGGGCAGCGAGCCGACCGACGAACCCCAGCTGGGGATCCACAGCGGGCTGGTGGCGCTGAACTTCGTCGAGTTGCCGGTGCACTTCTTCCACCAGGTGGTGGAGGTGTAGATGACCATGTGCCGGCTCGTCCGCGCGCGGTACGTCTTCGCGAAGTCGGAGATCCAGTCGACCATGGCCTTCGCCGACTTGCCGTAGCAGGCGGAGCCGTACGGGTTGTACTCGAGGTCGAGAGCACCGGGGAGGGTCTTTCCGTCCCGCGACCAGCCCCCGCCGTGCGAGACGAAGTAGTTCGCCTGCGCGGCGCCGCTGGAGTTGGAGGGCAGGGCGAAGTGGTACGAGCCGCGGATCATGCCGCTCTTGTACGAACCGTTGTACTGCTGGGCGAACTTGGGGTTGGTGTAGCTCGTGCCCTCGGTGGCCTTCACGTAGGCGAACCGCACACCCTGCTTGTACAACGTGGACCAGGGGACGCCGCCGTTGTGGCTGGAGACGTCCACCCCTTCGACGGACGCCGCGAGCGTCCGGGACGAGGAGCTGTCCCTCGTGTCGCCTTCGTGGGCACGGATGGTGGAACCCATCCAGTCCTTCTCCGGGTGGGCCAGTCGCTCCCCTTCACCCTGCGCCTGGGCCGTTCCGGACAGCGTCAGCAGCAGAGCGATGGCGGTGAGGAGTACGGCGGGGGTCCCCACCGTGCCGGAGAGGGCACGGCGCGACGGGCCGGACCTTGGCAGGGGCATGCGGGCCTCCGTAGATGTCGATGAGTCGCGCTGCAGCAGATCGAATGTAACGGCAGATAAACGTATAAATGGGACGCCTCGCCGTGTGCGGACCGACCCGGCTCCACGCGCCGACTGCCCGACTGCCCGACTGCCCGGCTGGCCGGCTGGCTGGCCGGCTGCGCCGCTCACCGCCGGCCGGGAGGCGCATCGGCACGCGCCGGGACCGCGGCACACGCTGACGCGTCACCGTGGGCGCGCAGCGACCGCGCATGTCCGGGCCGTCTCAACTGCCCGCTGCACGAGCCGTGTTCGGGGCGGCTGCGGCCCTCCACGGGACCGCCGGACAGACGGGCGACCCCGGGACCGAAGCGGTCGGCGCCCGGGCCGCATCCCATTCACTACTTCGGGTGATCCGGAAGCTCCGCACGGCTACCATCCTCAGCACACTTCCAGGAGGGGGACCATGCGCGCCCGTGCCGTCGCACTGCTCATCGCCGCTGCCGCACTCACCGGCTGTGCCGAGTCACAGGACAAGATCGCCGAGGATTGCGCGGCGAAGGTCGCTCAGATGAAGAGCCCTCCGAAGCACGCGATGAGCGATCCGCGGCCCGCGGAGTGCGAAGGTCTCAACGACGAGGACTACGTCGTGATCGTCACGCACCGGGCGTACAACGACAAGGACATCTTCGACGAGGAGGGCGTCGTCGACCCGGAGAAGATCGACAAGGTCGACGAGTAGCCGGACACCCGCCCCCCGCCCCGGCGTGGCAATGTGTACACATGTGCGGCAGATACGCCTCCACCCGCAGACCGGAAGACCTCGTCGGGCTCTTCGACATCGACCGATGGGAGCCCGAGCAGACGCTGGCGCCCAATTACAACGTCGCTCCGACCGACGACGTATGGGCCGTCGTGGAGGCGGCCGACCGTGAGACAGGGGCGGTGGAGCGGCAACTGAGGCCGCTGCGCTGGGGGTTGGTGCCCTTCTGGGCCAAGAGCCCGAACGTCGGCGCGAAGATGATCAATGCCCGCGTGGAGACCGTCCACGAGAAGCCGGCCTACCGGCAGGCGTTCGCCAAGCGCCGCTGCCTGCTGCCGGCCGACGGCTTCTACGAGTGGCAGACGGCCCGGGCGGCCGGAAGCGGCAAGAGCTACAAGCAGCCGTACTTCATCACCCCGGAGGACGGCGAGGTGATGGCCCTGGCGGGCCTGTACGAGTTCTGGCGGGACCCCGGGCGCGACAAGGACGATCCGCTGGCGTGGTGGGCGACCTGCACCATCATCACCACCGAAGCCACCGACGCGGCCGGCCGGGTCCACCCCCGCATGCCGCTCGCCATCACCCCTGACGACCAGGCGGCATGGCTCGACCCCGCACACCAGGACCCGGACGAGCTCCGCTCGCTCCTCACCTCCCCCGCCGGGGGCCACCTGGCGGCCCGCCCGGTCTCCACCGCCGTGAACAACGTCCGCAACAACGGACCCCATCTGCTCGAACCGGCCCCGGAGCAGGGCGACTTGGAGTAGTTCAACTCGGAGTAGCGCGACTCGGAGCAGGGCGACTCGGAGCAGCGCCCCGAACGTTCCCCGAGACCGTCCGCGGAGTGACCGGGAAAGGCCCATCCGTCCATCCGCCTGCCGCCGCACACCGCTCTGGCGCACCGCGCAGTTCTCTGACTAGAGTCAGAGAATGAACCCGGCGCAGATCGAACAAGTACGGCGGTTCAACCGCACCGTCACCGAACGCGTGGGCGCGCTGCACGACCGCTACCTGGGCCGGGAGCGGCCCATCGGCGCGGCGCGCCTGCTGTGGGAGACCGGGGACCAGGGGCGTGACGTGCGGCAGCTGCGCGAACGGCTCGGCCTCGACTCCGGGTACGTCAGCCGGCTGCTGCGCTCGCTGGAGAGCGACGGCCTCGTGACCGTCGAGCGGCACCAGCGGGACAAGCGGGTGCGCACCGTCCGTCTCACCGAGGCCGGCCGCGCCGAACGCGCAGCGCTCGACGGCCGCAGCGACGAACTGGCGGGCTCGCTGCTGGATCCGCTGAACCCCCGCCAGCGCGCCCGGCTGGTCGACGCGATGGCGGAGGTGGAGCGGCTGCTGACCGCCGCGACCGTCACCATGGAGGCCGTCGACCCGGACCACCCCGATGCCGAGCACTGCCTGCGGTCCTACTTCACTGAGCTTCAGGAGCGCTTCGACAGCGGCTTCGACCCCGCGTTGAGCCTGCTTCCCGACGCGGGTGAACTCCGGCCGCCGCGCGGCCTGTTCGTCGTCGCCCGGCTGCACGGCGAACCCGTGGGCTGCGCCGGGCTGAAGCTGCCGTCCGGTGCCCCGGCCGAGATCAAGCGCATGTGGGTCGCGCCCGGGGCACGGCGGCTGGGCCTCGGCCGCCGGTTCCTGGCCGAACTGGAGACGCGAGCCGCCGGGCACGGGGCCCGCGTACTGCGTCTGGACACCAACAAGACCCTCGACGCCGCGATCGCCCTGTACCACTCCGCCGGGTTCCAGGAGGTTTCCGCCTTCAACGACGAGCCGTACGCCCACCACTGGTTCGAGAAGCAGATCGCGCCGCCTGCGCAGAGCTGAGAACGCCCTCACCGGAGCACCGGCCCGGCGGGACGCGCGGCACACCGAGCACACCGCAGCCCGCCGAGGCGATCAGGCTGCCGGTGCCTCCCGCCGTCTCCCGCACGACACTCCGACGCGCGCTCGAAGCCGGAGAGCAGGACCCCGCTCGCCTCCGGGGATGCGTCACCGCGAAACGCGTCGCCGCACCTTCCCTCCCCGGAACGGTGCCCCTGGCGCGACTAGGGCACTGTCCCCAGTCGTCTTGTTCGCCCCCTGTGCCCGTCCCGGCAGCGGCCTAGCCTGAGGAGGCAGGCGTATGAGCCGACGGGGGATGGTCATGGGCGTGACGACCGAAGCGGGCTGGGCGCTCCTGGAAGTCAGGGCACAGCACTGGGCTGACGGGAAGAGCTCGAGCACGCTGCGATGGCGCGGATTCCCCACGATCTACCCGGACTTCGGGGAGGCCGTCTCGTGGGCGCACAGCGGATCGGCGGTCTTCGGAACACCTTCCGAGCGGCGCGTCGCGCATCCGGCCGTCGAGAACGCCGTAGTCGTCATCGAGCCACCGTCCCTGTGGATGGTCTTCCCGATTCCGGCCGGAGTGGACCGCAGGTCGTTCTCCGAGCGCATCTACCGTGCCGCACCCGACGATTGGATGCTGCGCGTCCTGCTGCCGTGACCGGAGCGACACCAGTCGAAAGGAAGAACCATGGACGAGAACGACCCGCGCTGCTCCCTCTGCGGACGCCGGTACGACGCCACCTTCATGACGGGGCTGCCCTGCCGCGTCTTCAGCCCCGACGACGTCGTGACCGACGGATGCCCGCCCCAGCGGAAGATGATGGCCGAACTCGACGCGGAAAGGCGCCGGGGCAGTGCGCCGCCGAGCGGGGGCTGCCTCGTGGTCATGGTGGGGTTGCTGCTCTTCCTCATCACCATGATTCATTGAGCCGCCGGAGCCACCACGAGCCACCGACGACCACTGCCGACCTCTGCCGACCTCTGCCGACCGCGTGCGGCGCCGACGGAGCCCGGGTCATCACGCTCGTGACCCGGGCTCCTGCCGACGGTGGTGCTCCGTCAGCTCTTGTCAGTCCCGACAGTTCCGTCGGTTCCGACAGTTCCCTCGGTTCCGACAGTTCCCTCGGTTCCGACAGTTCCGTCAGTACACGCTGACGCCGTAGGCGTTCAGGGCTTCGACGACGGGCTGGAAGAACGTCGTACCGCCGGTGGAGCAGTTTCCGCTGCCGCCGGAGGTCAGGCCGATCGCCCTGCTCCCCGACCGCAGGGAGCCGCCGCTGTCTCCCGGCTCCGCGCAGACGTTCGTCTGGATCATGCCGTAGACGACGTCGCCGCCTCCGTAGTTCACCGTGGCGTTCAGGCCGGTGACGGTGCCGCTGTGCGTGCCGGTGGTGCTGCCGTGCCGGGTGACGGACATCCCGACAGTGGCATTGGCCGCGCTCGTGATGTCCGCGCCTCCCGCGGTGCCGGGGTGGCTGGCGGAGGAGGAGCTGTAGCGGACGAGGCCGTAGTCGTTGACGGGGAAGCTCGACCCTGCGGTCGGGCCGATCACCGAGGTACGGCCGGAGTTGGAGTACCAGGTGCCGGCGCCGTCGGTGCAGTGCCCGGCGGTGACGATGTAGTACGTGCTGCCGCTGCGGACGTTGAAGCCCGCGGAACAGCGCCAGCTGCTCGCGTAGATGGCGTCGCCGCCCTGCAGCAGTTTGCGGATCTTGCCAGGGGTGCGCTCGATCTTCAGGGCCGCGGCCCGGGGTCCCGCCGCCTTCTCGATCCTGGCTATCTCAGCCCGGGAGACGCTGCTGTCGGCCGTGACGACGAGGGTGTTGCTCTTCTTGTCCACGTGCCACGCGGTACCGGCGACATCGGCGCCGAGCACTGCGTCACTCACTGCGGACAGCTGGGAGGCGCTGAACTGTGGGGTGGTGGGGGCTTCGGCTGCGGCGGCGGGCGCGGTCAGCGCTGCCGCAGCGACCATCCCGGCTGCCACGGCGATCAGCCGGGTGCGTCCAGGGATGCCCTTGGTGGGGGTAGTGCGCCTGATCCTCACTTCTTCCTCCAGGTGGGGAATCGGGGGTCCGGTTGACGGGCCCGTGAGGCGCAGTCAACGGGCACGGCGGACCCTATGTCCGTCGTGCCCCTGACAAGCGCTGAAGGGAGTATTTGACGACACTGTTCGAAAGACAAGCACCTTGTTCGTTCTAGTTCATGTTTTGACCGTTGAGACATGTTCTGTAGTGCAGTGACACGACAAGCAAGTTCTGAATCGGCCATTGACCACGGAATGTTGAATTTCCGTATCAACCGCCGCATAGCGGTCCAGGATCGCGTACACCGTCACAGCGAGGGCCGAAGTGGTCGAGCGGCACGGCCCGTTGACGGTTCGCTCACGAAGGACGGGCTGCCGGAAGGAGCACGGCCACGGCACTTCCCCGCGCCGGAAAGCTGACAGCTGCAACCGATTTGGCGCCAGGTGTGTCTCTTGAGAGGCGAATGGTTTAGACAACTTGGAGAGGAACCCCGGATGACACCCTTAAGACGCCCCGACACCCGCAGCTCCCGCGGAGGACGGGCCGCCCGCACCGCGGTGCCGCTCGCAGCCGCGCTGCTGGCAGCCGGCGGCCTGACCGCCTGGGCGCTCCCGCAGGAAGCGCACGCGGCACCGGCCGGGGCGGCGGCCCCCGCGGACGACCTCGACGGCGACGGCTACGCCGACCTGGTCTCCGGCGCCCCGGGAGGCACGGTCTCCGGCAAGGCGCAGGCGGGCTACGTCGTGGTGACGTACGGCTCGGCGGACGGGATCGACCCGTCGCGCAAGAAGCTGGTGAGCCGTTCCACGAGCGGTGTGCCCGGATCGGCCGCCGCCGGGCAGCAGTTCGGCGAGACCTTCAGCACGGGCGACCTGGACGGCGACGGCTACGGCGACCTCGTCATCGGCTCCGCCGACGCGCCCTCCGGAAGCGTGATCCTCTGGGGCTCGGCGTCCGGCCCGACCGGCGGCACCGCGCTCGACGGGTACGGGCGGACGCCGCAGGCCGGCGACTTCGACGGCGACGGCAAGACCGACCTGGCGCTGTTCGGCGACGCCGACGTCGCAGGCGACGACCCCGTGACGCAGCCCGCCGCGCTGTTCAAGGGCCCCGTCTCCCGCGACGGCTCCCCCGCCGAACGGCTCGACTTCATGGACAAGTCCGAGTGGTGGGGCTACGGCGACGACGGCCCGGGCTGCGCGGAGGACGACTCCTGCGTCGACGGCCCCTCCTCGATCAGCGGCCCCGTCAGAGCCGGGGCCGTCGGCGACGTGGACGGCGACAAGCGCCAGGACATCGCGATCTGGCAGTACGAGGGCGACGGCGTGTGGGGCAACCACGTCCTGCTCGGCGGCGAGGCCGGCTTCACGACGACGGGCACCGTCGGCGACTTCGGGTCCGCCGGCGACGCGGGCGACAGCGACCTGGGTGACGTGGACGGCGACGGATTCGACGACGTCGTGCTCGGCGCCGACGTGAACCAGCAGGTCACCGTGGTCTTCGGCTCGGCCTCGGGTCCGTCCGGCGACCGGCAGCAGTCCTTCGACCAGGATCTGCCCGGCTTCCCCGGCGTCCAGGAGGACGGCGACCGGGTCGGCTCCTGCGTCTCGGTCGCCGACGTCACCGGCGACGGCCGCGCGGAGGTCGCCCTCGGCATCACCGGGGAGGACTTCGGCGGGCTCACCGACGCCGGTTCGGTCGCGCTCCTGCACGGCAGTTCCTCGGGCGTCACCGGCGCCGGGAGCCAGGTCGTCCACCAGGACACGGCGGGCGTGCCCGGAGTCGCCGAGTCCGGCGACGAGTTCGGCGCGGCCTGCGCCCTGAAGGACGTCGACGGCGACGGCCACCGCGACCTGAACGTCTCCTCGGTCGAGGAGAACGCCTCGGCAGGGGCCGACTGGTCGCTGCGGGGTACCGGCGAGGGGCTGACGACGGAGGGCGCGGTGGCGTTCGGCCCCGGCGACGTCGCGGGTCCTGTCACCAAGGCACGCTTCGGCAGCTTCCTGCGCTGAGGCACCCCGGCCGGGCGGGCGCCGACGCACCCGTCCGGCCGGACCCCCGAGCCAGGGAACGGGCCGGGGGTCCGGGCCGGGGGAACAGGCCGGGGACCAGGTTCGTACGGACCGGTGAGGCCCCCGGACGAGGAGGCCAGACGGTCCAACCGCGTATGCGGTGATGACGCGCTTCGTATACCTCTCTGAGTACCGACCCGTGGCGCTCAGTGGCGAAGGCCGCTCGGAGGCTGGGCGCCGCCAAGGTCATCCGTCCCTCCCCCACAGCCAAGGGAAGCCGCATGACTGACACGCTCAGACGCGCAACCGTCACCACCGTCACCGGCCTCGGCCTGTTCCTCACCCTCCTGCCCGGCGGGGCCGCGCATGCGCAGGCGCTGAAGGCGCCGACTCGCGTCCCGTGCAACGACATCACCGCCCTGAAGACGGCCATCGACAACGCGAACGCCGGCGGCGGGAGCATCGTCCTCGCCCCCCGCTGCGTCTACTCGCTCACGCAGGCCGACAACCCGGGCGACGGCCTGCCGGAGATCACCGGCAGGGTGCGGATCTCCGGAGACGGCACCATCATCGAACGCTCTGCCGCCGCGTCCTTCCGCATCTTCCACGTGAGGCAGAGCGGCAGCCTCGACCTGAAGTCGATCACCGTCCGCCACGGAGAAACCGGCGCCGGCGACAGCGACGGCGGGGGCATCCGCAACGACCGCGGCAGGGTCACCCTGACCGACGTGACGGTCAGGGACAACGCCGCCGGCACCGGCGGGGGAATCTGGAACCAGCTGGGAACGCTCACGCTGAAGAACACCACGGTCAGGGACAACAGGGGTGCTTTCGGCGGTGGAGTGGCCACCAACGGGACGATGACGATGCGGGGCGGGGCCCTCCGCGACAACACCGGCGCGTTCTGGGGCGGCGGCCTCGCGAACGCAGGCGAAACCAAGCTGGACCACGTGTCGCTCGACAGCAACGACTCCGGCGAGTACGGGGGCGGCATCGTCACCCTGGCCATCAACAACGAGACCGGACCGCTGCGCCTGAACCACACGAGGGTCAGGGGCAACATCGCCAGGACGGACGGCGGCGGCATCCTCACCGGCGCGGACGAGCCGACGACGCTGTACCGCAGCAGCGTCAGTCACAACACCTCGAACGGCGGTGCCACCACCGGAGGCGGCATCGCGAACTCCGGACGCATCCTCCGCCTCTTCATCGGTACGACAGGCAGCACCAAGCACCAGGAGAGCAGCGGCAACTCGACCAAGCAGACGCCGCACAGGGTGAACCTCATCCGGAGCACCGTGTTCAAGAACCACCCCACCAACTGTGCGCCGCCGGGCAGCGTTCCCCGCTGCGACGCCGTCGGCTCCGCGCCCGCCACGGCCGCACCGGAACCCAGCAGGAACTGAGGGTTCCGGAGCTCCGGCGGGCGACTCGACGGTCGAGCCGCCGCCTCCGCGCCGAGTGACCCACGACAACGGCCCCGGCCAGGGAGAATCCCGTCGGGGCCGCAGTCGTGGGTCACTCGCGCACGAAGCCGTGAGCTTGAACTCCCGGCCGTGCGGCGGCGATTGCCGTGACGGCGCTGTCCGCTCCGCTCAGCCGGGTCCTCGAAGTCGGGGGCCGGGCGCGGCCCTTCAGCTGCTCACCCCGCGGTCGAGCTCCCACAGCTGCAGCAGGGACGAGGAGTTGAGCGCCCACTCGACGCCTGTGATGTGGTCACGGGCAGCGATGTACTGCTTGCCCTGCCAGAGAGGCAGCACCGGAACCTCGTCGGCAACGATCTCCTGGGCGCGGGCGAAACTCGTCGAGGCGTCTGCACGTTCGGGCTCACGCCGGGTCTTCGGTATCAGTTCCTCACGGATCTCCTTGTTGGAGTACGGGGAGTTCAGGACGTTGTTCTTCTCGAGGAAGGGCGCGATGAAGTTGTCCGCGTCCGGGAAGTCCGGGAGCCAGCCGAAGCCGTAGACCTGGTACTCCCCCTTCAACGCTGCGGAGCTGTAGGAACTCGGGGACTCACCCTTGACGGTCACGTCGAAGAGCCCGCTGTCGTCCAGCTGCTTCTCGAGTACCGCGAACTCCCTGGCGGACGTGCCACCCCGGCCGGTCTCGGGGTGGTGCAGGGTGATTTTCACCGGGGTCTTCACATCCGCTTTGCGCAGGGTGCGCTTCGCGGCTTTGACGCTCGGCTCGCCGTACTCGTTGAAGAAGGAATTCGTGTGCCCCAGCAAGCCGCCGGGGACGAGGGAGTACAGCGGCTCAGCGGTACGCGAGTACACGTCGCTGACCAGCTGCTTGCGGTCGACGACCCGGGCGAAGGCCTGCCGCACCGCACGCTGTCCCACCGTCTTGTCCTCCGTGTCGAAGACGAGGTAGCGGACGCCCTGTCCCGGCTGCTCGACGAGGTCGATGCGCTTGTCCTGGTCCGCCTCCAGCCGCTCGATGTACCGGGACGAGATGCCGCGGTTCATCATGTCGATTTCGCCGGAGCCGAGCGCCTTCTGCAGGGCCTCCGAGGTGGCGAAGAAGCGCAGCTCGATCTTCTCGTTCTTCGCCTTGGGACCGCCCCGGTAGTCCGGGTTCCGGGAGAGGAGCACCTTGCGGCCCTTGGCGTCGAAATCGTCCAGTACGTACGGACCCGAGCCGGTTCCCTCGGAGCCCTTGACGAGGCGGTCGGCGGGATAGGTCTGGCTGTCGACGATCGCGGCGGCCGGGGTGGCGAGCTTGAACGGGAAGGTGGCGTCCGGCTTCTTCAGATGGAAGACGACCTTGTTGCCGCGGTCGGACTCGACCTTGTCGACGTTGCTGAGCAGTGAGGCCGGACCGCCCTTGAGGTTGATGCGGAGCAGGCGTTCGGTGGAGAACTCGACGTCCTCGGCGGTCAGTTCGTTCCCGTTGGAGAAGGTCAGCCCGCCCCGCAGAGTGCAGCTGTACCGATCGTTCTCCTTGTCGGTGAAGCCGCACTTCTCGGCCGCGTCCGCCACCGGGTCGGTGCCCGTCCGGGGCGGCCGCAGCAGCGTCTGGAACGTGTTGCGCATGATGTTCCAGGAGCCGATGTCGTAGGAGCCGGCCGGATCGAACGGCGCGGGGGTGTCCTCGGTGACCGCGACTCTCGCCGTCGTCCCCACCACGATGCTCTTCCCCTCGCCCCCTTTCCCGTCCACTCCGCCGCTGCAGGCGACGAGCGTGGAGGCGAGCAGCCCGGCCAGGGCGAGCGGCGTGAGAGTCCTGCGGTTCATGGTCGGCGCCCTCCTTCATCTGTCGCACAGGCGAATGGAGCGGAGAGACGCCAATACTTCCGCAGTGACAATCTGGCGCAGGGCGGCGCGGAATGGCCACCCCGATCCAGACATAAGATCACCCGGGTCCGCAATACGGACACAGGAATGTATCGCACGTCAGCGAACCAATGTGGGCACAATGGTTCGTGGATCGCCCGTCTATCTCGATTTCCACCACGTGAGCAGGGAAGTTGTCGATGCCTCGCTCAATTATAAACTCAAAGCGCCAACACCGGTACCGCGCGGGCGAGTTCACTCGTTCGACCAGCATCGGCGAGCAGCGGAGAATACGCGTGCCGGACCTCAGACAAGACTTGTTCGCGATTTCCGGATCGTTGCACCATTGTCCCGACATGGCAGACTCGGCAGGAAGTCGCGAAAATACAAGCCATGACTGGTTCCGACGCGACGCCGTCCGCCCCGTGGTTCAACCCGAACCGGCTGATGGCCGCCGTTCTCCGACTGCCTTCGTGACGGCCTTTTTCCGGCCGCTTACGCCTATTCTTCCGCAGCCCAGCAGATTTGCCTTTTCGACTTCTTGGCGACTTGGGCGGCTATTCCTTGCCAGAGGTTCAGATCGCCCGATGCCCGCCCGCAGTGACGCATTCGGAGCAGGCTCCGGAACCTGGCAGGGCTGCTTCGCAGAACCGCCCGGCCCGGAATCTCCCGGCTGCGGAGTCCTGCCCGGGGCGCACGACGGACCCGGCAGGGCGAACACCGCGCTCCATGACCGGAGTTTCGGCCATGGAGCGCGGAGCGGGTGCCGTGCTACTGGTCAGCGGCGGTGGTGGTGGCCCCAGGACTTGGTGTCGATCCAGCGGCCGCGGTGATCGCGGAGGGTGGCGGCGTCGCGGTTGTCCCATACGTAGGAGCGCCGGTCCTGGTACACGTGGTGGCGGTTGTCGCGGCCGATGCCGGTGTGGACACGGACCGAGTCGTGGCCCCGCAGCCACACGTGGTGGAAGCGGTAGCGGTTCCCGTCGCGGTCGGTGAGTGTCCAGCCGTTGAGCTGCACCGGCTTGCGGCCGGTGTTGCGCACCTCGACCCATTCCGCGTTCAGGCTGCGGTTGGAGCGGGTGTCCCAGCCGGGGCTGTCGTACTGCACCTGTCCGATCATCACGCCCGAACGGGGCGGGTGCGGGACGTCGGCGGCCGTGGCCGGCAGGGCCGCCGCGCCCAGAAGGGCGCCGGAGGCCAGCAGCGTTGCCGCGAAGCGGAGCGGACGAGAAGCAGACATGTGGTGTCTCCTCGAAGTCGTGCACACACGGCCGGACTTGGCCGGCCGGTGCGATCGGGTTCCCGGCCGAGTGCCGAGGCCATCAATGTGATGGGGCATCTACGCCGATAAGCCGCACACGAGGGCTCATTACACAATGAAGACAAATCCGAGACCTGCCGGTGCCCAGAGGCACGGCTCATTCGGGGCACCTGCGGGAGTCGCAGGACGTGGACGGACTGTTCCTCATCGAGCACGCATACCGTCTCGGACTGATAGAGGCCGACCAGCAGTTCGTCCAGCGGTTCCAGGAGTTCGTCCGCGAAGACGGAACGGCATTCGGCCGCCACTGGCGCCACCTGCACGCCGAAGAGCGGAACGGAGACCTGCCGTCGCAGACCGAGTGACGGGACGGACTCACAACCGCCGCACGAACCAGCCGTCCAGCGAGGATCACGCGTAGCACGTGCCCGCGGAGGGACGCGGAGTGCAGGACGGAGGGGGTACGCGGTCGAGCGGGAACGCGGCACCGCCCGGGGCGTGTTGCACCCGTGCCGTATCGAATCCGGCGTCCCGGCACGCCTGCTCCTTGGCGAAACAAAATCATTGGTCAAGACCAAGACGGCAGTCCCGATGACCTTCTAGGGTGAGGGCCACAGAGGCGAGGGAGGCTCGTGCGTTCCTGGTGCACTGCGACCGCTGGATGGCCGACCACCATCCGGCTCCCGGAAACGGACACGCTGATCAACCGTCCCGGTCCGCTTGCCCTGGTCTGGGCGGCTCGGAAATCACAGAAAGACCTGGTGGCCCGTCAACCTGGCGGCCACGTTCACTTCCTGTTACCGGCTGTTCAGTCCGGCACGGGATTCCCGCTCTCCGGCTTTCATCATGAGGTGGAACCCTTGCCGCCGAAGGGTCGGCACCTTCGGTCGCCAGGGCCGCGGATCTCCGGCTCCCTCGACCGTGCATTCCTCGACAGCCGCCCGTTCTCCGGGCGTGCGACCGCTCGTGCCGTCTCACGAGCCGTCGGCCGAAGCCCTCTTCCGATCACGCACCCCCTCCGCACGCACGTCAGCCCGCAGCTCTCTGCACAGGAAGCGTCCATGGCTACGACGAAGAGCGACCGCGCACATCGAGTCGAGCGGGACCCCATGGCCGTGCACAGCATCCTGCCTCGCACCCCGGCGAGGGCCGCCGAGCAGCCGCCTGCCGACGGGATGCTCCACCGGACCGCAAGCCGTTTATTCCCGGCCGACGCGGTCACAGGCACAGTACGAGCCCGAGCGACGGAAGAGGCCCCACTGCCGAACACGCTTCTGAGCCGAGCAATTCCCGGAGGAGAACGACCACTTGCGGTGGCGGTCCAGGGCAAGTGCGAGCCGTCCGGCAGCGGCACCGCGTCCACCGGAGCCTTGCTCAGTCCGCCGGCCCTGCCGCGTCGGCCCAGGAGACCCCCGAGACGGAACAGCCCGGCGCGACACGGGGCGCTTCGCTGACCTCAGCCCCGAGTCCCGGGCCCGGACGCTGTGCGGCGTGCCAGGCGGACAGGTCGTCACGCAGCGGCCCCGAACCCTGAACGGGTCACGCTGCGATGCCGCGATCACCAAGCGGCCACGGCGGCTTGGGGGAGCCCGGTCGGGCCATGACCACACCAACGAGAAAGGGGGAAGCTTTGATCGACCAAGAAGTGCGCGTGCTGCTCGCTGCGGACTGCGAGGGGGCCGAGGAGATGGTCAAAGACCTCGAGCGCCACGGTTTCGAGACCGAGAAGGTCCAGACCGGCGCAGAGGCCATGGCCTCCGTCCGCAAGTTCGACGTCGTTCTCATCGATCTCGACCTTGCCGACTTCGACGGACTCACGTTGTGCAAGAGAATCCGCGCCGCCAGCAGCGTCCCCATGATCGGCTTTTCCTCCATCCACGAGGTGGACCGGATACTGGCCCTGGAAGGGGGATGCGACGACTGCATCTCCAAGCCCTACCGCAGCCGGGAACTCATGGCACGTCTCGGAGCGCTGCTGCGCAGAGCCCAGGCTCAGCTCCAACCGTTGCTGTTCGCAGGCCAGTTGGAGATCGACCCCAATCTGCGCAAGGTGCGGATGGGCGGCCGCCTGATAGAGCTGACCCGCAAGGAGTTCGAACTGCTCCACGTGCTCGCGGCGGAGCCGGGGAAGATCTTCTCCCGGTCCGAACTGCTGCAGCGGGTATGGGAGTACGACACCCTGGACCCGGAAGTGACCTCGTTGGCCAGCCGGACGATCGACACGCACCTGAGCAGCATCCGCAAGAAGCTCGGCTCCCCGGAGTTGATCGTCACCGTCCGTGGGATCGGCTTCCGCATGGGGAGGGAAACGTCGGCGGACGGGCCGAGCTGGGACGAGGAGGACCGTTCGGAGGGGGAGGCGGGGTAGGTCCGTGGACCGTGCCCACCGCGTGTCCGTACGATTCCCGCGGTCCTCGGCACCGCAGAGCGCCGCCCGGGAGAGCAACCGCTGAGGACGTGTCAGCGGTCCGCCGGGGTTGCGGAGACGTCCCTGCGCAGCGCCTCGGCGGTGGCCGTGCCGGTGATGCCGGCGACGGGGCCCTGGTAGAGGATCTGCCCGCCGTGCTTGCCGGGGCCGGGGCCCAGATCGAGCATCCAGTCGGCTCGCCGGATGACGTCGAGGTTGTGCTCGATCAGTACGACGGTGTGCCCGTGGTCGACCAGGCCGTCGAGGAGGCCCAGCAGGGTGTCGATGTCCTGGAGGTGCAGGCCGGTGGTGGGCTCGTCGAGGATGTAGAGGGCCGGAGTGGTGGAGTCGCGAAGCTCCTTGGCGATCTTCACGCGCTGGCACTCGCCTCCGGACAGGGTCGTCAGCGGCTGGCCGAGGCGGAGATAGCCCAGCCCGACTTCGTCGAGGTGACGCAGGGCCCTGACGATCGCACGGTCCGGGAGCCGGTGAACGGCCTCGCTGATGGTGAGGTCGTCGATGTCGGCGATGGACAGCCCGTCCACCGTGTACCGCAGAACCTCGGGCGTGAAGCGGCGTCCCCGGCAGGTCTCGCAGACCGTTTCCTGCTCCTCCATGAAGGCGAGGTCGGTGTAGATGATCCCGAGGCCCTTGCAGTCCGGGCAGCCACCCTCGGAGTTGGCGCTGAACAGGCTCGCCGCGACGCCGTTGCGGCGGGCGAAGAGCTTGCGGACGGGGGCGGCGATCCCGGTGTAGGTGATCGGGGTCGAGCGGCGGTTGGCGCTGACCGGTTTCTGGTCGATGACGGCAGCGTCGTGCTGGGCGATCAGTTCGCCGGCCAGGCTGCTCTTCCCGGAGCCGGCCACGCCGGTGAGCACGGTCATCACGCCCGTGGGGATGTCCGCGGTCACGTTCTTGAGGTTGTTGCGCGTGGCGTCGGCCACAGTGATGTGCCCCCGCGGTGTGCGCGGATCGTCCTTGATGCGCCGGTGCTGCCTCAGTGCGGCAGCCGTGGCGGTCCCGGCCCGGCACAGCCCGTCGAAGGTGCCCTGGTAGACCAGTGTGCCCCCCTGCCGGCCCGCGCCCGGTCCGACCTCGACGACCTGATCGGCCACGGCCATGACCGCGGGGTCGTGCTCGACGACCAGGACGGAGTTGCCCTTGTCCCGCAGCTGCCCCAGCAGCTCGGTCATGGCGGAGACGTCGTGGGGATGGAGTCCGACGGTGGGCTCGTCGAAGACGTAGATCATCTCGGTGAGGCTGCTGCCCAGGTGCCGGAGGGTCTTGATCCGCTGTGACTCGCCGCCGGAGAGCGTCGTGGTGCCACGGCCGAGGTGGAGGTAGCCGAGCCCGATGGTGACCATCGCCTGGAGCCGGTCGGTCAGCGCGGAAACGACAGGTGCCACACTCGCCTCGGTCACCTCCTTCACCCGCTCCGCGAGTTCGCTGACCTCCATCCGCGCCATCTCACCGATGGTGTGGCCCAGCACCCTGGCGCTCCGGCTCTCCTTGTGCAGGCGGTCCCCGTGGCAGTCCGGGCACACCTCGGAGCGGGTGAACTCGGTGAGCGCCTTCTTCTTGCGCTCGGACATGTCGTCAGAGCTGCGCAGGTAGATGCGCTCGAACCGCTCGACAACGCCCTGGTGGTCCCTGGGCAGCTGCTTCGCCACCGCTCCGGCGGCCCCGGGGCCGTACAGCAGTGCGTCCCGCTCGTCCTGGCTCCAGTCGCGCAGCGGCGTATCGAGCGGGAACACCCCGATATCGGCGAATTTGGAGTACCAGTAGCCGCCGGCGGCGAACCCGGGCAGCAGCACGGCACCCTCGCTCAGCGACTTGTCCGGGTCGACGAAGCGGTCGACGGCGCTGGCCACGACCTCACCGAGACCCGAGCAGGTAGGGCACATGCCCGCCGGGTCGTTGAAGGAGAAGCAGGTGGCCTCGCCGACGTGCGGAGTGCTCACCCGGGAGAACAGCAGCCGCAGGTAGGTCCAGATGTCGGTGATCGTGCCGACCGTGGAGCGGGCGTTGCCGCCCAGCCGCCGCTGGTCGATCACCACCACCGGAGAGAGTCCCTCGATGTGGGCGACCTCGGGACGGGCCCATTTCGGCAGGCGGTTGCGGACGTAGGGCGGGTAGGTCTCGTTGAGCTGGTAGCCGGCCTCGGCTGCGATCGTGTCGAACACCAGCGACGACTTGCCCGAGCCGGAGACACCGACGAAGACCACGATCTGCGCGCGAGGTACATCGACGTCGAGGTGCTGCAGGTTGTGGGTGCGGGCTTCGCGAATGCGGATGCTGTGGTGCGCCATGGTTCGGACCCTAGGGGATGATGTGGCCGGAAAATGGCCGCAACTATTGGCAGACTGTTTCCGTGGCTGACGTGACGCAACGGACCCTCGCGCTGCTGGTGGTGCTGCAGTCGGGAAAGAGATTCACGGGTGAGGAGCTGGCAGCCCGGCTGGACGTTCCCCCGCGGACCCTGCGGCGCGACATCGGCCGGCTGCGCGGCTACGGGTACCCCGTCGAGACCCGGCCGGGACCGGGCGGCCACTACCGGCTCGCGGCCGGGCAGGCCATGCCGCCGCTGGTACTCGATGACGACGAGGCGATCGCCACGCTCCTGGGCCTGGCCGCGCTCGGCGCGACCGGCAGCGCGAGCGAGGGAAGCATCGACGAGGCGGCGATCCGCGCCTACGGCAAGGTGGACCAGTACCTGCCCAAGCGGCTGCGGCCCCGTGCGGCCGCGCTGCGCGCCAGCCTGGAGACGATGCCGACGCCCGCACCCAGTACGAGCGCGGAGACCCTCAGCACGCTCGCCGAGGCGATCGCGCACGAGCGCGTCGTGACGTTCCGCTACGTCGGGGCGAGCGGCAAGGCCACCGACCGCGAGGTCGAGCCGCATCGCCACATCCACCTGCACCAGCGCTGGTACCTGCTGGGGTGGGACGTCGTCAAGGAGGGCTGGCGTGTCTTCCGGCTCGACCGCGTCGCCGAACTGCGGGTGCACAACCGCACGTTCACGCTGCGCCCGCTGCCGGACGGGGCCGGCACCGACTACCTGCGGGAGGGCATCGGCCGGTACCGGCAGCGCGTGGTGCTGACCATCGACGCCCCCCTGACAGCGGTCGCCGACGCGTTCGCCCGCCAGGACGCCGATCTCACCGGGGCGGAGGGAGGCGGGACCCGCGCCGTGCTCATGCTGGATTCCTGGCAGTGGCTGCTGCCGGCGCTCGCCTTCCTCGACGCCGACGTCACCATCGAGGAACCCGAGGAATTCCGCACGGCCTTCCGGCACTTCGCCGCCCGGCTCGCACGCGCCTGACCCGCCCCACCGTCCGGCAGCGCGCGGCATCACGCCACGCGGCATCACGCGGCCGACAGCTCGAGGACCGTCCGGAGCCCGGATTCCAGCGCGTAGTTCATCGACCCGCCGTTGGGTTCGTAGGCGGTGTGCTCGCCGGCGAAGTGGAGGCGGCCCTCCGGACGCCGGGCGTGCTCCATGAGGTCGTGATGCCCCAACTCCGGGAGGATGTACGCGCCTTCGATGTGCCGCTCGTTGTCCCAGGCGACGGACGTCCCCAGCTCGAAGTGCTCCCGCGCCCCGGGCAGGATCGGCTCGATCTCGGCGAGCGTGAAGTCGATGCGCTCCTCCTCACCCATGTCCGCCACCGCCTGGGCGGACCAGCCGCTGAACCAGCACTCGAGGATCTTGCGGCCCTCCGGCCGGCGCGGCGTGGCGTCCCGCACGGTGCCGACCGGTCCGTCGGTGGAGAGCATCAGCTGCTGCTCCGGCCAGAACTGGCGGCGCATCTGGAGGGCGATACGGCTGGCCGAGGCGTAGCGGAGCCGGCGCATGGTCGCGTGTTTCTCCGCGGACAGTCCGGCCGCCGCCAGGTTGATGCGCCGCATCCCGCTGAAGGGCGCGGTGACGATGACGCGGTCCGCGCTCAGGGTCTGGAGCCGGTTGCGGTCCAGGAAGGTCACCTGCGCCTCGTGCTCGTCCTGCGCGAGGCGCACCACGGGGGCCCGGTAGACGATCCGGTCCGCGATCTTGCCGGCCAGGGCCCGGGCGAGCATGTCGGTGCCGCCCTTGATCTTGTTCCACTTGGTGCCGGCGTCGAAAAGGGAGCGTGGGCCCGACTCGTAGCGGGCCCACGCCATCGCCGAGGCGGAGCCCAGCTCTCCCCCGCGCATCTCCAGGAAGAACGGCTCGATCAGGCCGATCGCGGCGGCGGAAGCGCCGCGTTCGTGCAGGACCTCGCGCACCGAGCGCCTGTCGAGCTCCAGCAGCCGGGGCGAGACGCTCCATGCCGACGACAGGAGTTCCGGGCCGATCTCCTCGTTCGGCTCGGTGACGTACCGGCGCACCATCTCCGTGATGCTCAGGTCCTTCTCGTGCGGGTGCAGGCCGAGGAGCGAGGCGTGATCGGCTGTCGTGTCCGGCCGTATTCGGACACCGCCGCGGTAGTAGGAGAAATCTGTGCCCACGAGGTCGCTCGGCTCGGTCTCCAGGCCCGTCTCCCGCAGGTAGTGCACGGTGTAGTCGCACTGGTTGGTGACGGTCATCGCACCGGCCTCGGAGCGCAGACCGTCGGAGAAGGGGGCCCGTATGGTCCTCGTGCGGCCGCCGGGATGGCCGGAAGCCTCCAGCACCGTCACGCGCGTGCCCTGCTTGATCAGTTCGTAGGCGGCGCCGAGTCCGGCCAGTCCGGCACCCACGACGACGACGTGGTCGATGCCGTGGTGGGGCGGGAGGCCGGTCTCGAAAGCGGTCTTCGTGTCTTGCTGTGTCGGCCAGGACACGTGCGTCCTTTCGTCGAGGGCACCGGAACACCGGGTGCGAGATGGGGGTGCGAGGGAGCGTCAGGGTGCGCAGCAGGCGCCGGCTGGGCCCGGAAGCACTCTGCTGCCCGTGGGAACGCGGGTGCGCTCCGGGCGTCGCGAAACCCTGCCGGGTACCCGGCACGTCCGCTCCGGGAGCGACGGGTGGCGCCCGCCGCGCGGCGCGGCAGCGTCACACGTAGGCGGTGGCACGGGCTGCGGCGGCGGGGGCGGCGACACCGGGGAGGTCCTGGCCGCGCAGCACCGCGGTCAGGGCCTCGACGGTCAAAGGGACGAGCAGGAGCCCGTTGCGCCCGTGTCCCGTGGCCGCGAACAGGCCCTCGGGGCCGACAGGACCGAGCAGCGGCATGTTGGTCTCGGTGCAGGGCCGGAAGGAAGCGGCGGTCTCCTCCAGGGCGTAGTCGGCCACGCCGGGCAGCACCTGCTCCACGTCGGTGAGCAGGTTGCGGACCCCGCCGACGAGCACGTCGGGGTCGAACCCCGCGTCGTGCTGCGTTGCCCCGACCACCAGCCGCCCCCGGGGCCGCGGCACCAGGTACACCGGCCGCCCCTCGACAGCCGTGCGGATGGTGTGCACCGGAGGCAGCGGCGACGAGGGCCGGGCGCGGATCCGCAGGATCTCGCCCTTCACCGGCCGCACCCGGTCCGCCAGGACGGGGTGCAGCCCCGAGGACCAGGCCCCGGCGGCCACCACGACGCGGCCCGCGGCGAGCACGCGGCCCTCGACCTCGACGCCGGTCACCCGCTCGCCGTCGTCGACCACCCGGGCGCCCCGCGCGCGGCAGAAGACCACGCCCTGCGCCTCGCCGGCGGCGGTGAGCGCCGCGAGCAGCGCGCGGTTGTCCACGGCGAGGTCGCCGGGTATGGCCAGGCCCGCGCGCACCGATGTGCCGAGGGCCGGTTCGCGGCGGCGTACCTCGTCGCCGGTGAGGGGTTCGAGGCCGTGGAATCCGCGGTCCTGGAAGTGCTTGCACATCCGGTCCAGGGAGGCGACGTCGGTGGAGTCGACGGCCACTTGGAGGATGCCCTCGGTCCGCAGCCCCACCGGGCGGCCCGCGTCGGCGGCCACCGCGTCGGCGAACGCGGGCCAGCGCGCCACCGAGGCGGACCCCATCTCCAGGACCTCGGGCTCCCCCGCCCACGCCTCGGTGACCGGCCCGAGCATGCCGCCGGCGACGTGCGAGGCCCCGCCGCCGGGCTCGGGATCGAGCAGCACCACTTCGCCCGCCACCCCTTCGCGGGCCGCGGCCCAGGCCACCGCCGCGCCGATGGCGCCCGCGCCCACCACGACCAGCCGGTCGCGGGCTGCCGTCGCGGACAGCTGCTGGATACCGCCGTGGGGAGCGAGGCCGTCGTCCCTGGCAGTGTTCGTCTCGTGCTGCGTCGGCCAGGACACGGTTGTCCTTTCGTCGGATGCACCGGAACATCCGGTGCTGGATGGAGGGTTGTGCCGGCGCGTCAGGGCTCCTTGCCGCCCTGGTGCGTGGCGGGCGCCGTCGCGGCCGGGACGGACTGCTCGGCTGGTGCGGCGCGTTGCCGGAAGTCGGGAAAGAGGGTCGCCACCCCGATGAACGCCATGATCGCGCCGGTCCAGAGGGGCGCGGACAGCCCGAGCCCGGCGTCGATTCCCAGACCGCCGAGCCAGGGCCCGACGGCCACACCGACGTTGATGGCCGACCCGTTGAGGGCGTTGACCAACGCGCCGTTGTCGGACACCGACATCACGCGGGCGGCCATGGCGGGGTTGAGCGGCAGCCCGATCAGGCCGAGCAGCGCGGTGGCGACGACCGAGGGCACCTGGTGGGTGAGGGTGAGCGCGAACCCGGCCAGCACGATGGTCAACGCGATGAGGCCGCCGAACAGGATCGGCCGCATCCAGCGGTCCGCGAAGCGGCCGACGACGGTGTTGCCCACCACGGTCGCCACGCCGTACATGGCGAACAGCACGGGGACGGTGGACGAGGAGAAGCCACCCGCGTCGGTGAAGATCGGGGACAGGAAGCTGAAGCCGGTCACGACCGACCCGATGACCAGGGCGTTGGTCGCGTACGCGCCCCACAGCCGCGCGTTGCGCACCACCCGGATCTCCGACCGCAGGTCGGGCATCCGGCTTCCCGGCACGGCCGGGACCCTCGACATGACCGCGACGATGCAGAGCAGGGCCAGTGCGTCCACGGTCCAGAAGCTCGCCCGCCATCCGGCGTGCTGCTCGATGACCGTCGCGGCGGGCAGCCCTGCGACCTGGGCCACCGTGATGCCGCCGTAGAGGACCGCCATCGCCCTGCCGCGGCGCTCGGCGCCGACCAGATGCACGCACACCGCTGCGCCCACGCCGAAGAAGGCCGCGGCGGCCAGCGCCGTCACCACCCGCGCCACCACGAGCACCCAGTACTCCTGGGCGAGCGCGCCGAGCGCCTGACCCAGGACGAACACCACGAGCAGCCAGATCAGCGACCGTTTCGGAGGAATTCGGCGCATGGCGACGGTCAGCAGCGGGCCGCCGACGACCATCCCGAAGGCGTAGACCGACACCAGGTACCCGACGGCGGCGACGGACACGTCCAGTTCGCCGGAGATGCCCGGGATCAGCCCTGCCACCATGATCTCTGTGGTGTTGAGGGTGAAGATCGCGACCCCCAGCACGTACACGGCGATCGGCATGCCGCTCACTCCGCCGTCGGCAGGGCGAAGGCGCTCCACCGGTTGCCGGCAGGGTCCAGGAACTGGACGATCACCAGGCCGTTCGCGTCGGAGACCGGTCCCATCACCGCGCTGCCGCCGGCCGCCTCGGCGCGCTCGAGCACATCCGTCGCGTCCGCGACGCGCAGCCCGGGGATCGCGTAGTCGCTCACGCCGTCCATCCCGGACAGGTCGAGCACACCGCCGATCTCCCCGAGCCCCGGGGCCTGAATGCTGTAGTAGGCCACGCCCTCGGCTGCTTCGTCGCGTTCGGTGCTCCAGCCGAACGCCTCCTGACAGAACCTCCGCGTCGCGGCCAGGTCGGTGGTGCCGATCTCGAAGAACGCCGTCGCGTTCGGCCCGGGGGCGGCACGGGGCTCGGGTCGTGCTGTCGGTGCCGCGGGTTCCAGCAACCCCAGCCGGTTGCCCTGCCCGTCGAGAACCACCGCGTGGATGTCGCCCGCCGGGGTGCGCGCGGGCTCCTCGGCGAGTGTGGCGCCCAGCGGCTCCAGGGTGCGGATCGTCGCCCAGGCGTCGGAGCACAGGACGCCGATGCAGAGCGCGTCCCGATCGCCGCGGCGCAGCGCCCCCATGGGCATTCCGGCGCCGGGCGCGGTGATCGTGCAGTACGCGTCCCCGCTGCCGAAGGCGTCGAAGGTCCAGCCGAAAAGCTCCCGGTAGAACTCGCGGCTGCGCGACGGTTCGGTGGCGGTGATCTCGAACCAGCCCACCCTCGCCGGATGCGCGTTCGACGTGCCCATCAACTCTCCTGACATCTCGTGCTCCGGGATCGCTGTGCTGTGCAACCCGTTGGGTTGTGCGGCCCGTTGGGTTGTGCGGCCCGTTGTGCTGTACGGACGGGGTCGGTCGGCTCGCTCGCGCACCGCTGCGAACAGGGCGGCTCTGCCGTGGCACGCCGGCCACCGTCGCCGGTGGTCGTGCCGTGCCACGGTCGGCTCTCCAAGCACGCGGACTGCGGTGTCGTGCACACACCGCAGGGAGAGCGCGGGCTCCGGCCACCGGCCTGCGCCGTGACGCGGCTGCGCCTCACGTCCCTCGTGCGCGGGAGGACGGGCCCCGGGAGGCTCAGTGCGTCAGGTCGAGGCTCACATCGGATTCCTCGAGCCAGAAGTTGAGCCGTACGGGGGTCTCGTCCTGGAGTGCGCGCTTGGTCATCGACGACGACGCGCCGGGCGCCTCGTCGAGCTGCTGGTGCACTGCGTCGAGGTCGAACAGCGGAAGCGCCGGCGAGTTGGGCTCCGCGACGATCTTCTGCAGTTGCTGGCGCATCGCCTGGTCGTAGCCGGCGTCCTGGGTGGAGGGGTAGGGGGCCTTGCGGCGTTCCACGATCGACGGGGGCAGCAGGTCCCGCGTCGCCGCACGCAGCAGGCTCTTCTCCCGGCCGTCGAAGGTCTTCATCGACCAGGGCACGTTGAAGACGTACTCGACAAGGCGGTGGTCGCAGAAGGGGATGCGCTCCTCCACGCCGCTGGCCATGCTCAGCCGGTCCTTCCGGTCCAGGTTGATCGGCAGGAACCGCGTCATGTTCAGGTAGGTGGCCGCCCTCATCCGCCGCTCCGTGGCGCTCTCGCCCTCCACGTACGGCACCTCGGCGAGTGCCGTGCGGTACTGATCGGCGATGTACTCGGGAAGGTTCAGCTCCCGTACCAGGTCACGGTCGAGGAAGGCGGTGGACTGCTCCTCGACCGGCTTGTCCTGGAGGGCGTGCCAGGGGAACGTGTCCGCCTGCACTGCCCGCTGGTCGTGGAACCACAGGTATCCGCCGAAGAGTTCGTCGGCCGCTTCGCCGGAGAGGACGACGGATGCCTCCTCGCGAATCGCCTGGAACAGCAGATGGATCGAGGGCCCGTGGTCTCCGATGCCATAGGGCAGGTCGAGGGCTTTCCAGACCGCGGCCTGCGTGTCCGGGGCGGCGAGGTCCGCGGTGTTCAGCACGACCTCCCGGTGGCTGGTCCCCACGTGGGCGGCCAGTTCCGCCACGTAGGGAGCGTCCGGGGCCGCCCGCAGCGGCTCGGGCTGGAAGTTCTCCACGTGGCCGACGAAGTCCAGGGAGAAAGTCCGCAGCCGGCGTTTCCCGGTGGGGTCGAGGGCTTGCTGGGCGAGGGCCGTCAGCGCGCTGGAGTCCAGCCCTCCGGACAGCAGGCTGCACAACGGGATGTCCGCCACGAGTTGCCGGGTCACGATGTCGTCCAGCAGGTCGCGCACCGTTTGGACGGTCGTCGCCCGGTCGTCGGTGTGCTCCCGGGCCGGCAGTTGCCAGTACTTCTCCTCACGGTGCCCGCCGTTGCGCACCCGCAGGAGGTGACCGGGCAGCACCTCGTACATCTCCCGCAGGGGGGTGCGGCCCGGAATGCGGAGGAAGGAGAGGATCTCCCTCAGCCCGTCCAGGGAGAGGACGGCCTTGCTCTCGGGGTGGGCGAGGATCGCCTTGGGCTCGGATCCGAACAGCAGGCCGTTGGAGGTCGGGTAGTAGAACAGCGGCTTGATGCCCAGGCGGTCGCGGTACAGCAGCACCTCGTCGCTGCGGCCGTCCCAGATCGCGAAGGCGAACATGCCGTTCAGCCGCTGCACGAAGTCCGGTCCCCACTCCAGATACGCGCGCAGGACCACCTCGGTGTCGCACCGGGTGCGGAACTGGTGGCCGCAGGCCCGGAGTTCCCCGCGCAGTTCCTGGAAGTTGAACACCTCACCGCTGTAGCAGATCGCGGCCACGGGCCTCCCGTCGGCCGTCGTCTCGGGGGTGACCATGGGCTGAGCGCCGTTGCCGGGGTCGATCACCGCCTTGCGCCGGTGCCCCAGCGCCGCGTGCGGGCTCAGCCACACCCCTTCGTCGTCCGGGCCGCGCAGGGCGAGGGTGTCCACCATCTGCTGGACGACGCGGCCCTCGGTGGTCAGATCGCGGTCGAAATCGACCCAGCCGGTGATTCCGCACATCGCACTCTCCTTGGACGTAGGTGAAATCGGACGTGGACGTCGTCGGCCCGTATCCCGGCTGGACTCACGGGGGTCAGGCAACGCGGACCGGGAGACTCTCCAGGCCCCGTGTGATGCTGTTCGGGCTGCGGGCGGGCTCCCCGGCCGGCTCGATCTTCTCCACGCGCTCGGCGAGCGCGCCGAAGAGCGCGTTCGCCTCCAGCGTGGCGAGCGCGCGGCCGGGGCAGTTGTGGACGCCGAAGCCGAAGGCGGCGGAGTCCGAGGGGTTGCGCCGCACCTGGAAACGGTCGGGCTCGGGGTAGCGGCGCTCGTCCCGGTTGGCCGAGCCGTAGGAGAGCACCACGGTGGCTCCCGCGGGGATCGTGACCCCGTCGAGGTCCACGTCGCACGTGGTGACACGGGCGAAGGTCTGGACGGGGGCTTCCATGCGCAGCCCCTCCATGAACGCTCCGGAGACGGCAGCCGGGTCCTGACGCACCTCCGCCCACTGGTCCGGGTGCTGCGCCAGGAGCCACAGGGTGCTGGAGATGCCGGCGATGGTGGTGTCCACCCCGGCGCAGGCGTAGGCGCTCATCGTCATCAGCGCCTCGTTCTCCGTGATCTCACCGCGCTCGACCGCCGCCCACACGATCTGGCCGAAGCTGTCGGGAAGCAGCTTGGCGGGCGTCGCCTTGGTGGTGAGGTAGCGCATCAGCTCCTGCACGTCGGGCAGCGAGGAGGACTGGAAGTCGCTCGCGGGGCCCATGAAGTTGAACGCGCCCAGCGCCCAGTCGAGGATCTTCTCGCGCTCCTCGTCGCGGGGGAAGCCGATGAGGTCCAGCACGATGTCCACCGGCAGCTTGCGCGCGAAGTCGCGGACCCCGTCGAACGTCCCCCGTGCTACGAGGTCGTCGACCAGTTCCCCGGCGAGGCGCTCGATGTCGTCGGCGACCTGGCGCACGTACTTGGGGCGGAGGGCCTCGTCGAAGACCTTCCGTACCGATTTGTGGAGCGGCGGGTCCATCCCGAGTATGGACCCCTCCATCAGCTCGTTCGTCCTGGGGTTCATCGCGACGCCCTCGGCCGAGCTGAACCGCTCCCAGTCCACGAGCGCCGGGCGCACGTGTTCGTACCGGAAGAGGCCGTAGAGGCCGTAGCGGGTGAGGTGGACGGCGGGGCCCAGGCTGCGCAGGACCGCGTAGTGGGGGTAGGGGTCCATCAGTGCCGCGGGGGAGAAAAGGTCCACGTCACTCTCGGGCATCAGGCCCTGGCTCGTGGCTGAGGTCATCTGGCTCACTCCCGATGGTGCGAGTAGCAGTCCGGCGGATGCGCGGAACGACCGGGGAAGCCGCGGCCGCCGTGCGGCCACGGGTTGCAGGCCCACCGGCGCACCGCTCGGGGCACGCCGGGCGCCGTCTTCAGCTCGGCCGCGCCGCGAGGTCGTAGAAGCAGATACGGGGCCCGGCGCCGGGGCGGGTGTAGACCTGGCGGCAGGTCAGCCGGGACTTGTGGAAAACCTCGAACCAGGCGGAGCGGTCGCGGGGGAGGCCCTGCCCGCTCAGCACATGGATCAGGAAGAAGTCGTCGTCGTTCTCCCGGCCGTCGAAGCGCAGCTCCGGCTCGCCGACCAGCAGGATCTTCAGCCGGGGCAGCAAGCTCGCCATCTGGTCCAGCAGGTCGACGACGGCCTGTTCACCGTTCCGGAAGTGCTCGTGCAGCGCGCTCATCATGCACAGGCCGTCCGCCTCTCGGCACACCGCCGGCCACGTCTCCGGGGCGAAGGCGTCGCCCACGACGAACTCCACCCGGTCCGCGACGCCGGACTGCTCGGCCAGATCGTTCGCCCAGGCGATGGCGTCCGGGTCGATGTCGATGCCGACGCCGGTCAGCGACGGGTCGCGCCGGCAGGCGTCGACGAGCAACTGCCCGCCGCCGCACCCGACATCGAGCATGCGCGTGACGTCGCGGCCCTGCATGGCCTGGAGCACGGCCGGTGTGTGGAAGAAGGAGAACAGCGTGGCGCAGTGCGCCCCCAGCGCCCCGCCGTCGCGGACGACGTCCTTGCCGTAGACCGCCTCACCGTTCAGCAGCTCACCGATCCGGCTGGTCACCCCGCCGTAGGCTTCGACGTAGATCCCGAGCCGGGCGAGGGAGACGTCCGTGGTCAGGCACTCCCCCAGCTGGGTCAGGAGATACTCCTCCCCCTGCCTCTGCAGGATGCCGCGCTGCACCAGGTACCGCAGGAAGCCGGCGCCGATCTCCGGATCGATCCCTTCCAGCAGGCCGTTGCCGGGGTGCCGCGGCCCGTGGCGCAGCCGCTCCAGCAGCGGCGTCGTCGACAGGGCGTGCACCGCGTGGCACACGTGCATGGCGCTGATCATCTCGGGCAGGTCGGAGAGCGTGAACTTCTGCCATTCCCACCGCTGTTCCGCATCCTGCAGTTCAACGATCGGCGGCGTGCTGTTGGCGGGCGTCACGGGCTACCGTCCTTTCACGGAGGGGTCGGAGTCGACTGCTATGCGCATCCCGCGTAGGCATGCCGGCCGCGGGGGCTGGCGGCCGCGCGGACGAACTCCCCGTCCGGGGTGAATCCGGTCGCGCAGACCCGCCCGAGCGAATAGGCCGGCACCAGTTCCATCTCGTGGCCGCGTCGCCGCAGCGCTTCGGCCGTCTCCGGCGCGCAGGTCTCCTCGGCCACCAGCACCCCCGGGCGGAAGGCGTGCGGCGTGAAGGAGGCGGGGACCTGGTCGGTGTGGAAGGCCGGGGTCTCGGTCGCGTGCTGCAGGTCGAGCCCGAACTCGACGGCGTTGAGGAAGAATTGCAGCGTCCACTGGTCCTGCCGGTCGCCGCCCGGCGTCCCGAAGGCGAGGTACGGCCTCCCCTCCCGCAGCACGATGGTGGGGCTGAGGGTCGTCCTCGGCCGCTTGCCCGGCTCCAGCGAGTTCGGGAGCCCGGGCACGAGGTACATGGACTGGCCGCGGGTGCCCAGCGGGAAGCCGAGGCTGCCGATGGCCGGGGAGCTCTTCATCCACCCGCCGCTGGGGGTGGCGGCCACCGTGTTGCCGTGCCGGTCCACCACGGTCACCGTGCAGGTGTCGGCCTTCGCGGTGGTGGCCTGGAGGATGGTCGGCAGCCCGTTGCGCAGCTGGGACATCACCTCCGAGTCGGGCTCGGTGTCCTCCGGCGTGGGCAGGGGCGGAAGGGAGGGGGTGCGGCCGTCGGGAGATCCGGGCCGGAGGGTGAGCGCGGCGGACTCCCCCACCAGGGCACGTCGCTGCTGCGCGTACTCCGCGGAGAGCAGGGTGGTGAGCGGCACGTCGGTGAAGTCCGGGTCGCCGTACCACGCCTCGCGGTCGGACATGGCCAGCTTCGTGCACTCCGCCACCGTGTGCAGGTAGTCGGCGCTGCCCTGCCCCATGGCCGGCAGGTCGAAGCCCTCCAGCAGGGCGAGCTGTTGCAGGAACACCGGGCCCTGCGACCACGGTCCGGGCTTGAAGACCTGGTGGGGGCCGTAGGCGCGGCTCGTCGCGGTCTTGACGGTCGGCTCCCAGCGGGCCAGGTCCTCCCCGCTCAGCAGAGCCCGGTGGCGGCGGCCGGTCGCGTCGAGCTTCGGCCCTGAGGCGAGGAATTCGGAGATCTCCTGTGCCACGAAGCCCTGGTAGAAGGCGTGGTGGGCCGCGTCGATCTGCGCCTCGCGGTCCGGTGAGGCGGACTCCGCGGTCTTCAGCAGCCGCTGGTAGGTCTGGGCGAGCGTGGGGTTGCGGAACCGGCTGCCGGGGGCGGGGGCGGGGCCGCTGGTGAGGTAGGTGTGCCCGGAGCCGGTCCACTCCTCGCGGAACAGCGGGGCGAGCGTGGTGATGGCCAGAGCGGTCTCGGGAAGCAGCGGGAAGCCGTCCGACGCGTAGCCGATCGCCGGCTCGAGGACATCGGCGAGGCGCATGGTCCCGAACTCCGAGAGCAGCCGCATCCATCCCCCGAACGCGCCCGGCACACAGGCGGGCAGCAGCCCGGAGCCGGGGATGCTGCTCACCCCGAGCCGCTCGAAGGCCTCGATGCCGGCGGCCTGCGGCATCGGGCCCTGGCCGCAGATCTCCTGGACGTCATCGCGTCCGGCGCGGTGCGCCACGATGGATACGTCCCCGCCGGGGCCGTTGAAGTGCGGCTCCACCACCTGGAGGACGAAGCCCGCGGCGACGGCGGCGTCGAAGGCGTTGCCGCCGGTGGCGAGGATGCGCATGGCCGCGGACGAGGCGAGCCAATGGGTGCTGGCGACGGCACCGACGGTGCCGTGGAGTTCCGGCTTGGACGGCAGCATTGCAGCTACTCCCAACTGCGGGGACGACGTATTCGGGTAGGAGCCGCGCGGCGCGGCCACGGCGCCGGCCACGGCGCCGGTCACGGCGCCGGTCACGGTCTAGCCGTTCGGGAAGATTCCGGGGCCGGGTGTGAGGAGGGCGTCGGGGTCGTAGCGCTTCTTGGCAGCGCTGAAGGCGGGCCATGCCGCGCCGAAGTGGTTGCGCCAGTCCTGCGCGGAGAACCGCACGGAGCCGATGGGGTAGAGCACCGCGCCGTAGCGGTCGCGCGCCCGGGCGAACCAGCGGTCGTTGCGCTCCAGCATCTCCTGCACGTATGCCGGGTCGGGGGCGGGGGAGGGGGCCGTGGTGTTGATGTCGAGGACGTACACCCAGGGCGAGCCGTCGGGCTCCGGCCGCGGGGGATACGGCCTGGTCATGTGTGCGCGCCGCTGCGGGTAGATGAGGCTGATGCCGCAGGGCCCCAAGTCGCGTTCGGTGAGCGCGGGGTGGACCTCGGCGACGTAGTCCTCCATGGCGTCTCCGGGCAGCCACACGTCGTACCAGGGCTTGGCGAGCCCGCCCCATTGCGCGGTCTCCCGCATGTGATCGACGAAGCGGTCGATGGTGAAGACGTAGTCCAGGTAGGAGGTGTCCTCCACGAGCGGAGCGGCCTCCACACCCGCGACGGCCTCCTCGTCGCGCGGCGGGGCGTCGCGGTCGTAGACGACGGTCGCGTACAGCTGGTGGGTCGGCCCGTCGCTCGGCGGTTGCAGCGTCGCGTAGACGTGGTCGATGCCGGGCCGCTCGATGAGGGTGCGCAGGTCGCGGAAGAAGGCGGCGTTGTCGGTGTGGCCCAGCACATAGGTGCGGGCGCGCTCCTTGGCCGGGACGAGGTCCAGGACGGCCTTGGTTATCACACCGCACTGACCCAGACCGCCGAGGACCGCTTCGAACAGGTCGGTGCGGTGCTCGGCAGAGCAGCGTTCGATGTCACCGGTCCCGGTCACGACCTCCAGCTCGCGCACGTGGTCGCCCTGGAGCCCGGTGTGCAGCGCGCCGACGAGGCCGCCGAGACCGCCGACCGAGAGCGTGCCGCCCACGCTCAACGACGTGTACGCGGTGACCGCCGGCGGCGTCAGCCGCGGGGAGTGCTCATAGGCGGCGGTGACCAGGTCCTTCCAGAGGAGGCCGGCATCGACCTCGGCGCCCTCGGGGCCGAGCGTGTGGATGCGGTCGAGGGTGCGGGTGTCGATGAGCAGGCCGTCGCAGAGGCTCTGGCCGAGAGTGGTGCTCGCTCTCCCCCGCACCGAGGCGGTGATGCCGTGGGCACGGCAGAAACGGATCATCGCGGCGACGTCCTGCGCCGAGCGGGGCCGCAGCACCGCACTGGGCGTGGTGGTGGCGATGTTGCCCAGATCGGTGGCGTAGGCCCGCCGGGAGGACTCGTCGACCAGGAGGTCCCCCTCCAGCGCGGGGGCGACGGCGAACGACGGGCGCGTTTCCTCCGTCGTGCTCTCCCGGGACGAGACCCACAGTCGGCCGGCCGGGTCGAACCCCATGACTGCGGCATTCCCCGGGGAATCCGGGCGGGTCATAGTTGCTTCTCCTGACCTGCGATATCGGTTCGGCTGTCGGCTGTTCCCCCGTGCGTAATACGCAATACGCGCTGCCCGCCTTTTCAGCGGATACGGCAATCTCTTGGAGCGGCACGCCCCGGTGTTCTGCCGTTGCTGCCCAGAATCGTAACCGGAGGCAGTGCGATAAACCCTCGCCGCTCTCTAAACTCACTGTCAGGGCTTTTAAAATCCCAGGGGCCGGCCACGGACCGCCGCACAGGCAGGCGGATGCGCCGCCGCGGCAGCACTCCTCGCCCCGGACACCGGCAGCTCAACCGCTCACGCGCCGCCGGTCAGACCCGCCACGGGGTCGCCGCCATGGTTCGACCACTCCCCCGTAAAGCCGACCGACCAGCAGGTTTTCCCATCGCGGCGTGGCTCCCGCTCACTCGGCGACGTGCCGCCCACGGCGGGGCCCGACGATCGGCCGAGGTATCGCCGCCCGCCGATCACCGCAGCACGGACCCGGACCGACGCCCCTCGTGCCGGCGGAACTCGCACAGTCCCGAGGCGATCCGCCCGGATCCGCGACGGCGGGCTCAAAACGACTTGAGACGATCTTAAGCTTCCTCTGATTGTCCGGCGCATGGACGGTGATAGAGCATTTCTGGTGCCGGCCTGCCGCCTCGACCGCGAGGGCTCCGAAGGTGCTGGCAGGATTCGCGCCGGTGGCGTACATGCCCGTTACATGCCCGCCGACATTTCGCGAAGAAAGGGATTCGATGAACGCGCTCGCCATCGCCCCTAAAGTCCACCACATCGCCGTCCAGACCGATGACGTGGAATCCACGGTCACGTGGTACCAGGAATTCCTCGATGCTGAGGCGCAGTGGACGCTCACGGAATTCTCTCCGCTCACCCGCTCCCGCCTGCCCGGGATCGGAAAGCTGGTCGAACTGAAGGCGGGGGACGTGCGCTTCCACGTCTTCGACCGGTCCGGCCACACCCGGCACGGGCCCGACCCGCGCGGCTTCCAGTTCCAGCACATCGGGATCGTCGTGGACCGCCACGAGGACCTCGTCGCGCTGCGGGAGCGCTGGCTGCGGCTGCGGGAGCGCGGGGACGTCCGCTGGAGCCGGGACGAGCCGCCGTCGGACATCGTGACCGACGACGACGGGATGCAGAGTCTCTACGTCCTGGACCCCAACGGCCTCGAAATGGAGTTCATCCACTTCTCGGGGAGGACATCGTGAAGGGCGGTCAGGGATCGCGGACAGGACCCGGCCGGCCCGAGCCCCCGATGCTCCAGTTGCGCCCACTGTTCCTGCCTGAGCCGGGCCGTTCCTTCGAGCCCTCGGGCCACGGGGAGCCCGGCGACGACACGATGGCCCAGGGCATTCCGGACTACAAAGTGTTCGGCGTGCACCCGGTCGAGGCCGAGCGGGTCTTCTGGTACCGGTGGATCACCGGGCACCAGGTCTCGTTCGCCCTGTGGCGTGCGATGTACGACATCTTCGGGGACTCCCCCGACACCATGCCGCCCCGTCCCGAACTCGACGTCCTGGCCGCCTGCGTCGATGCCTACAGCGCGATGCTGCTCTATTCGTCCACGGTGCCGTGCGCCCATTACCACAGCCATATCCGGCGCCGTATGGCGCTCCAGCACCCGGCGATCAGCGGCACCTGGGCCCCCGACTACCGGCCCGTCCGCCGCCTCTTCCGCGGCAAGCTGTCCTGGCAGGGCGATCCGGCGTGCGAGCCGCTCGGCACGGCCGTGGCGCGCAACGCCGCCGCCCACGACTACATCGCCGCCCATCTCGTCCCGGACGGCCTCTCTCTCCTCCAGCAGTCCATCGGCACGCCCGCCATGGCCGTCTCCCAGGAGAAGGAAGAGCTGTACGACAACCTCTTCCTCACGCTGCGCCGCCCCATCAGCCGAATCCAGTTCGTCGGCCAACTCCGCGCGCGCGTCGCCGAGGTGGGCACCGACCTCGCGCACAACGGCCTGTATCCGAACGTCGAGGGGCACCATCACCCGGTCGTCACCGGGCACTCCGGCGGCATCATGATGACGCTGGTGCCCGGCGCGCTCCGGGCGCTCGACGAGGCGACCCGGCTGGTCGCCCGCCACCAACTCCAGGGCGTCGGCGCATGAGGCACGGAATCGTGCTGCTCCCCGAGCACGGATGGAAGGTGGCGGCCGAGCGCTGGCGGCTCGCCGAACAGCTCGGGTACGACCACGCCTGGACCTATGACCACCTGATGTGGCGCTGGCTGGCCGACAGCAACTGGTACGGCGGTATCCCGACACTCACCGCCGCGGCCACAGCCACCCGCACCCTCGGGCTCGGCATGCTCGTGGCCACGCCCAACTTCCGGCACCCCGTGGTGCTCGCCAAGGACCTGGCCAGCATCGACGACATCGCCGAAGGGCGCCTGGTCTGCGGGCTGGGAGCAGGCGCGCCCGGATACGACGCCCGCATCCTCGGCGGCACGCCCCCGCGCCCCCGCGAGAGCGCCGACCGGTTCGAGGCGTTCGTCGAGCTGCTCGACTCCGTACTCGTCCGCGGCAGCGTCGACGCCTCCTCGCCCTGGTACACCGCCTCCGGGGTCAGCTTCCATCCCCGGGCCGGCGACGGGCCGCGGCTGCCGTTCGCGGTGGCCGCGACCGGACCGCGGGGCATGGCGCTCACCGCGCGCTTCGGCCAGTACTGGGTCACCTCCGGCCCGCCCGCCGACTTCAGCGGGCGCCCGCTGCGCGAGGTCATGCCGGAGCTGCGCAGGCAGATACGCGACGTCGAGGCGGCGTGCGAGCGCGCCGGCCGGGACCCCGCCACGCTGCGCCGGCTGTTCGTGGCCGACGCGGCGGTGGGCGGGATCACCGCGTCGGTGGCCGCGTACGAGGAAGCCGCCGGCGCGCTGGAGGAGGCCGGCTTCACCGACCTCGTCGTGCACTGGCCCCGTCCCGAACCGCCGTACGAGGGCGACGAACAGATCATCTTCGACTTCGCCGACAAGCAGCTGCGGGGTGAAACATGCAGGTGACATCGGTGGCCATGTTCGGCACCGCCCCCGGCCACGGCAGCGCCCTCGACGTACTCCTCCCCGACGGCCCGTGCGACGACCAGGCGCTCGCCCACGCCGCCGCGCATGCCCGCACCACCGACACGACGGTCGAGAGCGCGCTGGTCAGCGACATCTCGGAGGCGGAGCAGACCTTCGAGTCGAGGATCTTCAACACCGGCGGGGAGACCCCCTTCGCCACCCACTCGCTCGCCGGTGTGGCCGCCTTCCTGGTCAGCAGGGGCCACCTGCGCGCCGGTGAGGTCGGCCGCAGGACCGAGGAGGGATGCCAGTGGCTGTGGACCGACGGCCGCGCCGTCGAAGTGCCGTTCACCGGGCCGGTCGTCGACCACGGAATCCCGGCCGATCCCGCCCTGTTCGGCCCCTACGACGGCACACCGCGGGTGAGCGGGGTCGGCAGGGGGTTCACTTTCCTCCACGTCACCGACGATCCCCGGGCGCTGCCCGCCCCCGACACCGTGCGCATGGCCGAGCTCGGCATGACCGACCTCACGCTCTTCCGGTGGGACCCGGAGGAACGGGAGGTCCTGGCACGCGTGTTCGCCCCCGGCTTCGGGCTCCCCCAGGACCCGGGGTGCCTGCCGGCGGCGGCCGCGCTCGGGCTGATGTCGCTCTTCCTGACCGGCGACGGCAGCACCCCGGTGACGGTTCGTCAAGTCATCCCCCACGGCACCGAGTCGGTGCTGCGCTGCACCGGCTCGGTGCGAGGCGGTGCAGCCCAGGTGCAGGTCACCTCGCAGGTCTGGGTCGACGAGGAGGACACCGACAGCGACAGGGAGGTGAGTGAGCGATGACGGGACAGCCGCAGGCCGGCGCGTCCACGGCACCCGCGTGGATCGAGGCGCAGCAGATCGAGGCGCAGCAGCGCGACGGCCGCGACCCGCTCTCCGCCTTCGCGAGCGGCTTCGCCACGGACGGCGCGGTGCACCTCAACGGCAACTCGCTGGGCCCGCCGCGGGCGGGCCTGGCCGGGGAGCTGGAGCGGGTCGTGCACGGCCAGTGGGCCCCGCATCAGGTGCACGGCTGGTTCAAGGACGGCTGGCTGGATCTGCCCCGCACGGTCGGCGACAAGCTCGCGGCTGTGCTCGGTGCGGCACCCGGGCAGGTCGTAGTGGCGGGCGAGACGACCTCGACGACTCTCTTCAACGCGCTGGTCGCCGCGTGCCGGCTGCGCGAGGACCGGCCCGTGCTGCTCATCGAGGCCGCCTCCTTCCCCACCGACCTCTACATCGCCGGCTCGGTGGCCCGGCTCCTGGGACGCCGGGTCGTCACCGCCTCCGCCGAGGACTTCGACTCCTTCCTGCGCGAGAACGGCGCACAGGTGGCGGCGGCCGTCGCCGCGCCCGTGGACTTCCGCACCGGGGAGCGGCGCGGGATCGGGCCGACCACCGCGCTGTGCCACGCCGCCGGGGCGATCGCGGTGTGGGACCTCAGCCACGCCACGGGCGTACTGCCGGTCGATCTCGACGCCCACGCCGTGGACCTCGCTGTCGGGTGCGGCTACAAGTACCTGGGGGGCGGCCCGGGAGCGCCGGCGTTCCTCTACGTCCCCTTCCGGCTCCAGCAGGCGGTGGACTTCCCGCTGTCCGGATGGCACGGGCACGCCCGGCCCTTCGCCATGGCGCCCGCCTTCGAGCCGGACAGCGGCATCGGCCGGGGCCGCACCGGCACTCCCCCGCTGCTCAGCCTGGTGGCCCTCGGCCACGCCCTCGACCCGCTGCTCGAAGTGGGCGTGCACGCCCTGTACAGCCGCAGCCAGGACCTCTCGGAGTTCTTCCTGGAGTGCCTGGAGCGCAGCCGTCCCGACGTACTGGAGCAGCTGGTCTCCCCCCGGGACCCGGACCGCCGCGGCGGACACCTCGCGCTGCGACTGCCCGACGCCGAGCGGATCGAGGAAGCGCTGGCCGCGCGCGGAGTGCTCGTCGACTCCCGGCCGCCGGACCTGATCCGCTTCGCCTTCGCTCCGTTGTACGTGACGCACGAGCAGGTGCGGCGCGCGGTCCACGAACTGGGCGACGTGGTGAAGGAGGCGCGATGACCCAGGCGCACGAGTACGTGACCTATGCCCGCATGGACGAACTCCACGAGTTGCAGCAACCGCGCAGCAACGCCCGGGGCGAGCTGAACTTTCTCCTGATCAGCCAAGTCCAGGAGCTGCTGTTCCGTGCCGTGTCCGACGACCTGGACCAGGCACGTCAGGCGCTCCACAAGGACGACCCCGCCGGCGCCCGAACGGCGCTGCGGCGCGCCACCCGCACCCAGCGGGTGCTCGTGACCTGCTGGGAGGTGATGAACGGCATGTCGGCCGACGAGTTCGTGGCCTTTCGGCACGTGCTCAACGACGCCTCGGGGGTGCAGTCCTTCGCCTACCGCGCCCTGGAGTTCGCCATGGGCAACCGGCCGCCCGGCCACGTGCAGTCGGCGTACGCGGACAGCTATCCGTCGCTGCGCGTCGAGCTGTCCAAGCCCTCGCTCTACGACGCCGCACTGGCGTACCTGGCCCGGCAGGGGTTCGCCGTCCCGGCCGACTGCGTGGAGAAGGTGCCCTGGCAGCAGCACGAGGCGGACCCCCTCGTCGAGGACGTCTGGCTGGAGATCTACCGCGACCCGCACACCTACCGCGAGGCGCACCGGCTGGCGGAGTCCCTGCTGGAGGTCGCGTACCAGTTCTCGCACTGGCGGGCCACGCACCTGCTCGTGGTGGAACGGATGCTCGGCGGCAAGAGCGGAACGGGAGGCAGCGACGGCGCCGCCTGGCTCCGGGAGATCAACGAGCACCGTTTCTTCCCCGAGCTGTGGACCTTCCGCACCCGGTTGTAGGGCGTGGCACTCGCAGCGTGGCCAGGCGCCGAGACCGGCACGACACCCCCGCCCGCGGCACAGGAGGCGAACACGAGTGCCGCAGGAGCACGTTGAAGGAATACGACACCACCCTGTTGGGAGCTGCGTGATGACGAAGCCGGTTGATCTCAGTCCGATCGTCCCGACGTTGTTCGGGTTCGCTGCCTTCCAGCAGCTGCGGGCCGCATCCGAACTGCAGCTGTTCGAGTATCTGACGCTCAACGGTCCTTCCAGCAGCGACGAGGTCGCCGCCGGACTGGGCCTGCCGTCGAAGAGCGCGCGCACGCTGCTGCTGGGCACCACGGCGCTCGGCCTCACCGAGCACAGCTGCGAGGGGTACACACCGAGCCCGACGCTGCGTGCCGCGATCGACGACGGCACCTGGCCGCACATCCGCAGCATCATCGACTTCCAGCAGCGGGTGTCCTACCTGCCCGCGCAGGAGTACGCCGAGTCCCTGCGCACCGGCAAGAACCTCGGCCTCAAACACCTGCCCGGCTCCGGACTCGACCTCTACACGCGCCTGGAGGAGAACCCGGAGCTGGGCAACCGCTTCTACCGCGGCATGCACGCCTGGTCGGAACTGTCCAACCCGGTGCTGCTGCACCAGGTGGACTACCGGTCGGTGACCCGTGTACTGGACGTCGGCGGCGGCGACGCGGTCAACGCGATCGCCCTGGCACGCGCCCACCCGCACCTGAAGGTGACGGTCTTCGACCTGGAAGGCGCCATCGAGGTGGCCCGCGACAACATCGATGCCGCCGGGCTCGGCGACCGGATCGAGGTCGTGGCCGGCGACATGTTCGCCGAGCCGATGCCTCACGGATACGACCTGGTGCTCTTCGCCCACCAGTTCGTCATCTGGTCGCCGGAGCAGAACGTCACGCTGCTCCAGCAGGCCTTCGAGGCGCTCTCCCCCGGTGGCCGGGTGGTCGTCTTCAACGCGTTCGCCGACGACGACGGAACCGGCCCGCTGTACACCGCGCTGGACAACGTGTACTTCACGGTGCTGCCGTTCGAGGAATCGACGATCTACCCCTGGCGTGACCACGAAGAGTGGCTCGCCACCGCCGGATTCGTGGACATCACGCGCACCTGCAACGACGGCTGGACGCCGCACGGCGTCGTCGAGGGGCGCAAACCCGATGCATGACTCCAGTCTCCTCGACCGGGAGTACTCGCCCAGTTCCCGCGCCCGGACCCCGGCCGCGTCGTTGCAGCAGTACCGGACGCGGAGCGACGCCGCGCGGGCGCAGCTGGAGGTGCGGGAGGCCGTGCCCTACGGCGCCGCCGCCGTCGAGCGCTGCCACATCTTCCCCCCTCCTCCGGCCGCCACGACGGCAGCCGGCGCCCCTGCCCTGGTCTTCGTGCACGGCGGGCACTGGCAGGAATCCGGCATCGAGGACGCCTGCTTCGCGGCCGGGCACGCCGTGGCGCACGGGTGCGCCTTCGCCGCGGTCTCCTACGGGCTCGCACCGGCCCGCACGCTCCCGGAGATGATCGCTTCGGTCCGGGCGGCCCTGACGTGGCTGGCCGATGCCGCACCGCGATACGGCATCGCCCCTGATCGCCTGCACGTGGCGGGCAGCAGCGCGGGGGCGCACCTCCTCGCGACGGCGCTCGCGCACCGTACGGCTCCACGGGTGCGCAGCGCCTGCCTGCTCAGCGGTCTCTACGACCTCGGCGAGATCCCGCGTACGTACGTCAACGACGCCCTCGGCCTCACACCCGAACTCGCCCGCGCCTGCAGCCCGCTGCACCTGCCCGCGCCGCGGTGCGACCAGGTCCTGCTCGCGGCCGGCGAGCACGAGACGGACACGTACCTGCGCCAGCACCAGCAGTACGCGGCGCATCTGGCCGCCCTCGGCGTCCCGGTGCGCACGCACACGGTGCCCGGCCGGGACCACTTCGACCTGCCGCTGGACCTGGCAGACGCGGCGACGCCGTTCGGCCGCATCAGCCTGCACCACCTGGGCCTGGCGGCATCCCACCTCGCATAAGGAGCGGTGACTCACGCGATGACACACCCAGCGACCACCACCCCACCGCCGGCCTCGACGACCGACGCCACCACCACGGCCGACGCCACCACCACGGAGACGATCGCCGAGGCCTTCACGCGCACAGCACGCGACAACGCGGCACACGAAGCGCTCTCCGACGGCGAAACGATCCTCACCTACGGCGAACTGGACGCCCGCAGCAACCGGATAGCGCGGGTGCTGCGCGAGCGGGGACTCACCCCGGGTGAGCACGTCGGGGTGCACTTCGACCGCGGCCCGGCGACCTACCAGGTCTTCCTCGGCATCCTCAAGGCCGGCCTCGTGGTGGTCCCGTTCAACCCCCGCCACCCCACCGAGCACACCGCGCGGATGTGGCACGTCGCCGCACCGTCCCTGACCGTGACGGGCGCCGGGGCGGCCGACGGTATCCCGCCCGGGTCGTGCGTCCCGCTCGACAGCCTGCTCCACGACGCGGCGGCGGCGTCCGACGCCCCTGTGCCGTGCGAGGTGGACACGCAGGCGCCGGCGTTCCTGCTGTTCTCCTCCGGCTCGACCGGCGAGCCCAAGGGCGTCGTCATCGCCCACCGGGGCATCGCACGCGTCTCCCGGCACCTGACCGGCTTCACGCCCGGCCCCGGAGACCGGTTCCTGCAACTCGCGCAGCCGACCTTCGCCGCCTCCACCACGGACATCTGGACCTGCCTGCTGCGCGGCGGCCGGCTCACCGTCGCGCCGCAGGACGTGCCCCAACTCGGCGACCTCGCACGGCTCGTGGAACGCGAGCGGATCTCGGTGCTCAACCTCTCCGTGGATCTGTTCAACCTCCTCGTCGAACACCACCCGCAGGTCGTCGCGCAGGTCCGGTCGGTGATCGTCAGCGGTGACTTCCCCTCGGCACGCCACATCGGGCAGGCGCTGGACGCACTCCAGGACGGTGATCTCTTCAACGCCTTCGGCTGCACGGAGAATTCGGCGCTGACCGCGGTGCACAAGGTCACCCAGGAGGACCTGTCCACTGCCGAGATCCCGGTCGGGCACCCCATGCCGGCCGTCGAGATGACGGTGCGCACGCAGACCCTCGAACCCTGCCCGCCCGGCGAGATCGGCGAGCTGTGCATCGCGGGCGACGGCGTCGCGCTGGGCTACCACGGTGATCCGCAGCTGACGGAGCGCAAGTTCGTCCACCACGAGGGCAGGCGCCTGCTGCGCACCGGCGACCTGGCCAAGCTGACCGGGGACGGCGAGATCGTACTGGCCGGCCGCACCGACCAGATGGTCAAGGTGCGCGGGTTCCGCGTCGAGCCGCGGCACGTCGAGATGGCCGCCGAGACCGTGCACGGCGTGGCCCAGGCCGTGGCCCAGGCCGTGCCCGGCGACGGCGCCGCCGACCGGCTCGCCCTGTGGTGCGTGCCGGCGCCCGGCCACGGCCTCGTCGAGCGTGACCTGCTGGAGGAGCTGCGCGGACGCCTGCCCGACTACATGGTCCCCTCGGCGGTGCTCGTCCTCGACGCCTTCCCGCTCAACGCCAACGGCAAGATCGACCGCAAGGAGCTGTCCGCGCGCCTCGCGGCATGCACCACCCGTCACTCCCGGGGCGGCACGAAGCAGGACACGCTGGCCACCGTCGTGGCCTCCACGCTGGCGGACGTGCGCGGGGGCGAGGAGATCGGCCTGGACGAGGGCCTGCTGGAGAGCGGACTCACCTCACTGGACCTGATGGCCCTCGGCGCCCGCCTGGAGGACGTGGCGGGAATCCCCCTGGCCCCCGGAGAGCTCGTCGAGGCCGGCACCGTGCGCGGCGTCGCCGACCTGATACGCACCAAGCGGGGGCGGGACTGAGATGACCCCTCCCAGCCAGCAACCACCCCTCGGCAACGAGCGTTTCCCGGCGTCCCCCGCCCAGTCCGGCATCTGGTTCGCGAGTGCGGCCGGGGCAGACCCCACGGCCTACAACCAGCCCCTGCTGGTGCGCCTGCGAAAGCCGCTGGACCACGCACTGCTACGCGAGGCACTGCGAGCGGTTCACCGGGCACACTCCGCGCTGCGCACCACCTTCGAGATGGAGGCCGGCGGCGACCTGGTCCAGATCGTGCACGGGGATCTCGACCCGCTCGTCGAGGTACGGGACCACTCCGGCCCGGAGGACCCCGAGGAGTGGGTGGCCCGGCAGGCGGCCCAGGTCGCGGCCACCGCCTTCGACCTGCACGCCGGGCCCCTCGTGCAGGTGAGGCACCTGCGCCTCGCCGCCCGGGGCCGCAGTGTGCTCGTGTTCAACGTCCACCACACCGTCTTCGACGGCATGTCCTTCCAGCCCTACCTCAGGCAGCTCGAAGCGGCCTACACGGCGCTCGCGCAGGGCCGCGAACCGGCCGTGCACGCTCCGCGCCAGGCCGTGGAGTCCTACACCCGCTGGGCCAAGCAGTGGACCAACGAGGGGGTACCGGACTACTGGCGCACCAAGCTCGCCGACGCCCCGTCCCCGGCGCTCATCGGCCTGCCGGGCGAGGGCCCGGCCCGGCACGTCACCCGGCAACTCGTCCTCGACGAGCGGCTGTCGGCCCAGGTGAGCGACCTGTGCCGCGCCCGGTCCCTCACCACCAGCATGTTCTTCGTCGCCCTCGCCTTCATCCTGCTGCACAGGCAGACCCGGCAGGACGACGCCCTCCTGGGCATCCCGGTCACCGTCCGGGACAGCGGCGACGCCGAGGTACTCGGGCACCTCACCAACACCGCCGTACTCCGGCACCACCTGGCCGCCGACGCCACCGTGCGGGACGTGCTGAGGGCGGTGAAGGGGGAAGTCCTCGACACCCTGCGGCACCGGCACACCCCGCTGGAGGCGGTGGTGAGCGAACTGCGCGCTTCCGGCGCCGAACTCGGCGGCGCCGGCGACCTGTTCAACACCATGATCACCGTAATGCCGTCCGGGTCACGCCGGCTCGGCCTTCGCGAATGGGGTGCGGAGACCTGGGAGCACGTGCCGGGAGGAGCCAAGTACGACCTGACGATCACGGTGGACGAGACGCCTCCCCACTACACACTGATCATCGGGCACACGACGACCGCCGACGACGGCGAGAGCTTCACCTCCTACCTCACGCAGCGCCTCCGCACGCTGGTCGAGGCCGCCCTGCACAGTCCCGACACGCCGGTGCGGGAGCTGAGCTGGACCAGCGACGAGGAAGAGGCGGCCATCGCGGGATTCTGCGCCCGGCGGGCCGACGCACCGCGGCTGGACACCGAGTTGACGGCTGATCTGTTCACCGCGGGCGCCGCGGCGGCACCCGCTGCTCCGGCGGTCGTGGCGGACGGCGCGAGGATGGACTACGCCGAGCTGGCACGGCGAGCCGACGCGGTGGCGGCGGGCCTTGCCGACCGGGGCATCCGCGACGGCGCGCCTGTCGCGGTGCTGATGCCCCCCGGCCCCGAACTCGTCGTCACGGTCATCGGCGTCCTCAGGGCCGGCGGCAGCTACGTCGTCCTGGATGCCGACCAGCCGGCGGAGCGGCTCGGCTTCGCCCTGCACGACTGCGGCGCGGGCATCCTGGTGCGCTCGGGCGGTATCGACGTGTCGGGCGTGGAGCTGCCGGAGAACCTGGAGGTCCTGGACGTGTCCGGCCTCGGCCGCCCGGGGGCGGCGCCCGAGCGGGGCCGCAAGTCCCCCGCGGACACGGCGTATATCGTCTACACCTCCGGCTCCACGGGCCGTCCCAAGGGCGTCACGCTGCCCGAGACCACGCTGGCCAACCTGGTCCACAACCAGGAGATCCTCTCCGGCGGCCGACGGATGACCACCCTGCAGTACATGCCGCCGGCCTTCGACGTGTTCACCCTGGAGGTCTTCGGGACGCTGTGCACCGGCGGCACACTCGTCATCCCTCCGGTCGGTGCCCGCACCGACTTCGAGGGACTGGCCGCGCTGATGGCCGAGCAGCGCGTCGAGCGGGCCTACCTCCCCTACGTCGCGCTCCGCGAACTCGCCGCCGCCCTGCGCGCATTCGCGGTCGACCTCCCTCACCTGCGGGAGGTGTACGTCACCGGCGAGCGGCTGGTGGTGACCGAGGATCTGCGCGAGATGTTCCGCCGCAACCCCGGGGCGCGCCTGATCAACGCCTACGGCCCGTCCGAGGCACACCTGTGCAGCCAGGAGCGGCTTCCCGCGAACCCCGACGCCTGGCCCGCTCTCCCCTCGATCGGCTGGGTGGTCGCCGGTGTCGACGCGTACGTGCTCAGCGACGCCGAAGCCGCGCAGCGCGCTCCGTTCGGTGTCGAGGGGGAGCTGTGCGTGGCCGGGCCGGTCGTCTCGCCCGGGTACATCGGCCTGCCGGAGAAGACGAGCCGGGCCATGGTGCCCGACCCGTTCGTTCCGGGGCAGCTGATGTACCGCACCGGCGACCTGGTCGTGCTGGCGGCGGACGGGCGTCTGCACTACCGCGGCCGGGAGGACGACCAGGTCAAGATCCGCGGGTACCGGGTCGAGCCGGGCGAGGTCGAGGCAGCGCTGGAGCGGGAGTTGGAGGTGGACGCGGCGGCCGTGCTCGTCGTCCCGGCGGGCGCGGACCGCGTCCTGCACGCGTTCGCGCAGAGCGACGCGCCGCTGCCTCCCGACTGGCGCGGGCGGCTCGCCGCCGTACTGCCGGAGTACATGATCCCCCGGCAGATCACCCGCGTCGCGTCCTTCCCCCTGACACCGAACGGCAAGACCGACCGCCGGGCGCTGGAGGCGATGCTGCCCGCCTGCCCCCAGCCGGACGACGGAGACCGCGAGGGCGTACCGGAGGCCGAGTGGACCGACGCCGAGCAGACGATGGCCGATCTGTGGACGCAGGTCCTCGGGCGGCGGCCGACCGCACCGGATGCGGACTTCTTCGAGCAGGGCGGGCACTCCCTGCTGGCCGCCCGGCTGCACCGACTGGCCAAGGAGCGCCTCGGCACCGGCGTCGGACTGGCCACGCTGCTGAGCACACCGACGGTACGCGGCATGGCGGCGAGCCTCGGCGGTGACGCGGACACCAGCCTGCCGGACCTGCGCCGCGAAGCCCGTCTGCCGCACCTCGCCGTGGCAGACCGGCGCCCGCCGGCGGAAGGGCGGGTGCTGCTCACCGGCGCGACCGGCTTCCTCGGCAGCCACCTCCTGGACGAGCTGCTGCGCTCCGGGCACCGCGTCTCCTGCCTGGTCCGCGCCGACAACGCGGAGGAGGGACGCAGCCGCCTGCGCGCGACGTTCGGCAAATTCGCGCTCGACGCCTCCCGTATCGACGAGGTCGAGATCTGCCCCGGTGACCTCGCCCGGCCGTACTTCGGACTCGGGGAGGAGCAGTACGAGGCTTGGGCGCACGGGGTGAGCGAGGTCTACCACGCGGCGGCGCACATCAACTTCGTCCTCCCGTACCACACCGTGAAGCACACCAACGTCGACGGCCTGCGGCGGCTGCTGGAGTTCTGCGGCGTCAACCGCACACCGCTGCGCGTCGTCTCGACCCTCGGCGTCATCCCGCCGGACTCCACGACCGGCCTGGTCGAGGAGGATTCGGTGCCGGGCGATCCCGCCTCGCTGGGCATCGGCTACTCGCAGAGCAAGTGGGTCGCCGAGCACCTGGCGCGGCAGGCGCGGGACTTCGGCCTGCCGGTGACGGTGCATCGCGTGGGCCGCGTGGCCGGGCACAGCCGCACCGGAGCCTGCCGGCACGACGACTTCTTCTGGCTGCAGATGAAGGGGTTCGCGGCGCTCGGCCGCTACCCGCAGGACATCGCCGGGACGCCGGCCGTCGATCTGCTCCCCGTGGACTACGTGGCGAAGGCGATCGTCCGGCTCTCCGAGGACAAACCGGAGAACGAGGACTGGCATCTCTTCCACGCCCGCGGCCTCACCTGGGACGAGATCATCCAGGCGATCCGCGCGGAGGGCTACCCCGTCGGCCCGGTCCCGCCGGCCGACTGGATGACCGCCCTGGAACGGCAGGTCGAGGCCGGCGACCAGGGATGGGGGCTGGGGCCTCTGGTCCCCCTGATGCGGGAGGGCGCGATGCGCCTGGGCGACCTCTCGTTCGCCAACGCCAAGTCCGCGTCCGCCCTCGCCGACGTGGGATGCCCCATACCGCCGGCGGACACCGGCTGGATCCATCAGATGTTCGCGTACTTCCGCGGCCTCGGCGCGGTTCCGCCGCCGGGCGCTGCATCTTCTAAGGAGCACAATGCCTGAGCTCGCCGAACGCTCAGTAGTGATCATCGGTGCCGGACCGGTCGGCTGCGCGCTGGCCACACTGCTGCGGCGCCAAGGCCTGGAGGTCGACATCTTCGAACGGGAGGAGGCCGCCGAATCCGGATCGGGCAACTCCTTCAACCTCACGCTCACCTCCCGGGGGCTCGACCGTCTGCCCCGGCCCGTCAAACGCCGCCTGTACCTGCAAGGTTCGGTGCTCGTCAAACGGATCATTCACCACAGCGACGGTGCGATCTCCACGCAGCCGTACGGCACCGCGGACACCCACCACCTGCTGTCCATCCCACGAGGCGTCCTGCAAGTCATCCTGCGCGACCACGCGCTGCGGGCGGGCTCCCGCATCCACTACGGACACAAGTGCGTCGACGTGGACACCGCGCGTCCGGCCGCGCTGCTGCAGCGGCGCGACGGAACCACCGCCTGGGTCCGGGCCGACCTGCTGGTCGGTTGCGACGGGGCGAACAGCGCGGTGCGGGAGGCGATCTCCCGCGCGCATCCCGAGGACATGTGGGTCACCCGGGACACCATCGACCACGGATACGCCGAGATCACCATGGAGTACCGGGACGCCGATCCGGCCGGCATGCATCTGTGGCCGCGAGGCGACCACTTCCTCCAGGCCCAGCCGAACCGCGACCAGACCTTCACCACCAGCCTGTTCAAACCCCTGGCACACGACACTCCGCGGCGGCAGTTCGCGGGCCTGTCCACACCCGGCGCCATCCGCGACTACTGCGCCACCGAGTTCCCCGACGTCTTCGACCGGATGCCGGAGGTCGGCCAGGAGCTGATGTCGCGCACGCCCGGCAGGCTCCGCATCGTCAGCTGCGCCCCGCACCACCACCAGCGCGCGGTGCTCATCGGGGACGCGGCACACGCCGTCGTCCCGTTCCTCGGACAGGGCATCAACTGCAGCTTCGAGGACGCCGCCACGCTCTCGGGGCTGCTGGAGAGCACCGGGTTCGGGGCCGGCGACGTCGATGCCGTGGTGGAGAACGTCGTCGAGAAATACAGCGGCATGCGGGTCGCGGCCGGGCATGCGCTGGCGGAGCTGTCGCTGAACAATCTCCAGGAACTCTCGGCGCATGTCACCAGCCCGTCGTTCCTCGAACGCCGGGCGCTGGAGCGGCGGTTGCACGAGCTCTACCCGGAGGTGTACACCCCGCTCTACCAGTTGGTGGCCTTCACCAGGATTCCCTACGACGTCGCGCAGCAGAGGCACCGCAAACTCAGTTCGGCGCTCGACTCGTTCTGCCTCGGCCGGGACCTGCGCAGGGACCAGGACACCATCATCGCCGAATTCGTCGACAAGTACGGCGACGAACTCCTGCGTGACCGGGAGCGCACGGGGTGAACTCCGCATCGGCGCGCGGCCGGTGACCGCGCGACCCGCCGTGCCGCCGAGCACCCTCTCCGCGGCCATCCGGCAGTCCGACGGTGCCGATCACTGACACGCCACCGGTGCGGCAAGAGCACCCCCGATACCGATCCCCCGTGAAGGGAGCGAGCGAGCATGCAGATCGCCGTCACCACACCGACCGGCAATGTGGGTTCACGAGTCACCCGGCTGCTGATCCAGGCAGGCGTCCGGCCGACGCTGCTGCTCCGGGATCCCTCCAGGCTCGGCCCCGAAATCCTGGAGAAGTCACGCGCCGTGCAGTGCGATCAGCGCGACACCGACGCAGTCACCGAGGCCACTCAGGGCGTCGACGCACTGTTCTGGGTCGATCCGCCCACCTCCGACCCGGACCCCGTCGCCTCCCATGCCGCCATGGGCGCCAACGTCGCACAGGCCGTCGAGCACAACGGCATCCGCCGGACGGTCTTCCAGAGCAGTGTGGGCGCCGAGAAACGCCACGGCGTCGGTGAGATCGACGGGCTCGCCCGGACCGAGGAGCAGCTCGACCGGCTCAGGGCCTCGGTCCTCCACCTGCGGTGCGGCTACTTCTTCTCGAACCTGCTGCTCAGCCTCGACCAGCTCAGACAGGGTCTGCTGCCCACCACCTTCCCGCTGGACAGCCCGATTCCGTGGGTCGACCCGCGCGACATCGGAGACGTCGCGGCGGCCCGGCTCCTCCATGACGGTTGGTCAGGCCGGCAGGTACAGGCGGTCCATGGGCCGTACGACCTCACGTTCGCGGAGGCAGCACGGATCATCTCGGAGGCGACCGGGAAGCAGGTCGAGGCCGTTGCGATCAGTGACGCCGAACTCCGGCAGGCGCTCGCGGACCAGGAGTTCACCACCGAGCAGACCGAGGCGATGGTCGGCATGCCCGCCGGCCTCCGGAAGGACTTCGCCCCCGAGAACGAGCGGTCCGCCGTGACCACGACCCCGACCGGCCTCGGTGCCTGGGCGCACAGCGTGCTGCGCCCGCTGCTCTCGTAAGACCGCCCGCCTGCCCGTTCCCGGAGAACGCCGGTGCCCCGCGGAGGCGCGTCGTCCCACGGGCACCACCAGAACCGCATGTCGCTCAACGATCAGACACCCGACCGAGTCCGGGCGTCACCCGCTCTCAGCGCGACGCCCTTCACTCGATCCCTGCGGTGGCGACACGGCAGGGAGGTCCAGGAGGTACCGCATGATGCTCGACGTCCGGCCGGCACAGCACTCCGCACCGACGTCCACCCTGACCGAGCAGGCCCGCGCCGACGGCATCGAATTCCTGCTGGCCCTGTTCGTCGATCTCACCGGCAAACCGTGCGCCAAGCTGGTCCCGATCTCCTCGTGCGAGGAATTCGAGCGCAACGGCGTCGGGTTCGCCGGCTACGCGGTGGGCGCGCTCGGGCAGCAGCCGCACGATCCGGACGTGGTCGTCCTGCCCGACGCGGCCTCCTACACACCGATGCCGTTCGTACGCCAGGGATTGGCTCTTGTGCACTGCGACCCGCATGTGGAGGGGCGGCCCTGGCCCTACGCCCCGCGGATCGTGCTGCGCACCCTGCTGGCGGAGGCCGCCGCACGCTCGCTGGAACTGCGGGCCGGCGCGGAGGTCGAATACTTCCTGGTCACCCGGGAGGACGGCGAGCGGCTGCGTGTCGCCGACGTCCGCGACGACGCCGCACGCCCCTGCTACGACGCCCGCGGCCTGACCCGGATGTACGACCACCTCACCGAGGTCTCGGCGGCGATGAACACCCTGGGCTGGGGCAACTACGCCAACGACCACGAGGACGCCAACGGGCAGTTCGAGCAGAACTTCGCCTTCGCCGACGCCCTGACCACAGCCGACCGGGTCATCACGGCCCGGTACCTGATCTCGACGCTTGCCGAGGCCCGTGGCATGACCGCGACCTTCATGCCCAAGCCCTTCGCCGACCGCACCGGCTCCGGGATGCACCTGCACCTGTCGCTGTGGGACGACGACCGTCCGCTCTTCCCCGCGGGCGGCGACGGCTCCGATGTCCGCGGCCTGGGGCTGTCCGACGTGGCCTACCGCTTCGTGGCCGGAGTGCTCACCCACGCCCCCGGGCTGCAAGCCGTGCTGGCACCCACCGTCAACTCCTACAAACGCACGCACGCGACGTCCACACGGTCCGGGGCCACCTGGTCACCGCGTCGGGCGACCTACGGCGGGAACGACCGCACCCACTACGTACGCGTGCCCGACAGCGACCGGATCGAGCTGCGCGGCGCGGACGGGGCGGCCAACCCGTACCTGGCACTGGCGGCGGCGCTCGCCGCGGGTCTCGACGGCCTCGACCGCGAACGCGACCCCGGCACGCCGGGCGTCCCCGGGGCGCCGCCCCGAACCGACTGCCCCGAGCTGCCGCCGACGCTGCTCCACGCAGTGGACGCGATGTGCGCGGACCCGGTCGTCACCGGTGCGCTGGACGTCGCGGGCGCCGGGGTGAGCGAGTATTTCGCCGGACTCAAGCGCGAGGAGTTCTTCGACTGGCACACCGGGGTCGGCGACTGGGAGATCGACCGCTACCTCACAGCCTTCTGACACGCGCCGCCCCGGGTGCCTCCGGGGGCGCAGCGGGGGCGGCCGGCCGCCCGCCGACTGCTCGGCGAGGGGGTACGGCACCTGTCCGGGCCGCTGCTCCCCCAGCCGAACGGCCTCCGCACTACACAGGGTTCCGGGGACGCCGGGACACCAGCGAGTTCCAACTGCTCACCGAACACGAGGAGTTCACCATGGCCACCACCACCGTCCCGCGCGTCGGCCATCTCATCGGCGGCGAGCTGACCGTGCCCGGAACCACGCGGCCCGTGCACGACCCCGGACAGCTCGACGAGGTCGTCGCCGAGGTCGCCGTCGGCACCTACGACGACGTGGACCACGCCGTACGCCGCGCCCACGAGGCGTTCCTGACCTGGCGGCACGTCCCGGCGGCCGAGCGTGTGCGGCGGTTGCTGACCGCGGCCGACGCCCTCGCGGCATCGGCCGACGAACTCGCCCCGCAACTCGTCCGCGAGCACGGCGGCCTCGCGTCGGAGGCGCAGAGCGACTTCACGCTCGGAGCCGGCTTCGTGCAGCACACCGCCTCGCTGACCGAGGAGTTCCTCAGGCCCCTCCAGTTCGACGACGAGGAGGGCTTCATCAGCGTCGAGAAGGTCCCGCGCGGTGTGGCGGCGGCGATCGTGCCGTGGAACCTGCCCGTCGTGCTGGCCATGATGAAGCTGGCGCCGGCGCTGGCGACGGGCAACACCCTGGTGCTCAAGCCCTCACCGTCCGCCCCGGCGGCGCTCGCCCTCGCGCTGAGCCGCATGGCCGCGCACCTGCCGCCGGGAGTCCTCGGCGTGGTGCAGGGTGGAGCCGACGTCGGGGCCGCCCTGTGCTCCCACCCCCTGGTCCGCAAGGTCGGCTTCACCGGCGGCACGGAGACCGGGCGGAAGGTCCTCGGCGCGACCGGCGGGGCCGTCAAGAACGTCACCCTCGAACTCGGCGGCAACGACCCGGCGATCGTGCTCGACGACGTCGATATCGATGCCGCACTCGACCGGATGCTCAAAGGCGTCTACACGCGGGGCGGCCAGATCTGCTTCGCGGTCAAGCGCATCTACGTGCCGCGCCGGACATACCGCCGCTTCGCCGACGCCTTCTGCGAGCGGGTCGACGAGTACGCGGTCGGCCACGGACTCGACCCCGGCGCCGACTTCGGGCCGCTCAACAACGAGGCGCAGTACAAGAAGGTCCTCGGACTGCTGGAGCAGACCCGCGACTCCGCGGCGCACCTGGTCCAGCTCGGCCGCAAGCTCGACCCGGGCGGCTGGGACAACGGCTACTACGTCCTGCCGCACGTCGTGCGCGACGCCGAGCACACCGCCCCGGTCTCCCGTGAGGAGCAGTTCGGCCCCGTCGTGCCGCTCATCGCCTACGACGACGAACGGCAGGCGCTGGAGTGGGCCAACGACAGTGAGTACGGCCTGGGTTCGTCGGTGTGGACCAGCGACCCCGACCGCGGGCTCGCCCTCGCCCGCCGCATCGAGGCCGGCTGCACGTTCGTCAACACCCACTCGTCGGAATCCCTCGACCTGCGCATGCCCTTCGGCGGCATCAAACAGAGCGGGATCGGGCGCGAGTTCGGAATCAGCGGTCTTTCGGCCTACGTCGAAGACCACAGCATCCGCCGCCTGAAGTGACCGGGAGCGGCATCCCCTGGCCGCGTCGGACGTCCTGTGACGAACCGTCGGCGTCGCTAGGAGGGCCAGTCCACAAGGCCCCAGAAGAGTGCGGAGAAGAAGGGGAGGCAGAAGAACGCGGCGACGGCCAGCACGACACGGCGCTCGGCGTACCGCTGCCGCCACGGCAACACCCAGCTGAGAAGCAGAAGTACGGCGGAGACCGCCAGGCCGCAGAGGAAGATGACGAACGAGGGCCCGAAGGTGGCGTCGAAGCGACTCTGATCGGCTTCGCTGCACGAGTCGCAGGCCATCGGGGAGAGCATCACGAACACGAGCGCGAAAAAGCCCGCCGGAAGGGTCAGCACCGTAGCGACCAGCGGGGCGATCCACGCCCGCGGTGCACGGGCATGGGGATCGGTCTCAGCCTCTCTCATGCCACCTATGCAACTGCGGTGCGGGCGCCCGCACATCCGCACCCGTACTCAGGGGCCCTACTCAACCGCCTCGCTCCGGCCGCCGGCTCGTCGATGCAGGGGCGTCGGTCCGGATCCCATTCCGCCCTCAGCCGTACTTCGCTGCTGTACAGCCCTCCGGCCGGCCATCTCACGAGGCGGATCCGGTCACGTGGTGATGGGGAACTCCCGGGCCCCACGCCGTGCCTGAGCACGCATCTCGGTGAGAAGGGGGTGGAAGGCGTTGTGCCGGTTCTGATCGAGATTCAGGGGAAGGTCCAGGCGGCCGATCAGGTCTGCCTCGACGGTCCACGGCTCCGGATGCTCCCACCAGCACACCCGCGCGTGCTCGGCCATCCACTCGCTCAAAGCTGCCTCGCCGGCCTTGGTGAACGTCATGCGCTTGCCGCTGCCGACGCGGCGGAGCTCCAGGCAGCAGGCACCCCAGGGTGAGCCGCAGCGTGGAGCCGTACGCGTTGCCCCGGAAGTGATACCGCACGCGCTTCCGCAGGTTCTGCGTGCTCGTCCTGGTCGCCATGTGCCCGGCGCGATACCCACGTAGGGAGCCGGCTTGAACGCAGGCTCGGGTGTGGCGGCTCGTCGAAGTGCCAGCCGTATACACCTGCCACGCCAGGGACCGGCCCGGGACGAGCCAAACCGTCACGCCGCCAGGCTTACCTATCAATACTGAATCGCTTCATAGCGATAGTCGATTGCCGAATCCTTTTCGTGAAGTCCGCACTCCGAGCTACTCGGTCGATCCCTTGACTGCTATTTCCCCTCAATGATCCCCGATACTCCCGGTCCAGAAGTCGGGCCATATCTTCTAGCAGACCATCAGAGAGGTGCCCGATCTTGATGTTCAGCAGGTCTCGATGTGAGGGCCGGCGTAGACGTGTGAGGGTAAATGACGCCATATAAGCCAGGTGATAGCGCCAATTCTCTGTTGTATCCCCAAGCAGCTCTTGCACCTCAGTATATGACGCCAGAAACTCGCCAATCCTGACGTGAACATCCACGACCAGCGAATAGAGGTCCAAGTCATAATCCGTGGAGAAGATCTTGTAGTAATGATCATCCTCCAGGAGTTGTGAATCTGAGAACCTCAGAGCAGTATGCGGCTCACCAGTGACGAAAGCAGTGAACTCCCGCGCTAGTCGCGACACACTCACCACCTGGTCCAGCGTATAGCCTAGGTTCCTGTAATAATTCGCGCGCCGCTCATAGCAATATCCATCTCGCTTAAGCGCCTCCTCCACATCCTTTTGAATCTTTTCTGTAGCCCGCAGAGCACCGGGCGGAAGTTCCGTCTGACTGTTCGTAGCCCTGATAACGCCGTCGCGCGATCGACCGGTTTGAGGCGGAACCATAATTCTTACAAGAATCGAGCGATGATCCTGCTGATGAATTCCGACATTCTGGAAGTAGTTGTAAATCTCATGGCTCGTTTGCAGCCCATTTACGATCTGGGGATCCCGCATAACGATCTTCTTGCCAGCGATCCTCACCTCTTCCGCAACGATGGTTACCCCGTTGTTGAACCACCAGAAGTCTTCCTTGTATGAGGACCTGAGCGTATCTTCGATTGCCGCATTGACGGCTGTCCGACCGGCGTGATCTCGCACATTCGACTCGAACAACTCCAGCCGAAGGGCATCATTAGGCGAGGTGATGAATTTATAGTATTCATCAAGGCGCGCTAGACAGACATACCCCTCCCCCAAGGATGTACTGATGGGGGTTTCCATGAAAACCAACTCGGAAACAACCACTGCCCCACGCCCGGACAGCTCTCGGAGTTCTGCCGCACCGAGATATTGGACATCACAGTCTGTTTGCGAAGCTATCTTCGCGAGCTCCCGAGAGAGCCTGTTCCCCTTGGCGCGCACATTTGGATGCGGGGGCTCTGCCGCACGAGTCGCATAGATGACGCGGATGAAGACCTTCGGAAAGGAAGAGGCCAACGCCTCAAGAACATTGAGAAAGCGACCAGTCCGATCCAACAATTTCGCATTTGTTGAAGCGGCAAGCTCTCCTTCGTCTCTATCCATGCTGAGCAACAACGGGAGATTGTAGTGCAGCTTCTCGAATGCTGTCTCCTGGTAACCAGGCGAGGTCTTCGCTTGAAGGACCACAAGCTCGATCTTGCCAGCGCGAACTGTCGTGTGACGACCTATATCCGCTGACACATATCGGTCATCTACCAGAACCCAGATTCCATCTACGCCACAATCGTGAGCGCCGTCGACAATCCCGTCGCGAAGCTCATCGATGTCGAGGTCGAGATCTTGCAATGCCGTATTCGCCGCGAAGTAGTTGAAAAATTCGTCCACCCTCTGATTCGGCGCGATCTTCGTACGCTGGTCTTCCAGAATCCGGTCCAACAGACGCTGATCGTTGTTCTTCGTCGCCATCGTGGCCCCCCACGTAGTCGCGCCGCTACATAGCGTAGATATTGACGCTCACGGTGGCTCTTGACAAGACCATATTAAGGACAATTGCCTGCACAGCAGGCGGAGTTGGCTATCAGCCTGCTCTGATCGTGGAGTGGCCGACCTACCGCACCACCGGGCCTCCCACGCCATAGCGGTGTGAGTCACAGACATCCGTGCCCCGTTCCGATCATGGAACGGGACCTCCCGCCTGCAGATACACCTCTACTCGTCCTCGACCAGACGAAAGCGGAGCATACTGGTATATAACAGGCATAAGAAGGTGTGCGCCGTGTCTGACACAAAGCGCTTCCCAGCACCAACCACTGCCGGCCAACCCACCAGGGCAGAGAGTTCGCCGCAGGCTCCCCTGTCCTCGGAGCCGGAGCAGGCGGCTCACGCGCGGCAGCCAGAGCAAGGGGCCCTCATCCCCGAATCTCCGGCGCTCTCGAAGATGTCGTACTCCGCCCCGTTGAGCTACGTCGGCATCACCCGAAGGATCTCGGCCCGGATCAAACGCGTGGGCGCGGCTGGCCCGTTCGCGGCCTGGCTTGCATGGGCTCTCGGGGCGATCGTCATCCTGCTCGGCTGGGCCCTCGTAACGGTGTGGTATGCGATCACCCTGCTGCTCTTCAACGTGTTCTTGTTCCCGTACCGGCTCATCCGACGCAGCCACCGGAAGCAGGAACAGCTACAGCAGGCCGAACTCGCGACCATGCAAGCCATGATGATCAACCAGCAGCGGACTCTGAACGAGCGCAAGCCGCCACAGTGACCGCATGGTCAGCCGCTACGGGCGTGGATCAGCAGGCCGCTTCCGCAAGCGTCACGGGCGCGGGCGTCCCAGTGGCCGTCTGAGCACTGCATTGATGTCAGCCGCTGATGCCAGAGGCCCCTCGGATCGATCCGAGGGGCCTCTGACCTGGGAGCCGCCTGTCGGATTCGAACCGACGACCTTCTGTTTACAAGACAGATGCTCTAACCAGCTGAGCTAAGGCGGCGGGCGTGCGCGTGCAGTCTACCCACTCCGTGGTGGGGGCTCGCGATGCGGTTTCGTTGTGTCCGAGTGCTGACAAGACACACGCCCGCAGGTTAGCGTCACCGCACGTTCACAGCGGTGAAACGTACTCCCTTTACGACGGATCGTCCGGCACGTACCTGCCGGTGAAGGAGCACTCATGGCTACGGTCACGTACGACGCGGCAACGCGTATCTACCCCGGTGGCGACAAGCCCGCGGTCGACAAGCTCAACATCGACATCGCGGACGGCGAGTTCCTCGTACTCGTCGGCCCCTCCGGCTGCGGCAAGTCCACCTCCCTGCGGATGCTCGCGGGTCTCGAGGACGTCAACGAGGGCGCGATACGCATCGGCGACCGCGACGTCACGCACCTGCCGCCCAAGGACCGGGACATCGCCATGGTGTTCCAGAACTACGCGCTCTACCCGCACATGACGGTCGCCGACAACATGGGCTTCGCGCTCAAGATTGCCGGCGTCAACAAGTCCGAGATCCGCAAGAAGGTCGAGGACGCGGCGAAGATCCTCGACCTCACCGACTACCTCCACCGCAAGCCCAAGGCTCTCTCCGGTGGTCAGCGTCAGCGTGTGGCGATGGGCCGCGCGATCGTGCGTGAGCCGCAGGTCTTCCTCATGGACGAGCCGCTGTCGAACCTCGACGCGAAGCTCCGCGTCCAGACGCGTACGCAGATCGCGGGCCTGCAGCGCCGCCTCGGCATCACCACCGTGTACGTCACGCACGACCAGGTCGAGGCCATGACCATGGGTGACCGGGTGGCCGTGCTCAAGGACGGTCTGCTCCAGCAGGTCGACACCCCGCGGAACATGTACGACCGCCCGGAGAACCTCTTCGTCGCCGGCTTCATCGGCTCCCCCGCGATGAACCTCGTCGAGGTGCCGATCGCCGACGGTGGCGTGAAGTTCGGCAACAGCGTCGTGCCCGTCGAGCGCGAGGCGCTGTCCGCGGCCGTCGACAAGGGCGACCAGACCGTCACGGTCGGTGTCCGCCCGGAGCACTTCGACCTCGTCAACGGCGAGGGCTCCGACAAGGCCCTGACGAAGGACGAGCCGGCCGGTGTGGCCGTCACGGTCAACGTCGTCGAGGAGCTCGGAGCCGACGGTTACGTCTACGGCACGGCGAAGGTCGGCGGCGAGGAGCGCGACCTGGTGGTCCGCGTCTCCGGCCGCAAGGTGCCGGAGAAGGGCTCGGTCGTGCACGTGGTGCCGCGCGGTGGCGAGACGCACGTCTTCTCCACCTCCACCGGCGAGCGCCTCAGCGACTGAACGCCGAACCCCAACCCGAGCGCGAGCCCGAGCCCGAACCCGAACTGACCGCTCAGCGACGGATACGGCGACGAGTTCGCGTCCGTGCTCACCCGTGAGAACAGCGTTCACGGCCAGTGCGTGAGCTCCGGCTTCCAGGGGCCGTACGTCCGGATCAACTCCCGGACGTACGGCCCCTGTTCGGTCTCCCCTGTTCGGTGCCGGACGCCGCACCTTCGAACACCCTGGTGTGCCGTCGCCCGACGGAGTTACCGAATGTCGCCAAATCACCACTCTTCGCTACGATCGCGTCCGTGAACCACGCAGCTCGCCGTATCGGCCGATCACTCGCTCTCGTTCTCCCGGTTGTCCTGGTCCTCTCCGGGACGCTCGCGGTGGCCAGCGTGCCCTGGGCGACCTCTTCCTCCGGGAGTCAGGTGCTCACCGCGTCCTCGCACAAGGCGTCCACGAAGGCCGCGCCCCGTTCGCCGGAGGACGCTCTCCGCGAGCGCCTCGTCGCGGAGTTGCAGGAGAAGGACCCGGGTGTCGCACTGACCAGCCTCCAGCGCGAGATGGCACGCAGGCCGTCCCTCGCGAGGCACTGCACGTCTCTCGCACGGGCGCTGGGACGTGCCGCCGTACAGAAGTACGGCAGCGTGCAGCGCGCGCACCGCTACTCACGCCCCGTCTGCGACACCTCGTTCGCCGCCGGCACGCTCCGGACGCCCTGAATCGCGCACCGGCACGCCTCAGCCGAACCGGCACGCCTCTCGGGACCCGGGCGACCATCGCAACCGGTGTGACCCCCGTACCGGCGCAAACGACGTGACCTGCAACCGCCGCCCCGCACAGCGCCGTTCGCCACGCGGCGATCCCGTCCCCGGCCGGGTCCGACCGCGTGGGGCGCGCGGCCGCATAAGGTGCGCTCCATGACGCAGCGCCCCACACAAGCCGTGATCCTTGCCGGAGGCCAGGGCTCCCGGCTCCGGCCGTACACGGACGACCGCCCCAAGCCGATGGTCGAGATCCCCGGCACCGGAGTGCCGATCATCGGCCATCAGATCGCCTGGCTGGCCGCCGAGGGTGTCACCGACGTGGTCGTCTCCTGCGGGCACTTGGCCGAAGTGCTGCGCGACTGGCTGTCGGCGGCCACGCTCCCCGCCCCGCAGGTGCAGGCGGACGGACCGGCGGACGCCGAGGGCCGAAGTCCCGTACGCGTAGAGGTCGTTGTCGAGCACGAGCCCCTTGGCCGCGGAGGCGGACTGAAGTACGCCGCCGCGTCGCTCCCCCGTCCCGGCGAACCGTGGTACGCCACCAACGGGGACATCTGGACGCGCTTCCCACTGCGCGAGATGGCAGCCTTCCACGCCGAACGGGACGCCGTCGCCACCCTCGCCCTCGCCCGTCCCCGCATTCCGTGGGGAGCGGTGGAGACCGACAGGTTCGGCCACGTGCTCGACTTCATCGAGGCTCCGCCCTCCCCCTACCTCGTCAACGCGGGCGTGTACGTCTTCTCCGCGGCGTTCGCCGGCATGCTGCCCGACCGCGGGGACCACGAACGCACGACGTTCCCCGGCCTGGCCCGTCAGCGGCTGCTCGCGGGCTTCCCGTTGCCGCAGGGCGCGTACTGGCGGGCGATCGACACCGTCAAGGATCTGACGGAAGCGGCGCGGGAGTTGGCGGACGGCGCGCAGCAGGAGTAGGTCCGACCGCCCGGCCCGTGAACCGCAGCGCTGATCAGCCCAGGAGGCCGCCCAGGCCGCCTCCGCTGCCGCCGGACGAACCGCCGCCCGTCCCGCCGCCGGAGCTCGAACCGCCCCCTCCGCCACCGGAGTTCGAGCCTCCGCTGCCGGCGCTGCCGCTGCTGCCCGAGGTCCCTGTGGTACCGCCCCGTGTGGCCTGCGCCCCCGGGTTCGACTGCTGCGGGGGCCGGGCGCCGGGCAGCGTCTGCTGTGGCGCCTGCACGGTCTCGCGCTGACTCGGCGCCGACGGGCCGCCCCCGTGCCCGTCCCCCGGCGACGCGGAGGCCGACGGCCCCCCGGAGCGGCGGCTGCCGGGGCCCTGGGTGCCCTGTCCGTGCGTGGGCAGGCCGCTGTCGGTACGGGCGCCGGGCTCCTTGGGGAGCGGCGAACCCGGAACCTGGTTGATCGGCGGCTCGCCCGGTTCCTGCACCCGCGCCGTCTGGGCGGAGCGGACCGCGCCGCCCAGCAGTGACCCGGTGAGCAGCGCGACGCCCGTCACCACGGAGGCGATCACGGTGCCGCGGCGCAGCACCCGGCGGCGCAGATCCCACAGGTCCGCACGCGGTCCCAGCTTCCGCCAGGCGTCGGAGGCGAGCCGTCCGTCGACGGAGTACACGGGGGCGCCTGCGATGACGAGCGGGCTCCATGCGGCCAGATAGATGATGTCCGGGGCCTCGTATGCGGGTCCGCTGCTCCAGCTGACGGTCATGAGCAGCGCCGCGGACAGCAGCGCGCCGACGGACGCGGCGACGCGTTGCCACAGTCCGCACACCGTCAGCACGCCGACGATGATCTGGACGAACGCGACCGTCAGGCCCGAGCCCACAGGGTGTGCGACGGCGAAGTCGTGCAGCGGGGACGCGATGGCCCAGGGTTCGAGGGTGTTCAGCCAGGTCACCATCGAGCCGCGTTCGCCGCCGTCGAAGTAGACCGGGTCGCACAGCTTTCCCATGCCGGCATAGACCGAGATGAAGCCGAGGAAGATCCTCATCGGGAGCAGCACCACCCCGAGGTTCATGCGGCGGCCGGGGTAGTACGCCTGACGGCGCGTTCCGAGGCGCGTGGTGGTTCCGAGCCCGTCGCGCTCGTCCTCCGCGCCGTCCGCGTAGCCGTCGCGGAACCCCGCGGGCTCGAAGCGGTCCTGCTCGTCGTGCTCGTCGTCGTAGGGACCGGTCTCGGGGGCGTCGAACGCTCCCTGTGCGGGGCGTACCCCTTCCAGCAGCCGGTGCGGCTGCGTCGCCTCGGGCGGCCTGGCGCCGCGTTGCCCCACCACAGTCGGGGAGCCGCCCGTGCTGTCCGTCCCGGCGCCGGAGCCGCGGGTACGGTCGGGGCCGCCGTCGTACCCTCCGCGACCGTCGTAGGCGTCGTAGGGGTCGTAACGGTCGTAGTGGTCGTCGGCGTGACGGTCGTGGCGCGGCGGGACGGTGCCCTCCACGATGCGCGGCAGCACCTGCGTCGTGGCCGCCGCAGGCTCGGCGGTCCCCGCACTGGTGCCGTGCGCCCCCGGCCGCAGCCCGGTCTCACCCGGGGTGGAGCCGAGGAGCGCGTCGGAGCCGTCCGTACGCCCCCAGTCGACCGGGCCTCTGCGGCGGGGAGGCAGATCTGCGCCGGCCTCGGCCGGAGAGGCGCCCGCATCCGGTACGACCGGATGCCGCCCCGTGCCGGCCGACGGTGTGAGCTGCACACGGAAGCTGGCGTGGGTGACGACGACCTCTGCCGGATCGGAGGGGACCTTGACCGTGCTCAGCACGGGGTCGTCGTCGTAGAAACCGCTCGGGCTCTTCCGCTGGGTGTCCCCAGGGCGCCCACCCGAGGGGCCGGGCGTGCGGGGTGTTCTGGTGTCCACACTCATCTAACCGAGTGACGGACGCTTAAGACACTGCCTTGACCGCCCCAATCTGTCCGAGGCCCGTCAAATCAGGTGAACTGCCCGCAACCGCCCCAACTACCCGGCGCCGTCCCGGAGTCCGGCCGCGTCACGTGTGTCGTGTCACGACGTCGCGCCCCCTGCGCCGCGGACTGCCCGCTGCCCTTCCCCGCGAGGGGCTCAGCCCCTCCGCCGTGCCGTCTCGTAGAGGACGACTCCCGCCGCGACCCCCGCGTTCAGCGACTCGGCAGCGCCCGGCATCGGAATGCGCACGCGCACGTCGCAGGTCTCGCCGACGAGCCGCGAGAGCCCCTTCCCCTCGCTGCCCACGACCACGACGACCGGACCGTCCAGTGCGTCACAGTCCTGCAGGTCGACGTCGCCGTCCCCGTCCAGGCCGACGACCATCAGCCCTGCCTTCTGGTACGACTCCAGCGCACGCGTCAGGTTCGACGCCCGCGCGACCGGCGTGTGGGCGGCGGTGCCCGCCGAGGTCTTCCACGCACCGGCCGTCATGCCGGCGGCCCGCCGCTCCGGTACGACGACACCGTGGCCGCCGAAGGCGCAGACCGAGCGGACGATCGCGCCGAGGTTCCTCGGGTCGGTGATCCCGTCCAGCGCCACGATCAACGGGTCCTCCCCCTCGTCCATGGCCGAGGCGGTGAGGTCGTCCGGATGCGCGTAGTCGTACTCGGGGATCTGCAGCACGAGGCCCTGGTGGTGCAGGCCCTTCGTCATCCTGTCGAGCTCCGGCCTGGGCGCCTCGAGCAGGTTGACCGTGCGGGTCTCACCGGCGAGGCGCACGGCCTCGCGTACGCGGTCGTCGTTGTCGATGAACTGCTGCACGTACAGCGTCGTCGCCGGCACGTTCTCGCGCAGCGCCTCGACGACCGAGTTGCGGCCGACGACCAGTTCCGAGCTGCTCCTGCCGCCGCCCTTGCGCTGGGGACGTCCCTGCGCTCGCCGCGCCTTGGCCTGCGCGACCCGCTGCTTGGCGTGGCCCTTGCGCATCTCGGCGGGCGGCGTCGGCCCCTTGCCTTCGAGGGAGCGGCGGCGCTTGCCGCCGCTGCCGACCTGGGCGCCCTTCTTGTTGGACGTGCGCCGGCTGGGGCGCTGGCTGTTCCCGGCCATCGGGGCACCTGCTTCTCTGCTCGGTCAGCGGCCGCGGTCTCCTCGGCGGTCGCTGCTGAATGTGTCCGACCCCGCGCCCGTACACGGCGATGGGTCTCGTCCCGGCATTATCGCGGAGGGAGGGGCGTCCCGAAGAAGTGGATCACTGTCGGCTCGCACACACGCCCGACGCGCGTCGGGGCACCGGCGCCGGGTCCGCGCCTGTGCCCCGCTCCGCGAGCCGCGCGGCGGGGTCAGCTGCCGCTGTCCAGCTCCCAGCGCGGCCCGGAGGGAGTGTCCTCGATGACGAGCCCCGCCTGCTTCAGCTCGTCCCGGATCGCGTCGGCCGTCGCGTAGTCCTTGCGGGCCCGCGCGGCCTGCCGCTGGTCGAGTACGAGGCGGACCAACGAGTCGACGACGTCGCGCAGTTCACCGCTCCGCCCGGCGTCGGCCTGCGTGGACTGCCACCGGGTGTCGAGCGGGTCGAGACCGAGGATGCCGAGCATCGCCCGCACGTCTGCGAAGGCTTTCGCCGTGGCGTCCTTGTCGCCCTCGCCCAGCGCGGCGTTGCCGTGCCGGACCGTCGTGTGGACGACCGCGAGCGCCTGCGGCACCGCGAAGTCGTCGTCCATGGCCTCGGCGAAGGCCGCGGGGACCTCCGCTGCGGGACGTACGTCCCCGACGGCCTCGCCCGCACGCTGGAGGAAGCCCTCGATCCGGCCGAACGCGGACTCGGCCTCGCGCAGCGACTCCTCGCTGTACTCGATCGTCGAGCGGTAGTGGGGAGTGCCGAGGTAGTAGCGCAGCACGATCGGACGCCAGTGCTTGACCATCTCGCTGACGAGCACCGAGTTGCCGAGCGACTTGCTCATCTTCTCGCCGCTCATGGTGACCCAGGCGTTGTGCGCCCAGTAGCGGGCGAACTCGTCACCGAACGCCTTGGACTGGGCGATCTCGTTCTCGTGATGCGGGAAGACGAGGTCGACGCCGCCGCCGTGCAGGTCGAACGCGGAGCCGAGGTACTTGTGCGCCATCGCCGAGCATTCCAGATGCCAGCCCGGACGGCCCGGGCCCCACGGCGTCGGCCAGCTCGGCTCGCCGGGCTTGGCCGCCTTCCACATCGCGAAGTCACGCGGGTCCCGCTTGCCCGTCTCGCCCTCGCCCTCGGGCTGGAGCAGATTGTCCAACTCCTGGTTGGAGAGGCGGAGATAGCCCTCGTAGGAGTGCACGTCGAAGTAGACGTTGCCGTCGGCGGCGTAGGCGTGACCGTCGTCGATGAGCTTCTGCATCATCCCGGTCATCTCGGTGATGTGGCCCGTGGCGCGCGGCTCGTACGTGGGCGGTAGGCAGCCGAGTCCGTCGTACGCGGCGGAGAACGCCCGCTCGTTCTCGTAACCGATCGACCACCAGGGGCGGTTCTGCTCGGCCGCCTTCACGATGATCTTGTCGTCGATGTCGGTCACGTTACGGACGAACGTCACCTCGTAGCCCCGGTGGACGAACCAGCGGCGCATGATGTCGAAGTTCAGCCCCGACCTGATGTGCCCGATGTGCGGTGCCGCCTGCACGGTGGCGCCACACAGATAGATCGAGACGCGCCCTGGTTCGAGCGGGACGAACTCTCGGATCTGCCGGGCGCCGGTGTCGTACAGACGAATACTCACGCGACCAGGGTAGTAGGCCCGTGAGACCGCGCGCCGCGCCCACCGTCAACACACGGCAGACAGTGACATACGTCAGCACGGCGGCTGCGTCAGAGACGGCCCGCGATCCTGCGCGGGCTGACGCGTACGACGACCCGTGCGGCGTCCTTCTCCCAGCCGGGGTTGAACTCGGCGTAGTTCTTCCCCACGTACTTCTGCGCGAGCTCGTCGATCAGCTCCCGGCCGCCTTCGGTCGTCATCGTCGCGGTGCCCCGGATCTCCGCGTACGTGTACGGCGCGTCCGCGGGCTGCACCAGGACGGTCACGCGCGGGTCCCGCTGGAGGTTCCGCGTCTTGCGGCGGTCGACCGTGGTGGAGATCAGCAGTTCGTCTCCGTCGCGCTTCACCCATACCGGCGACACCTGCGGTGAGCCGTCGGGCTGGATGGTGGCGATGCTGACGAAGACGGGGGTGTCGAGGACCTGCTTGAGCTCGTCGGAGAGCTGCGCTGCCATGACGGTCGCCCTTCTCTGGTGAACGATCTGACGGTCGACGGCCCCGCGGCCGCCCGCCCGAAGTCTCAGCACCCTCAACTCGCCCGCACGCTGCGGCATTCCGGCACTGCGCGGCGCCTCACCCGTACGAGGGAGCCTCCGCACGGAGCGGAACCGGACCGGGGACCGGGGACCGGGGGCCGGGGACCGGGGGCCGGGGGCCGGGGGCCGGGGAGCCGGCGGGAACGGGCTACCGAGGCGGCAGGACCAGCGCCGTCGCGATCGCCGCCAGCCCCTCGCCCCGTCCCGTCAGGCCCAGCCCGTCCGTCGTGGTGCCGGAGACGGAGACCGGAGCACCGACGGCGTTCGAGAGCGCGCGCTGCGCCTCTGCGCGCCGCTTGCCGATCTTGGGCCGTACGCCGATCACCTGGATGGCGACGTTGCCGACGCTGAAGCCCTCGGCCCGCACGAGCCGCGCCGCCTCCGTGAGCAACGTGACCCCTGAGGCACCGGACCACTCGGGGCGGCCGGTGCCGAAGTGGGCGCCGAGGTCGCCGATGCCGGCGGCGGAGAAGAGCGCGTCGCAGGCGGCGTGTGCGGCGACGTCGCCGTCGGAGTGCCCGTCCAGGCCGAAGCGCTCGCCCTCCCAGAGCAGGCCCGCGCACCACAGTTCGCGTCCCTCCTTGAACGCGTGCACGTCGGTGCCGATGCCGACCAGCGGGAGGAGCTGAGGCCCCGGCGCCTGCTCCGCCCGCTGCTGCTGGAAGCCGTCAGAAGCCATCGGTGGCGCGCCTCCTCGCGATCACGGCCTCGGCCAGCACCAGGTCGAGTGGCCGCGTCACCTTGAATGCCTCTTCGTGCCCCGGCACGACCACCACTTCGATCCCCAGCCGTTCCACCATGCCGGCGTCGTCCGTGACACCGTCGCCCTCCCGGGCCACCTGCTCGTGCGCCGCGGCGAGCACCTTCAGCGCGAAGCCCTGCGGGGTCTGCACGGCCCGGAGCCGCGACCGCTCCGGGGTGCCCGTCACGGGTTCCGGGCCACCGTCCGTACGGGGCTCGACCTCCTTGACGGTGTCCGGCACCGGGAGCGCCGGCACCACAGCGGGTGCCCCTTCCCGTACGGCCGCCGCCACCGCGTCGACGGTGTCGACCGGCACGAGTGGGCGGGCCGCGTCGTGCACCAGCACTGCGTCGACGTCGTCGGGCAGGGCGGCGAGACCGAGACGTACGGAGTCCTGCCGGGTCTCGCCGCCCGGAACGACCAGCACGTCCGTGGCGGGAAGCTCTCCGCCCGGAGCGAGCGAGGTGTGCTCGTCGAGCAGGTGCCGCACCTCGTCGGCGCCGTCCGGCGGCGCCACCACGACGATCAGCGAGACGGCCCGTGCCCGGTCCATCGCGCGTACGGCGTGCACGAGCATCGGTGTGCCGCTCAGTGTGCGCAGCGCCTTGGGCGCTCCGGGGCCGAGACGGAGTCCGCGGCCGGCGGCGGGAATGATCGCCGCCGTGCGGTGCCCGCGCTGCGAGGGCACCGCGCCGGGCTCGGCGGAGCGGTCGGGCGCGGGGCCGCCGTCCGGCACGGCCGGTGGCGGCGCTGCGGAACGGGACGGCGACTCGCCTGCGGATTGAATTGACATCGGTTGCACGTTCAGGTTTGTGTCCTCAGCCGGGGTGGGTATGGCCAGGGATACCCCCGGCCGTAGGTTGGGGGCGTGCCGGGCGCGAAGCCTTGACCGGCCCTTCCGTGATCTCCGGTCGAGGCAGTTGCCCGGGCCCGGCACGCATCGGAGCAGCTGTGAAAGGCCGTGTCGTACGCGGCGGGCGGGGAGAACGTTACTGAACGAAGCCGGGAATCGCCGGATGCCCGGGCATGCCTGCTCGGCCGCAGACATGCCGCAGCGCCCGGCGACTGATCCACGTCACTCGGGCACTGCGGCACAGCCTTGCTCTCGTGTTGCGGTGCTGGCTTGGTCTACTGCCTCGGGCTGCTCTACGCCTGCCGTCCTGCTGTCCGGTCGCTGCCGCACCCTTTGCGCGCCACGGGTCCGGCACCTCACGCGGTCAGGAAGCTCAGGAGGCGAGGACCTCGTCGAGCAGAGCTTCGGCCTTGTCTTCGTTGGTGTTCTCCGCGAGGGCGAGTTCGCTCACCAGGATCTGGCGGGCCTTGGCAAGCATCCTCTTCTCTCCTGCGGAGAGCCCGCGCTCACGCTCACGGCGCCACAGGTCGCGGACGACCTCCGCCACCTTGATCACGTCGCCGGACGCGAGCTTCTCGAGATTCGCCTTGTAGCGCCGGGACCAGTTGGTGGGCTCTTCGGCATACGGCGCGCGGAGCACCTCGAAGACCTTGTCCAGCCCGTCCGAACCGACAACATCTCGTACGCCCACGAACTCCGCATTGTCCGCCGGCACACGAACGGTCAGGTCGCCCTGCGCAACCTTCAGAACCAAGTAGGTCTTGTCCACGCCTTTGATCTGGCGAGTTTCGATAGCCTCGATCAGCGCGGCCCCGTGATGGGGATAGACCACGGTGTCGCCAACCTTGAACGTCATGTGTCAGGTACCCCTTCCGTGACTATCCAGAGTAACACGGAATCGGGCTCTTCTGAATGGCGTTTTCGCAGGTCAGACCGCATCTCGGGGCTTGACAAGCGGACCGGTTACGTGCTTCGGGCACCGTCGTCGGACAGGTATTCGCAGGTCGGGGCACTTCTGTGCGCGCAGCGAAACACCACCGACACGAGCGAAGAAGGTGCGCCGGAAAGCGTCCACCGCCCGTTTTGTCCGGCTGTAAGTCGTCGCTCGTTCGGCCCTCCGAGACGCTTCAAGGACTTTCTCAATAATTGATCAGCAGTTCCGCTGATCAATTCACAAGCCGTTCGCATTCTTTCCCCGGAAACGGCCGCGGAGAGATACGCCGCGAGCTCCCGCCGGGCAGATGAACGCGCCTGCGGGACCCCGCCCAGGAGGGTCGGGTGCGGGCCCGTACGAGCGGCTCGGTAACCTGAGCGCGCCTAAGGTCGGCGTCCTGGAACCCCACGTCGACACGGCGTACCCGCCTCCGGGCGGGGAACCTGCCCGTCCGCGACCGGCTCGCATTCCGGCCGCCACGACCCGCCCAGGAGTTGCCGCCGCCGTGAGCAGCAGCATTCGACGCGGCACCCTCGCCGCCACCGCCCTCGCGTTCGCCGTAGCCGCACTGTCCGCCTGCGGCGCCGGGAAAGACGCTCAGACGCTGGAGGTCAAGCCGGACAACGCCGCGACCACTGTCGGCGACGTCAAGATCCAGAACGTCAACGTCGTCACCTCCGAGGACGGCGCCGGTCCGTCCGCCGTGACCGGCCGCATCTTCAACGGCGGCACCAAGGACGAGACCCTGACGTCGATCACCGTCAAGGGCGCCGGCGCCCGCGTGGAGCTCAGCCCCGCGAAGGGCGAGAAGAAGCTGACCGTGCCCGCCGGAGGGTCGCTGGCCCTCGGCGGCAAGGACAACGCCTCGGCCGAGCTCCCCCCGAGCGCGGCCTCCGCCGTCAAGAACGGCAACGCGCAGCCGGTCTCCTTCGAGCTGAGCCGTACGGGCAAGGTGACCCTGCGGGCGACCGTGGTCCCGCCGCACGGGGACTACGAGAAGTTCGGGCCGAGCGCGACGCCGTCGCCGGGCGAGACCTCCGGGTCTCCGTCCGCCTCGCCGTCGGAGTCCGAGGAGGAGCCGGAGTCCGGGTCGGATGAGTCCGACGAGGGCGAGGCATCGACGTCGGAGACGCCTTCCGGTGAGGACGAGCAGGAGGCGTCCTCCGCGTCGGGGAGCCAGGGCGCGGGGCACTGACGCCCGGGAACACCGCAGCAACGCGAGAGGCCCCGCCCGTACGGCCGTACGGGCGGGGCCTCTCGGCACCGGGCGGGCGCCGGAGCGCACAGCGGGTGCGCGGGCGCTCCAGGGTCGTCCAGGGTGCGTCGTTTGGATCTTCGTGGGTCGGCGAGCGGCGTCCGGTGCGTCCAGATGCCAGGCGGAGGATCGCCCTCGTACTGGGCGTACTCGGGCGACTCCGACAACGCAGCAGATGGGCGGGCCGGGCGTCGCGAGCCCGCGAAGATCCAAACGACGTGCCCTAGGGTTCGAACTTGTAGCCGAGACCCCGGACGGTGACCAGGTAGCGGGGTGCGCCCGGATCGGGTTCGATCTTCGCCCGCAGGCGCTTGACGTGGACGTCGAGCGTCTTGGTGTCGCCGACGTAGTCGGCGCCCCAGACCCTGTCGATCAGCTGCATGCGCGTCAGGACCCGGCCGGCGTTGCGGAGCAGCATCTCCAGCAGGTCGAACTCCTTGAGCGGCAGGTCGACCTTGCCGCCGGAGACGGTGACGACGTGCCGGTCGACGTCCATGCGCACGGGACCGGCCTCCAGGGCGGCGGGAGCGACCTCCTCCGGTTCGCCCTGGCGGCGCAGTACGGCCCGTACGCGCGCGACGAGTTCGCGGGAGGAGAAGGGCTTGGTGACGTAGTCGTCTGCTCCAATCTCCAGCCCGACGACCTTGTCGATCTCGCTGTCCTTGGCGGTCACCATGATGACCGGGACGTTGGAGCGGCCGCGCAGCTGGCGGCAGACCTCCGTCCCCGGCAGGCCGGGCAGCATCAGGTCGAGCAGGACCAGGTCGGCGCCGTTGCGCTCGAACTCGTCCAGCCCGTCGGGCCCCGTGGACGCGACGGCGACCTCGAAGCCTTCCTTGCGGAGCATGTAGGAAAGTGCGTCGCTGAACGATTCCTCGTCCTCGACGACGAGCACTCGGGTCACGGGAGGACCTCCGGGGCGGGTTCGGGGGCGCGAAGCGTCTCGCGCGCCGAAGAGGTTGCTGGGGGTGTGGACGTGGACGGAGGCGTGCGGGGGCCGGACGCGGAAGCCGGGGAAGCATGGGAAGCCGGGGAAGCATGGGAAGCCGCGGAAGTGGGCTCCCCCGGAGGCCCAGGCCCGTCCCGTCCTTCCCGGTTCGCGGGGGTGTCCGGGTCGGGGTCGTCGAACTCGGCGGGTTCCTCGAACTCGGCGGGCTTGCGCAGCGCGCCCGAGAGGCGGTCGCGGTCCCGTTTCTCCTCCTCCGCCCGTTCCCGCGCGCTGCCGGCTTCCGGCAGTCGCAGAGTGAAGGTGGAGCCTTGTCCTTCGGCGCTCCACACGGTGACCTCCCCGCCGTGCGAGGCGGCCACATGCTTGACGATGGCGAGGCCGAGGCCGGTACCGCCGGTGGCGCGGGAACGTGCCGGGTCCACCCGGTAGAACCGCTCGAAGACCCGGTCCTTGTCCCGCTCGGAGATGCCGATTCCCTGGTCGCTGACGGATATCTCTATGAGGTCCCCGCCCTGCGCGGCCACCCGGCGGCCTGCGATGCCCACCCGGGTGCGTGGGGGCGAGTAGTTCACGGCGTTCTCGACGAGGTTGCCGAGGGCAGCCGCGAGCTGGCTGCGGTTGCCCCATACGTAGAGATCGTTCGCCGAGCCGGAACCGGCGCCCGAGGAGGCGAGGGTGATCTGCTTGCTGTCGGCCGACTGGCGGCACCGGTCGATGGCCTCGGCGACCAGTTCGTGCACGCCTACCGGCTCGGAGTCCTCTAGCGGATCGTCGTTCTGTACGCGCGAGAGGTCGATCAGTTCCTGTACGAGGCTGGTCAGACGCGTCGACTCGTACTGCATGCGGCCGGCGAAGCGCTCCACGGCCTCCGGGTCGTCCGCCGCGTCCATCACGGCTTCGGACAGGAGCGAGAGCGCGCCGACGGGGGTCTTCAGTTCGTGGCTCACGTTCGCGACGAAGTCGCGGCGTACGGCCTCGATACGGCGGGCCTCCGTCATGTCCTCCACGAGGAGGAGCACCAGCCGCGAGCCGAGCGGGGCGACCCGGGCGGAGACCGCGAGTGCGTCGCCCCTGCCCGTGCCGCGTCTGGGGAGGTCGAGTTCGACTTGTCGTATCTCGCCGTCCCGGCGGGTGTCCCGGGCCATCTGAAGCATCGGTTCGACGGCGAGTTTGCCGCCCCGCACCAGTCCCAGCGCGTACGCGGCGGAGCTGGCCTTGACGACGGAGTCGGCCTCGTCGAGCACGACTGCGGAGGAACGCAGTACGGACAGGACGGTGTCGACGCCGGGCGGGAGTACGGCTTCGGTGTGCAGCGAAGAACGGGTGGGACGGGCCTGCTCGCGTTCGCTCCAGCGGAACGCCAGCATGGCGATCACGCCGGTGCACACCCCGGCGATCGCAGCCGCTGCGGCGACCGCCGCATTCACGTTCATGTCTCCAGGCTATGCATGCCTGGAAGCGGTGCCCCAGCGGAACCCCGGCCAGCTCGAACACTCGTCCCCCAGAGTTCACCTTGAAGCCGTGGCCGGTTCACTTGGGAGGTCGGCGGCAGACGCATTTCGGACGGAGCGTGGGAGCGTGGAGGGCCACAGGCCCTCCGTCGAGAGACCCATGCAATGGAAGGACAGTCATGCGGGACGCCTACCACGAGGAGCTGGACTCGATCAGCGAAAGCCTGGTCGAGATGGCCCGGCTCGTCGGCTCCGCGATCGGCCGCGCCACCACGGCGATGCTGGACGCGGACCTGAAGCTGGCCGAGAGCGTCATCGCGGCGGACGAGAAGGTCGACGACCTGCAGCGTGACCTGGAGACCAAGGCCATCCAGCTGCTGGCGCGGCAGCAACCCGTCGCCACGGACCTGCGGATCGTCGTCACCTCGCTGCGGATGAGCGCCGACCTGGAACGTTCGGGCGACCTGGCGCAGCACGTCGCCAAGGTGGCCCGGCTTCGCTTCCCCGATTCGCCCGTACCGCGTGACCTGCAGGCGACGCTGCTGGAGATGGGGCAGCTCGCGCAGCGGCTGATGGCGAAGGCGGCCGAGGTGATCATCACCAAGGACGTCGATCTGGCGCTGCAGCTGGAGCAGGACGACGACGCGATGGACGACCTGCACCGCACGCTCTTCCAGCACCTCATGGACGACCGCTGGAAGCACGGCATCGAGACCGCCGTGGACGTCACGCTGCTCGGCCGTTACTACGAGCGCTTCGCGGACCACGCGGTCTCCGTCGCACGCCGCGTCGTCTACCTCGTCACGGGCGACTACGCCGACGAGATCGACCCCGTGACGGCCGCCGCCGCGGACGGGACCGCTCCGGTCGAGGGCGCCTGAGGGCGCGCCGGCTCGTACGGCGGCGGCGCAGCCCCCCGGAGGGGGCAGCCCGTACGGCCGTGGCTCGCTCCGTGCCACGACGCGCCCTTGATGCGCCCATGTGTCCCGCTTGATGCTGGACAGGGACCGGGGGAGGAAGAGGAGGGAAGTCATGGCCGACCGAAAGGAAGCGCCGCCCGCCGTCGCACAGGGGCCGAAGCGTCCGTCCCTGCACGTACTGGGGGCGTGCGGGTGCGGCGCGGGATGCGGTTGCGGATGCCAGTCCGGCGGGCCCTGCCGGTGCGGGGGCGGCTGCGGCTGATCGCCGCGGCTGCCGGGAGCCGGGCAGCCGGCGCTGAGGGTGCGCTGCACCCCTCGCGGATGCCGCCTCGGGGGGGGCGCCACCGAGGCGGTACAGGCCGCCGGGGGCCCTGTCCAGTTCGACGGGACAGGGCCCCCGGCCACTCCGGCAGAAATGCGGTGGCGCCGCCCGAGCCTTGCTGCGACGCTCTGCCCGTGCTGATCAGAGAAGCGACCCCCGACGACTGGAACGCAATCCGGCCGTTCTTCCATGAGATCGTCGCGGCCGGCGACACCTTCACGTACGCCCCGGACATGGACAGCGACACCGGGCGTGAGGTCTGGATGCTGCCCTCGCCGAACCGCACCGTGGTCGCCGTCGACGGCACCGGCACAGTCGTCGGAACCGCGAAGATGAACAGCAACCAGGGGGGTAACGGAGCGCACATCGCGAGTGCCAGCTACATGGTCGACCCCGCTCACGCCGGACGCGGAATCGGTCGCGCCCTGTGCGAACACAGCCTGGAGTGGGCGAGGTCCGAGGGCTACCGGGCCATGCAGTTCAACGCGGTCGTGGAGACCAACACGGCAGCGGTCCGGCTCTACCGCGACCTGGGCTTCGAGGTACTGGGCACCGTCCCCGAGGGCTTCCGCCACCCGGCGCACGGCTACGTCGGACTGCACATCATGTACCGCCGGTTCTGAGCGCTGTTCCCGACGACGGGGCCGGTGCCGGACCCGTCGGCACGACAGCGCCGCCAGGCCAGTCCGCAACTCCTGCGCGGGAGCGGTGCGGTCGCCGTCGGCGGCAGCGGGATTCGAAGGCGGTCCGTCATCGCCCGGGAAGGCTTCGCTCGCATGGCTGACGAGGAGTACGGCGACCCGAGACTGGCCGCGATCTATGACGCGCTCTACCCCGACCGCAGCGATCTCGATGCGTACTCCGGTGTGGTGCGGGAGTTCGACGCGCGCCGGGTGCTGGACATCGGCTGCGGAACGGGAGTGTTCGCGCTCCTCCTGGCCGGTCGCGGGATCGAAGTCGTCGGGGTCGATCCGGCCGGGGCTTCCCTCGATGTCGCGAGAGCCAAGCCCGGCAGCGAACGGGTGCGCTGGATCTGCGGTGATGCCACAGCACTTCCGCCGCTGCAGGTCGATCTCGCGACCATGACGGCGAACGTCGCCCCCGCCATCGCCGACCCGCACGCCTGGCGAGAAACCTTGCGGGGCGCATACGACGCGCTGCGGCCGGGCGGACACCTCGTGTTCGAGACCCGGAATCCGGCGAAACGCGCCTGGGAGGCGTGGAATCGCGAGGCGTCGCACCGCATCACGGAGATTCCGGGTGCCGGACCGGTCGAGACCTGGGTCGACCTGATCGAAGTCAGCGGGCCGCTGGTGACGATCCGATGGACCTATGTGTTCGCCGCCGACGACGTGCTGACCTCGACTTCGATGCTGCGCTTCCCTGAGCGTGAGGAGGTCGAGGCGGAGCTTGGGGCGCAGGGGTATGCCGTGAACGACGTGCGCGATGCGCCGGACCGGCCGGGCAGGGAGTTCGTGTTCGTCGCGCTCCGCCCGGGGCCCTGACCCCGGTCGCTATTCGGCCAAGCCGGCGAGCACCGCTTGCTCGACCGGAGTCGGATCGGCCCCGGAGAGATCCAGCTCGCCGGTCGGCTCGAGCGGCGGCTGCGCCATGAAACGGGGAACCGTGCCGCGATGCGGTTGAGCCGCATGCACGAGGAAGGGGTGGCACAGGAACACGTCGCCGGGCGAACCGGTGGCGAGCGCCTCCGAACGGCCCTCCGACGCCGGTACCGCGTCGCCGCAGAGTTCGAACCACTCGCGCCCCTCCTCTCCGGCGTCGGCCAGGAGCGGCGGAACATCGAGGTGGGAACCGACACGGATACGGGTGGGGGCGTCGTCGGGGCCGATGTCGGAGAACAGGAACAGCATCAGCAGCGCCCGCCCCCGCGAGCGCAGGTTCACCCGGCCTTCTCCCGCATCCCCGGCGAAACTCGCCTCGAGGTGCCAGCCGTCGTCTCCGGGCTCCTCCTCGCTCGGGAAGCGGACCGGCCACGTCCCCAGCGACCCCCGTGGCCGCCACCGCCCTTTGCCGACGAGCTGGTCGAATGCCTCGTGCAACACCGGCCGGTTCGCTGCCGCACGGGCCGATTCCGTGGTCAGCTGGTCCAGCCGTACCACTGGCGCGGACCACGTTGCGGGGTCGTCGCGCTCACAGCCGGCCGCCGTACGGACCGCCCCCCAGAGCTCGGAGCGACACCGCTCCACGAGCTCCGCCGGAACGGCCCCCCTCAGCGTCACGAAGCCATCGCGAACGAACTGCGCAACCTGATCCTCACTCAGCATGAGGCCACGGTGATGCGGCTCCTTCGCTCACGCAAGCGAATATGAGGTCGGTGGATCGACGGAGGCGGGGGCTCCCCCTGGCCGTCGAAGTGGCAATAAGCCAAGCCCCCTGCCCGCGCAAATACCGCAGGCAGGGGGCTACTTCGTGCCGTGGTGCTACTTCTTGCCCTGGTTCTTCACTGCCTCGATCGCGGCCTTCGCCGCGTCCGGGTCCAGGTAGGTCCCGCCGCGCTTCACCGGGTGGAAGTCGGCGTCCAGTTCGTAGCTGAGCGGGATGCCCGTGGGGATGTTGAGCCCCGCGATGTCCTCGTCGGAGACGCCGTCGAGGTGCTTGACGAGGGCGCGCAGGGAGTTGCCGTGCGCGGCGACGAGGACGGTACGGCCCGCCAGCAGGTCCGGGATGATGCCGTCGAACCAGTACGGCAGCATCCGCCCGACGACGTCCTTGAGGCATTCGGTGCGGGGCCGCAGCTCACTGGGCACGCCCGCGTAGCGCGGGTCGTCGCTCTGGGAGTACTCGGAGCCGTCCGGCAGCTCCGGCGGCGGGGTGTCGTACGAGCGGCGCCAGAGCATGAACTGCTCCTCGCCGAACTCCTCGCGCACCTGCGCCTTGTCCTTCCCCTGGAGCGCCCCGTAGTGCCGCTCGTTGAGCCGCCAGGAGCGGCGGACCGGGATCCACAGGCGGTCGGCGGACTCCAGCGCCAGCTGGGCGGTACGGATGGCCCGCTTCTGCACGGAGGTGTGCAGCACGTCGGGAAGGAGACCGGCGTCCTTGATCAGCTCGCCGCCGCGTACCGCCTCCTTCTCGCCCTTCTCGGTGAGGTTCACGTCCACCCAGCCGGTGAACAGGTTCTTCGCGTTCCAATCGCTCTCTCCGTGCCGGAGGAGGATCAGCTTGTACGGTGCGTCGGCCATGCGGTGAACCCTACTGGGTGTGCCCGGAGGCGATATCCGGCCACCCCTCTGTGGCGCCCGCGCACATGGGTCGGCGGCGGATTCCTCCCTACGGTCACGCCATGACCCCCGAGAACCCCGCAGCTGACAAGCGTCCGGCGCCCCCTGGGCCCCCGTCCTCGTCCCTGAAGCGCATCGTCGCCGCCAGTCTCGTCGGCACGACGATCGAGTGGTACGACTTCTTCCTGTACGGCTCGGCAGCCGCGCTGGTCTTCAACAAGCTCTTCTTCCCCGAGTCCGACCCGCTCGTCGGCACGCTGCTCGCCTTCCTCACCTATGCCGTCGGCTTCGCGGCCCGTCCGATCGGAGCGCTCGTCTTCGGGCACTACGGCGACAAGATCGGCCGCAAGAAGCTGCTCGTGCTGAGCCTGATGCTGATGGGCGGGGCGACCTTCGCGATCGGACTGCTGCCGACGCACAGCACGATCGGCTCCTCGGCGGCGATCCTGCTGACGACGCTGCGCATGGTCCAAGGGTTCGCGCTGGGCGGTGAGTGGGGCGGCGCGGTGCTGCTGGTCTCCGAGCACGGGGACGCCAAGCGACGCGGTTTCTGGGCGTCGTGGCCGCAGACGGGTGCGCCCGCCGGGCAGTTGCTGGCGACAGCCGTACTGGCGGTTCTGACCGCGGTGCTGTCGGATGCGGCGTTCTTGAGCTGGGGCTGGCGAGTGCCGTTCCTGCTGTCGGGTGTGCTGGTCGGCATCGGTCTGTGGATCCGGCTGGCGGTGGACGAGTCGCCGGTCTTCAAGGAGGCCCGTGCCCGCGCGGAGGCCCGCAAGGCGGAGGCCGCGAAGGTCACCGGGGACCGCCAGGTGGAGAAGATGCCGCTGGTGGCGGTGCTGCGCTACCACTGGAAGGACGTGCTGATCGCCATGGGTGCGCGCATGGCCGAGAACATCAGCTTCTACGTCATCACCGCGTTCATCCTCGTCTACGCCACCAATGAGCTGAAGCTCTCCCAGCAGACGGCGCTCAACGCGGTGCTGATCGCGTCCGCCGTGCACTTCGCCGTCATCCCCGCCTGGGGTGCGCTGTCCGACCGTGTGGGACGCCGCCCGGTGTACCTGCTGGGAGCGGTCGGGACGGGCCTGTGGATCTTCCCGTTCTTCGAGCTGCTGAACACCAAGAGCTTCGGTGCCATCGTGCTCGCCGTGATGGTCGGCCTCGTACTGCACGGTGCGATGTACGCCCCGCAGGCGGCCTTCTTCTCCGAGCTGTTCGCCACGAGGCTGCGCTACTCCGGTGCCTCCATCGGCGCGCAGTTCTCGTCGGTGGCGGCCGGAGCGCCGGCTCCGATGATCGCTACCGCGCTGCTCGCGGACTACGGCACCTCGACGCCGATCTCGCTGTACGTCATCGGGGCGGCGCTGCTGACGGTCGTCGCGATCCTCTGTGCGAAGGAGACCAGGTCGCGGGACCTGACCCGGATCGGGGAGGACGACGCCCTCGACGCTCCGGCGCAGCACGTCCCGTCACCCGCCGACCGCCCCCGAAAGGCGGTGAAGCCGTAGCGCGAGCTGGGTCTCCAGCGCGCGCTCCGGAGACTGCCAGTCGTCGCCCAGCAGCCTGGCCACCCTCTCCAGGCGCTGGGCGACGGTGTTGACGTGCACGTGCAGCATGTCCTTGGCGCGGGCGGGGCTCATGCCGCATGCGAAGTACGCCTCCATGGTGGCGACCAGGTCGGTGCCGCGCCGGGCGTCGTAGTCCAGGACCGGCCCGAGCGTACGGCGTACGAAACTCCCCACGTCGCGGCTGTCGGTGAGCAGCATGCCGATGAACCCGAAGTCCTCGGCCGCCGCGCCGTGTCCGGCCCTGCCGAGCAGCCGCAGGGCGTCCACGCAGCGCCGCGCCTCGGGGTAGGCCGCCGCGACGGCGCCGGGCTGCGCGGCCGGGGCGGGCACAGGTGCCGAGGCGCCGACCGTGACGGGGGCGCCGGCTGCGACGCCGAGCTGCGCGGCGATGTCCTGGGCGAGCCGGGAGGGGGTGGCAGGCGCCGCGCCGCCCTCCCGTACGCCCTCCGCGTCCGCCAGGGGGAGCAGCAGCACCGTGCCGCCGTCACGGGCAGCGGCCAACCCGCGCCGCGTGGCTGCCAGATGGGACGCGGCCGCCCACAGCCGCTGCCGTCCGAGGCTCTCCTCCGGGTCCGCTCCGGCATGTCCGTCGAGGCGGGCGCTGAGCAGTACGTGCGGGGCGTCGAGGTCGGCGTGGAGCCGGGCGGCCCGGTCGCGCAGCAGCCGCGGATCGTGCCGGGCCGCGTCGAGCAGTTCGTCGAGCAGCTCACCGCGTACGCGCTGTTCGGCCTCTCCGGCCGAGCGCCGTGCGAGCAGCAGCAGGGACGTCACCATGGCGGCACGTTCGAAGGTGCGCTGGTCGACGGGGTTCAGCTCGGGGTGCCCCTGAAGGACGAGGGCGCCCAGGAGTTCGCCGCCCGCGGAGACGGCGGTGACCCAGTCGTCGCCGTCCCGCACGGCGTAGCCGTCGTTGCGGGAGCGTTCGACTGCGGGCTGCGCCGAGGCCACGACGGGTTCGGCGAACTCGACGCGGCCTGCGAGCACTTCGGCGACCGCGTCGGCCACGTCCGTCACGTCGCCGCCGCGCAGGACGAGTTCGGTGAGCCTGTCGTGGATGTCGCTCGCCCGCTCGATGGTCTCGTTGGCCTTCTCCAGCTCGGCGAGCGCGTCCCGCGTCTCCCCGAGGAGGCGTGCGTTGTCGATGGCGACGGCCGCGTAGGCGGCGAACGAGCCCAGCAGGGCGATCTGTTCGCGTTCGAAGACGCGGGCCCGGCGGTCGGCGGCGTAGAGGACGCCGATCACCTCGCGCCCGCCGAGGAGGAGCGGCACACCGAGGATGGCCACCAGGCCCTCCTCGCCGACCGCGCTGTCGATGGGGCTGGTGTGCCGGAAGCGTTCGTCCGCCGGGTAGTCGTCCGTGACGTAGGGACGTGCCGTCTGCGCGACGAGTCCGCCCAGGCCCTCCCCCATGCCCAGCCGCAGCTGCTGGAAGCGGGCCGAGACGGAACCTTCGGTGACGCGCATGTAGGTGTCGCCGCGCTCGTTGTCCGTGAGGGTCATGTACGCGACTTCGGTGCCCAGCAGTGAACGGGCGCGCTGGACGATGGCGCGCAGCACGTCGTCCAGGTCGCGCAGTCCCGCGAGGTCGTGGACGGTCTCGATGAGCGCGGTCAGCTCCGCCTCACGCCGCCGCCGGCCCTCCAGCTCCGCGCGGATGCGCAGCGCCAGCAGCTTGCCGCTCTCGAGGGCGGCGAGCTCCTCGGGCGTCGCTCCCGCGGCTCGGGCTCGGGCGAGCGGCTCGTCGTACGCCTCTGCGGGGGCGCGGCGCGAGAGGAGTTCCAGGTAGGCGGCATCGGGGCGGGCTCGGGACATGTGCACAGGCTTACCCGTGGGACGTACGCGACGCCAGGGGCGAGGGCCGGTCGTGGTGACAGTGATCGTCGGCGGACGGACTCGCAGGCGGCCTCAGTGCGCGGTCCAGGCACCGTCGAGCGGCAGAGAGGCACCGGTGATGAAGGACGCCTCCGGTGTGCAGAGGTAGGCGACGGACTCGGCGACCTCCTCGGGTTCGAGGAGCCGCTTCAGCGCGGAGTCGGCGAGCAGTATCTCCGTGACCACCCGGTCGGCCGAGATGCCGTGGGCCGCCGCCTGGTCGGCGATCTGCTGCTCGACCAGCGGCGTACGGACGTAGGCGGGGCTGACGCAGTTCGAGGTGACCCCGTGCTCGGCGCCCTCGAGAGCGGTGACCTTGGAGAGGCCCTCCAGCCCGTGCTTCGCCGAGACGTACGCCGACTTGTACGCGGAGGCGCGCAGCCCGTGCACCGAGGAGATGTTCACGACGCGGCCCCAGCCCTGCTCGTACATGTGCGGCAGCGCGCCGCGGATGAGCCGGAAGGGCGCCTCCAGCATGAGGGTGATCAGGCGGTGGAAGCCGTCGGGCGGGAACTCCTCGATGGGGCGGACCAGTTGGACGCCGGCGCCGTTGACGAGGATGTCGGCGCCCGCGGCGGCGCGTTCGGCGGCGTCCAGTCCTTCCGGGTCGGTGAGGTCGAGGGGGTAGGGCTGGGTGGCGGCCCCGGGCTGGGTCTCCTGGAGGGCGTCGAGCCCTGCCGCGTCCCGGTCGACCGCCCGTACCTTCGCTCCGGCGGCTGCCAGCCGCAGCGCGCATGCGCGGCCGATGCCGCTCGCGGCACCGGTCACCAGGGCGGTGCGCCCTGTGAGGTCGAGGGCGACGGAGTGGGGGCCAGGGGTGAACTGCTCGGTCATGCCGCAAAGCTAGGCGGGCTCACAGGGCGGCCCAATGTGGTCCGGCCACACTCGCGGAGCCGGACAGCTGGACGTACGACACGTTCGGCCGCGCGCTGCCGGGCCCCTACCGTCGTCGCATCCCCCACGGGATTTCCCCACGCAGTCCCCCCACGAAGGAGCGCCTATGAGAGCCACACGCCGCAGAGCCGCTCTGCTGTCAACCGTCGTGACCACGCTCGCGCTGACGTTACTGGGCAGCGCGACCGCGTCCGCCGAACCGCCGGGGGCGGGTACGGACGCGGGTACGGGTGCGCGGGCGGCCGGTCTGGAGAAGGTCGAGGACTTCGGCTCCAACCCCGGGGCCCTCGGCATGTACCGCTACGCGCCCGAGGGACTCCCCGAGGGCAGCCCCGTCGTTGTGACGCTGCACGGCTGCAACCAGGACGCGCCGATGTACTTCGAGGGAGCCGGCTGGCAGAAGTTCGCGGACGCCGGCAAGTTCTCCGTGGTCGCGGCAGAGCAGAGTCAGACCAACAACGGCCTGAAGTGCTTCAACTGGTTCGAGCCCGGTGACGTCGGACGGGACAAGGGCGAAGCGCTGTCGATCAAACAGATGGTGGACAAGACCGTCGCCGACCTGAAGGCGGACCCGAAGAAGGTCTTCATCACGGGGCTGTCGGCCGGCGGCGGCATGACGTCGTCGATGCTCGCGGCCTACCCGGACGTCTTCGCGGGCGGTGCCGTGATAGCCGGGCTGCCGCACGGCTGCGCGAACAGTGCGGCGGAAGCCTGGGGTTGCATGAGCCCAGGGGTCAGCAAGTCGGCGGCCGAGTGGGGCGACATCGCCAGGGAGGCCGCCCCCGGCCACTCGGGCGCCAGGCCCAAGGTCTCGGTCTGGCACGGGACGGCGGACACGAAGGTGGTCCCGGCGAACGCGGCCGAGTCGGTGAAGCAGTGGACGAACGTGCTGGGCGCCGATCAGGACGCCGACGGCACCGAGGCACTGCCGGGCGGCACGACCCGGTCCGACTACAAGGACGGGAACGGTGACGTCGTCGTGCGCAGCTATCTCGTCGACGGCATGGCACACGGCACGCCGGTGAAGCCCGGCGAAGGGTGCGGCAAGGCCGGTGCGAACTTCCTGGACAGCATCTGTTCCAGCAGCCACATCACGGCGGAGTGGGGTCTCGGCGGATGACCGGTCCGTGACGCCCTCCGCGGAATGAGCGGATGGCGTCACGCGGCCGGGAGCTGCTGAAGACGTTCACCCGCGCTCCCCCGGAGGTGCAGGCGGTGCGCATGTCGCGCACCAGGGCCGCTCGGCACCTCCGGGGGATGCCGCTGTCCCGGGCGTTCCGGTGCCTCCGTCGAGTGGTCTCCGCCCGGCCGCAGTCGACCGGCGACGCGTGGTGCCGCGAGAGATGGCGGCGAGCTTCCGGAACCGGTTCAGCCGGTGGCGCGGCGGTCGGCCCCGCCGCCTGTCAGGTGCGTGAACGCGTCGAGGTTGCGGGTCGGTTCGCCGCGCGAGGTACGCCACTCGTACTCGCGCCGGATGGCCGTGGCGAACCCCATCTCCAGCAGCGTGTTGAAGGAGCCGTCGGCGTTCTCCAGCACCGCGCCCAGCAGCCGGTCCACCTCGTCCGGGGTGACGGCGGCGAGCGGGAGCCGTCCGGCCAGATAGACGTCACCCAGCCTGTCCAGGGCGTAACTCACCCCGTACATGCGGGTGTTGCGCTCCAGCAGCCAGCGGTGGACCGCCGCGTGGTTCTCGTCGGGGCAGCGGACGACGAAGGCGTTGACGGAGAGGGAGTGCCTGCCGACGGCGAGCGAGCAGGTGGTCGAGAGCTTGCGCGTCCCGGGGAGCGTGACGACGTACGTGCCCTCGGACGGGTTCTCCCACTCCAGTTCCGCCTCACGCAGCGCCTGCTCGACGGCGTCCCTCGCGGTCCGGGAGCTTGCGGCACTCTTCGCGTCAGCCATGGGCAGATCGTAGGCGACGGCGCTGGTCGTGCAGTGCGGCGGCGTAGACGTCCAGGGTGCCGGCCGCGGCGGCGTCCCAGCCGAATCCGGCGGCGTGCCGTGCCGCGGCCTCGCCCATGCTGCCGGTCAGTCCGCCCGCGCCCGGCGCCCCGTTCCCGGCACCTCCGGCAGCGCCCGCCGCCCTGCCTGGCTCCGTGCCTGGCTCCGTGTCCGTGACGAAGTGCCGCAGTGCCTTCGCGTACGCCCCCGGATCGTGTCCCTCGACGAGGAACCCGCTGACCCCGTCCCGTACGGCCACCGGCAGTCCGCCCACCGAGGCGGCCACCACCGGCGTGCCGCACGCCTGCGCCTCGATCGCGACCAGCCCGAACGACTCGCTGTAGGACGGCATGACCAGCACGTTCGCCGCCCGGTACCAGTCCGCCAACTCCTCCTGCCCCACCGGAGGGTGGAAGCGCACCACGTCCGAGATGCCGAGCTTCGCCGCGAGCTTGTGCAGCCGTTCGGGCTTGGCGAGTCCGCTGCCGCTGGGCCCGCCCACGACGGGGACCACCAGCCTGCCGCGCAGCGCGGGGTCCTCGTCCACGAGGAGGGCGACGGCGCGCAGCAGGATGTCGGGCGCCTTGAGGGGTTGTATCCGTCCGGCGAAGAGCGGGATCAGCGCGTCCTGCGGGAGACCGAGCCGGGCGCGGGCGGCGGCACGTCCGTCGGCGGGCCGGAAGCACTCGAGGTTCACGCCCGGGTGGACCACCGCCGTACGGGCGGGGTCGGCTTCGTAGTGGCGGACGAGTTCGCCCGCCTCCTCGGCGGTGTTGGCGATGAGCCTGTCCGCCGCCCGTACGATCTGCGTCTCGCCGATCACGCGGGCGGCCGGTTCGGGGGTGTCGCCCTGCGCGAGCGCGGCGTTCTTCACCTTGGCCATGGTGTGCATGGCGTTCACCAGCGGGACGCCCCACCGCTGGGCGGCGAGCCAGCCGACGTGGCCCGAGAGCCAGTAGTGGGAGTGGACGAGGTCGTAGTACCCGGGGCGGTGTCCGGCCCACGCCTGCATCACGCCGTGGGTGAACGCGCAGAGCTGCGCGGGCAGTTCTTCCTTGGCCAGGCCCTCGTACGGTCCGGCGTCGATGTGGCGCACGAGCACGCCCGGGGCCAGTTCCACGGTGGGGGGCAGCGTCGCCGTGGTGGCGCGCGTGAAGATCTCCACCTGTGTGCCGTGGGCGGCCAGCTGTTTCGCGAGTTCGACTATGTAGACGTTCATCCCGCCCGCGTCGCCCGTGCCGGGCTGGTGCAGCGGTGAGGTGTGGACGCTGAGCATGGCCACCCTGCGGGGCCGGCGGAAGGGCCCGTGGAACCGGAGCCGCGGCCGTTGCTGCTGCGGCAGCCAGGTCCGCCGCTGGCCCAGCCGGGCTATGTACTGGCTCACGGGCGATTGCCTCCTCGTACGGCCGGTGGTTCCTGCGCGATCGGGGCCCCGGGTGGCAAACACCGGAGGCCCCGGCTCCCATTCCTGTTTTGCCGAATCGTGACAACGCCGCTCGTCCGGCTCCCCGCCCGCCGGGCCCGCTGCCCGGAGCCGCCCGCCCCTCCCGCGTGCCACCGCGCCCCCGTACGCTCGTGCAATGGCCGCCCGTCCCCCTGACCGTCCCGTCGGGACCGTGACGCGCGGCACCACCAACCCCAACAGGCTGCGCCGCATGGACCGCTGGCTCGCCGCCGTGCACGGTCCCGTGCTGCGCCGCTCCCCGCGTCCGCCGCTGGCCGTCGACCTCGGTTACGGTGCCGCCCCCTGGACCGCCGTCGAACTGCTCACGCGGCTGCGGACCGTGCACGCCGGTGCCCGTGTCGTCGGTGTCGAGATCGCTCCGGAGCGGGTCGCTGCCGCGCGGCCCTACGAGCGGGACGGGCTGACGTTCGTGCGCGGCGGTTTCGAGGTGCCGCTCCCCGACGGGGCACGACCGGTGCTGATCCGGGCAGCGAACGTGCTGCGCCAGTACGGGGAGGAAGAGGTCCCCGCGGTGTGGGCCCGCCTCTGCGCGCGCCTCGAACCGGACGGGCTCCTGATCGACGGCACGTGTGACGAGATCGGACGGCGGCATGTGTGGGTCGCGCTCGGCCCGGAGGGACCGCGTTCGGTGACCTTCGCCGCCCGGCTGAGCTCGCTGGCCGCACCGTCCGAACTGGCGGAGCGGCTGCCGAAGGCGCTGATCCACCGGAACGTGCCCGGCGAGCCGGTCCACTCCTTCCTGCGGGACTTCGACCGCGCCTGGGCGGCGGCAGCGCCGTACGGCGCCTTCAGCGCCCGGCAGCGCTGGATACGGGCTGCGCGGGCCCTGGCCGGCGACTGGCCGGTGACAGGCTCACCCCATCGCTGGCGCCAGGGCGAACTCACCGTGGGCTGGGAGGCGCTCGCCCCGCGCGGGAGCTGACCCCGACGACGGCGGGACGGAGGCCGGCGGTGCGTCGGGACGGAAGGCTTGCGGTGCGCTTCGACAGCCATCGGCCCGCCGGACGGCGTCCCGAACTGTCCGGCGGGCTGACGAGCCGACGAACCGTCGAACCCTGCGGCCGAGCAGTGAGCGGGGCGGCTGTCAGGCGGCGCTCATCAGTTCGCCGCGGCCGAAGAGCAGGGCGTAACCCGGCGGAAGGGCCGCGAGTATCCGGTCCGTCAGCTGGTCACCGCACACCTCTGCCAGGACGCACAGCACCGAACTGACGTCCCACCGGGCAGTGGCCGGTGTCGAACCCTCGATGCGTCCGGAGACGGACTCCACGAACTGCGAGCCGGTCAGCTCCCTCGTCGCCGGCATCTGGTACGTCAACGCCTCGGCTGCCGGCGCGGGCAGGCGCTGCGCCAGCTCTGCCCGTACGTCGGGGGCCAGGTGGCCGCCCAGCTCGGAGAGCACGATCCGGACTTTGCGCCGGGCCTCGGCGTCCGATTCGTAACGACCGTGCTCGCCGACCCTGCTTACGAGTTCGCTCCACCGCATATGTGTGTGTTCCTCCCATTCGGCAACCGGACATCGCCGGCCCCGGGGCCGAGTGGCCCGGGGACCGGCGAGGAAACGCTCTCGTGACGGACTTCACGTGCGGCAGGGCGGTCGCGGGCCGTTCCACGTCCGCCCGCCGCCACGGGACCGACCGGTGGTGGTACCGCTGTGGCTACGTGGTGAGCTGCGCGGCCGAGTCGCCGCCGCTGATCTGGATCTTGCGGGGCTTCGCCTGTTCGGCGACGGGGATGCGCAGGGTCAGGACGCCGGCGTCGTAGGCGGCGTCGATGCGCTCGATGTCCAGTGTGTCGCCGAGGAAGAGCTGGCGGCTGAACTTGCCTGCCGGCCGCTCGGCGGCGATCAGCTCCGCGTCCTTGGGCGCGGGTGAGCGGCGCTCCGCGTGGACGGTGAGCACGTTCCGCTCCACGTCCAGATCGATGCTCTCCGGCGCGACACCCGGCAGATCGAAGTGGATCACGAACTCGTCACCCGACCGGTATGCCTCCATCGGCATCCCTGCCGGACGGTTCTGGGTTCCGAAGACCTGCTGGGTGAGGCGGTCGAACTCCCGGAACGGATCGGTACGCATGAGCATCACAAGTCACTCCCTCCATGGCTTCTGCTTCCGAGCGATGCCCTGTGCTTTCTTATATACCTCAACCCAAGGAAAGTTGACAACCACAGACTCAACTCAGGTGATTGTGCAGCTCACAGCCCCGTCGGCAGCAACGGACGGAGGCAGGGTCCTTCCCGCAGCCGCCCTCCGGAGCCCGTCACAGGAGGGGCCGGACGGGCCGGCGCCACAGCGCGCCGAACGCGAGACGGGCCGCCTCCGCCGCCTGGCGCTGGTCCGCGTGCAGCACTCCGAGGGCGTAAGCGGTCGCGGGCGCGATGCGCGGCGTGCGTGCCGCGGCGGCAGCCGCTTCCGCGGCCTCGACGGCCTCGCGGTGCTCCTCCAGCGCGGCGCTCGCCGAGACGAGCCGCGCCTGCACCGCCGCGCGGTCCGGCTCCTGCACCGCCGCGGGGTCCGGCTGCTCCACGGCGTCATCCGGCTCACCGGCGTCCGCCGTGCCCCGTGTTCCCGTCCGGGTCTCCTCCGCCCGGTTCACGCCCGTGAGCAGGACCTCCTCCGCGTACCGGTGCAGACGCAGCAGCAGGCGCACCTCGTGCCACGCCGCGTCCTGCCGCAGCCGAGACGTCCTGGCGGTGACCGGCCGAGGCCCGTGGTCGACGGGATACGGCGCCTCCGGCAGCGGCAGCGGCAGTTCGGACACGGCGTGCACGAGCCGGGCCCGCGCCTGGTCCGCGGGCGGCACGAGCGCCGCGTCGGCCGTGGTCCGCGCCGTGCCCGGCGCGAGCGGCACCTCGGAGGCCAGTACGGCTACGGCGTCCGCGACGGCGTGGAAGCGGTTCGAGACGAGCGCCTGGAGAGCCGCCGAGTGGGCGCGGTTGCGGGCGAGAGTGAGCTGCCTCTCCAGCAGAGCACCCGCCCGGGCCGTCCCCACGTGCAGCGTCGAGCCCGTCCCCGCCGAGCTCTGGCCGCCGGTACGGTGCCGGCCCGTACCCGCGCCGCTCCGGGAACCGGCGGCCCCCTCGCGGGACGCGCTGCCCGCGGCACTGCCCGCGCCTGTACCTGCGCCCGCACCCGCGGCTCCGGCCAGGGCTTCCCCTCCGCCTCCGCCTTCACCTTCGCCCTCGCCCTCGCCGCTGAGCCGGTGCAGCGCCGCGTGCAGCCGTTCGAGCCTGGCCGCGTGCTCGTACTCCCGGGACAACGTGGCCGACAGCCAGCGCAGTTCACCGCAGAGCCGGTCCGCCCAGACCGCGTCGAGCAAGGGACGGTACGTGCGCAGCGTCCCGCCGAGGCGGCGGGACGCCTGACGCAGCCTGCGCACCGCCTCGGCGGCCGTTCCCGCCGTCTCGGCGCTGCCGACGCTCTCCCCGTGCCGGCGCAGGCTGCGCAGGAACTCCGAGGCCCACGCGTTCAGATAGCCGGTGAGCGCCTCCGCCGCGTCGATCTCCGTCACGTCGGCCGGACGGGAGAGGAGCAGCGGCAGTACGTTCCCGGGAGCGTCCTCGGGGACGCCCCCGGAAGGGCGGGGACCCGCCGGCTGCGGAAGGGCCGCGGTCGCACGGCCCGTCGCCGCGGGCCTGTGCGGGTGGGCTGCGCCGACGGTGCGCGGTGGGACGGGTGTCTGGTGCGTGGCGGGTGTCTGAGGCATCGGTGGCTCACTCGTCGCAGGCATCGGCAGTCACAGGCAGTCGACAGCGGCGGGCCGGCGTCGCAGGACGGTCCTGCCGTGCCCCGGCCCTCGGCCCTGTCCGGTCATGGGGCTTTCTCCTCCGTGGGGTGCTCCGCCGCGAGCGGCCGTCGCGCACCCGCCCGCGCCCGTACGGGACGGGCGTAAGGCCGGACGCGGCGGTGCGTCATGCCGCGGGGCCACGTCGGCGTCTCCGGCTCTCGATCAGCGACTCCTGGATGTTGCTCAGCGGCTGTCCGTCCGCGTCGTGTGCGTGGCGCGTCCACTCGCCGTCCGGGCCGAGGTGCCAGGAGGCGGTGCCGTCCGCCGTCCCCCTCTCCAGCAGCCCGCAGAGAGTGGCGCGGTGGGCCGGGTCGGGGACGCGCACCAGGGCCTCGATGCGCCGGTCCAGGTTGCGGTGCATCATGTCGGCGCTGCCCAGCCACACCTCCGGGTCCCCGCCGTTCGCGAAGGCGAACACGCGGGAGTGTTCGAGGAACCGGCCGAGGACGCTGCGGACCCTGACGTTCTCGCTCAGCCCCTGCACACCCGGACGCAGCGCGCAGATCCCCCGCACCCACAGGTCGACGGGCACCCCCGCCTGCGAAGCGCGGTAGAGGGCGTCGACGACCGCCTCGTCGACGATGGAGTTGACCTTGAAGCGCACGTGGGCGGGGCGGCCCGCCCGGTGGTGGGCGATCTCCCGGTGGACGCGGGTGACGAGGCCGTCCCGCAGCGAGCTCGGCGCGACCAGCAGCCGCCGCCAGCTCTCACGGCGCGAGTAGCCGGACAGCCTGTTGAACAGGTCGGAGAGGTCCGCGCCCACTTGCGGGTCGGCGGTCAGCAGGCCCAGATCCTCGTACGTGCGCGCCGTCTTGGGGTGGTAGTTGCCGGTGCCGACGTGGGCGTACCGGCGCAGCGTGTCGCCCTCCTGCCGTACCACCAGCGAGAACTTGCCGTGCGTCTTCAGCCCGACGAGGCCGTGCACGACGTGGCATCCCGCCTCCTCCAGCTTGCGCGCCCACTTGATGTTGGCCTGCTCGTCGAAGCGTGCCTTGATCTCGACGAGGACCAGGACCTGCTTGCCCGACTCGGCGGCGTCTATGAGGGCGTCGACGATCGGTGAGTCGCCCGAGGTGCGGTACAGCGTCTGCTTGATCGCAAGGACGTCCGGGTCGGTCGCGGCCTGCTCCAGGAACGCCTGCACGGAGGTGGAGAAGGAGTCGTAGGGGTGGTGGAGCAGCACGTCCCGTTCGCGCAGCGCGGCGAAGATGTCGGGCGGCTGTGCGGACTCCACCTGGGCGAGGTCGCGGTGCGTGCCCGCCACGAACCTGGGGTACTTCAGGTCCGGCCGGTCCATCGCCGTGACGACCTTGGAGAGTCCTGTCAGGTCCAGCGGGCCCGGCAGCGGGTAGACCTCCGCCTCGGAGACGTTCAGCTCGCGTACCAGCAGCTCCAGCACATAGGGATCGATCGACTCCTCGACCTCGAGGCGCACCGGCGGGCCGAAGCGGCGGCGCAGCAGCTCCTTCTCCAGCGCCTGGAGGAGGTTCTCGACGTCGTCCTCCTCGACCTCCAGGTCCTCGTTCCGCGTCACGCGGAACATGTGGTGCCCCAGCACCTCCATGCCGGGGAAGAGTTCCTCGAGGTGCGCGGCGATGACGTCCTCCAGGGGCACCCAGCGGTGCGGGGACGCCTCGAGGAAGCGCGAGAGCAGCGGCGGAACCTTCACACGTGCGAAGTGCTGGTGCTGGGTGACCGGGTTCCGTACGACGACGGCGAGGTTGAGCGAGAGCCCCGAGATGTACGGGAAGGGGTGCGCCGGATCGACTGCGAGCGGGGTCAGCACGGGGTAGATCTGCTGCCGGAAGAGCGTGCAGAGCCGGCTCTGCTCGTCCTCGGTCAGCTGGTGCCACCGGAGGAGGTGCAGCCCCTCTTCCGCCATGGCGGGGGCGATGTCCTGCTGGTAGCAGCGGGCGTGCCGGGCCATGAGCTCCCGCGAACGGGTCCAGATCCCCTCCAGCACCTCGCGCGGCTGGAGTCCGGACGCGGAGCGGGTGGCGACGCCGGTCGCCAGGCGCCGCTTCAGGCCCGCGACGCGGACCATGAAGAACTCGTCGAGGTTGCCGGCGAAGATCGCCAGGAAGTTCGCCCGTTCCAGCAGCGGAGGCCCGGGGTCCTCGGCCAGCTCCAGGACGCGTTCGTTGAAGGCGAGCCAGCTGCGCTCGCGCTCCAGGAAACGGTCCGGCGGGAGGTCGTCCGGCTGGTCGTCGGGCGCGGCGGACGGCGGAACGACGTCCGGGTCGGCGTCGAGGTCCGGGTCCAGAGCGGGGACGGTGCCGCCCGCGTCCGGACCCGGCGGGCGTACGGCCGGTGAGGGGTGGGGGACGGGTGATGCGGCACGTGACACGGGCTCGCTCATGACTCCATTGTTCCCCCTGCCGGCGACTCCGGTACGGGTGGCGAGGTCACGAGCAGACTGCTGCATCCGGCGATGCTCGCAAGCGCGTCTGAATCGATGGTTACGCGCACATGGCGCTCAGGCGAGCGGCACACCACCGGGACGCGGCCTTGCCCGCGGGCCCCGCCACCGGGAGGGCGGCGGGACCGCGCCGGCTCAGCTCTCGGTGCGGTACATCAGGTCGGTCTCGTACGTGCTGAACCCGAGCCGCTCGTAGACGCTGACGGCGGCCAGGTTGTCCGCGTCGACGTAGAGCATCGCCGTGGGCAGTCCCCTGTCCCGTTCCAGGTGCCGCAGGCCGATCGCTGTGAGCGTCTTGCCGAGACCGCTGCCCTGCGCGCCGGGGGCGACGCCCAGTACGTAGATCTCACCGAGCTGCCGCGCACTGTGCACCTTCGTCCAGTGGAATCCGACGAGTTCGCCTTCCTGCTCGGCGAGGAAGAAGCCCGCCGGGTCGAACCAGGGCTCCGCCTTGCGGTCGTCCAGGTCGCGCTGAGTGAGACTGCCCTGCTCGGGGTGGTGCGCGAAGGCGGCGGCGTTCAGCGCGAGCCATGCCGCGTCGTCCTCACCGGGGCGGAACGTCCGGACGGTCACGCCTTCGGGCAGGACGGGCTCGGCCAGGGCGGGAGTCGAGGCACCGGTCAACGGGCGCCGCATCTGGCGCAGTTCGCGGAAGAGGGTGAGCCCCAGGGCCTGTGCGAGGTGCCGGGCCGCGGGGTGCCCGCCGTGGGCCCACACCCGCAGCCGCTTGCCGGACTCGTCGAGCAGGGCCTGGCCGAGCCGCCGCCCGTGGCCGCGGCCCCGGTGCGCGGGGTGGACGGCCAGTTCACCCGTGGGCGGCTCCACGGGGTCGGTGACCTCCAGCTGCGCGTAGCCCACGAGCAGGCCGTCGGCGCGCAGCAGCAGATGCCGCACCCCCGGCCGGGGCCCGCCGCGCAGCTGAAGCCATCCCTGTTCGGACAGGGGTGCCTGTCCGTCGGTACGGGCCGCCTCGTCGAGCAGCGACTGCGCCTCCCGTACGACTTCGGCCGACGCCTCGTCCACAACCACCACGTCGCTCATGGCACATGACCTTACGAGACCGGCGCGGCGCTCCACCCCCCGGCCACCGGGGTGCGGCGGCCGGAGGGCGGCACGGAAGCCCGTGAGCCGAAGCGGGGGAACCTGCGCGGCCCGGCGGGACGGACTACGCGGCAGCGCTGTAAGGGCTGCGTGCACGGGCGTCCCGCAGCGCGTGGCCCCACCATTCCAGCTGCCGCAGCATGCCCTTCGCCGCCGCGTTGCTCCCTTCCTCGTCACGCGGACGGCCGTCCTCGGCGAAGCGCTCCCAGGCCATGTGGAAGCTGAGGGTCGCCCGGACGGTGACCGCGTGCAGTTCCGGGAAGACCTGCCGCAGCTGCTCCACCGCTCGCTGACCCCCCGCCATGCCGCCGTAGGAGACGAAGCCGACCGGCTTCGCGTGCCATTCGCGGTTGAACCAGTCGATGACGTTCTTCAGCGACGCGGGAAAGCTGTGGTTGTACTCGGGGGTGACGATCACGAAGGCGTCGGCGGCGGCGAGCCGGCCCGCCAGGTTGCCCCGCACGCGCTCCACCTCGGCAGGCAGCTCGGCACCGAAGTCGGGAAAGGCGACGGGCAGTTCGTGTTCGGCCTCGGCCAGGTCGATGAGATCGACTTCGTAGCTGCCGTACTTCTCCGCCTCGCCGGCGAACCAGCCGGAGACGGTCGGCCCGAACCGGTTCGCGCGAACGCTGCCGACGATGACTGCGAGGCGCAGCGGCTTGGTGTTCTCCATGGGACTCTCCTCGGACGCAGTGGAAGCACGGTGATGCACGGACGTGCTGTCGCCGGGTGGCTGCACCAAGGATCAAATTTGAAGTTAAGTTGAAGTCAAACCAGGGCCTACGGACCGGCGCGCCGGTCCTGCCGGTCGCTCTGCGAGGGTGCCTCTTCCCGCTCCTCGGGCTCGGGCGGCGGTTCCGGCGTCCCCGGCAGACTCATCACCGCCTCGGTCCCGCCGCCCTCGCCCTCGGCGGCCCGGAGGGTCACGTCGCCGCCGGACTGCTCGACCGTACGGGCCACGATGGACAGGCCGAGACCCGAGCCGGGCAGCGCCCGGGCGGACGGCGAACGCCAGAAGCGGTCGAAGACGTACGGCAGCTCGTCCTCGCTGACCCCCGGTCCCCGGTCGCGTACGCGCAGCGTGCCCCCGGCCAGTTCCACGTCGACGGTTCCCTCTTCGGGGCTGAACTTGCCCGCGTTGTCCAGCAGGTTGACCACGGCTCGCTCCAGGGCCGCCGGCTCCCCCTGCACGTACCACGGCTCCACCCGCCGCGCCGTGATCGTGATGCCCTTGCTGCGCAGCCGCAGCCGCACCCGCTCGACTGCGCGGTAGGTGATCTCGTGCAGTGCGACGGGCTCGAACCGGCTGCCGCCGGGCGCGGCTTCCCGGGAGAGCTCCTGCAAGTCCCCGACGAGGGAGGCCAGTTCGCTCATCTGTGCCCTGACCGACTCCAGGAGCGCCCGGCGGTCCTCGGCCGGCAGCGAGCGTCCCGTCTCGTCGCTGCGTACGAGCAGTTCGATGTTCGTACGCAGCGACGTCAGGGGTGTGCGCAGTTCGTGCCCCGCGTCGGCGATCAGCTGCTGCTGCAGTTCGCGGGAGGAGGCGAGCGCCTCCGTCATGGAGTTGAAGGACCGCGACAGCCGGGCGATCTCGTCGTCCCCCTCGGCGGGGATGCGCACCCCGAGGTCCTCCGTACGTGCGATGTGCTCGACGGCGCCGGTGAGGCGGTCGACGGGGCGGAGCCCCGCGCGTGCGAGTGCGACACCGGCGCCCGCCGCGGCCAGTACGCCCGCTCCTCCCACCGCCGCGAGAATCAGTGCGAGATTGCGCAGCGACCGGTCCGTCTCGGTCAGCGGCCGGGCGACGGAGACCGCCACGTCGGTGCCCTCGACCTGGCTGGTCAGTACGCGGTAGTCGGTGCCGGAGCCGTCCAGACTGCGCGAGGTGTGCACCGCCTCGGCGCGGGTGTGCTTGGCGACGTCGACATCGCCGGGCGCGACCTCCACCTTGCTGCCGACGATGACGCAGCTCTTGCCGTCCTGGTCGACGACCTGGACGGTCGCGTCGAACGGGTTCGGCGCCCGCTCGTCGGCGGGCGAACACTGCCCGGTCCTGACCTGCCCGACGATGAAGCTGGGGTCGACGCGGCTGTTGTTGCGCAGGGACTCGTCCAGCGAACCGATCAGCTGACCCCGTACGAGGAACCAGCAGGCCGTCGCGCAGGCGGCCACGGCCAGCGCCACCGTGACGGCGGCCAGCAGCGCCAGGCGTGAGCGCAGCTGCGGGCGGGAGAGCCTGGGGCGCAGGGCCGCGGCGTCCGGCAGCCTCACGCCCCGTCGTCCTTGAGGACGTAGCCGACGCCGCGCACGGTGTGCACCAGCCGTGGCTCGCCCCCGGCCTCGGTCTTGCGGCGCAGGTACATCACGTACACGTCCAGGGAGTTGGACGACGGCTCGAAGTCGAAGCCCCAGACGGCCTTGAGGATCTGCTCGCGGGTCAGCACCTGGCGGGGATGCGAGAGGAACATCTCCAGCAGGGTGTACTCGGTGCGGGTCAGCTCCACGTGCCGCCCGCCGCGTGTCACGTCCCGCGTGCCCAGATCCATCCGCAGGTCGGCGAAGGCGAGGGAGCCCGAGCCGGTGAGGGTCTCGCCCTCGGCTCCGTTCCCGTGCTCCTGGGCGTACGAGTTGCGCCGCAGCAGCGCCCGGATGCGGGCGAGCAGTTCGTCCAGTTCGAACGGCTTGACCAGGTAGTCGTCGGCTCCTGCGTCGAGGCCGGTGACCCGGTCCCCGACGGTGTCGCGGGCGGTGAGCATCAGCACCGGGACGCGGCGGCCGGAGGCACGCAGCCGCCGGGCGACCGTCAGTCCGTCCATGCGGGGCATGAGCACGTCGAGGAGGATCAGGTCCGGTTCGTACGCCGCGGTCTTCTCCAGGGCGTCCAGACCGTCGACGGCCAGCGCCGTCTCGTACCCCTCGAAGGTGAGGCTGCGGCGCAGCGCGTCCCGCACGGCGGGCTCGTCGTCGACGATCAGCACCTTCCAAGCCACCATGGGGTCAAGCTTCCCATCGGTGGCGGCGTCCGCCGTAACGGTCGCGGCCGCGGTGGGCCGGCCGCGATCCGCGCCGGGATCGGCACCGGCGTCCGCGGGGGCGTACGCAGCGAAGTAGTACGGGGTGTCGGTTCCGTCGTTCACGTTCAGCTGCCTCCGGCGCCCGAGCGCAGATCGTCGAGCACTTCCTCGACGGCGTCCACGGGCACGGCGAAGCCCAGCCCCACGCTGCCGCCGCCCTCAGCCGACGTCCCGGACGCCGGGCCCGAACCGGAGGCGTACGTCGCGGAGTTGAAGCCGACGATCCGGCCGTCCAGGGTGGCGAGCGCTCCGCCGGAGTTGCCGGGGTTCAAGGGGGCGTCCGTCTGGATGGCCTTGTACGTGGTGGTGTCCGCACCGGGGTCGCCGTGGTCCTGCCCGCCGCCGGACTCGAAGGGCCACTCGCCGCCGCCGTGCCCCTCCCCGGCCTCGCCGCCCGCGCTGCCCCCGCCTCCGTTCCGTACGGTCACGTCGCGGTCCTTCGCGGAGACGATGCCGCTCGTGACCGTGGACGACAGCCCGGCGGGCGAGCCGATCGCCACGACCTGATCGCCCACACCGACCTTGCCGGAGTCGCCGAGCACCGCCGGCTCGAACCCGCTCCCGCCGCGGGCGTCGACCAGCGCCATGTCACGGTCCGCTGCCCTGCCGACGACGTCGGCGGTCGCCGTGCCGCCGTCGTGGAAGGTGATCCGCACGCTGTCCGCACCGGCGACGACATGGTTGTTGGTCAGGATCTCGCCGTCCTCGGAGATCACCACGCCGGAGCCCGTGGACCGGCCGCCGCCGGAGGACGCCTCGATCTCCACGACGCTCGGCGCAACCTTCTCCGCCACCGAGGAGACCGTGCCCCCGTCGTCCGCGGCGGCGTGGCCGCCGCCGGCGAGAGCGTGGGCGGCGCTGCCGCTGCCGTCCTCACCGAGCAGTTGCTGCACGCCGACGGCGGCGCCGCCGCCGAGCGCGGCAGCCCCCAGCACCAGTGCGGCCAGCGCCGCCACCGGCAGCCGTACCGCGCCGCGCCGTCTCCCCGCGTGCGCGCCGCCCGGCCCGGAACCGGCGGTGGAAGCCGCGGGGACGAACGAGGCAGGCGGTGCGGGAGGGACGGGCGGATACGACGTGGGCCACGGGGAGGACGTCGTGCTGCCGGGGTGACCGGGGAGGGGCGCCGGCTCATGCCCCGGGTGAGAAGAGAACCCCTGATGTCCGCTCATGCGCTCACCGTCCCCCAGTTCCATGAGAGGGAGCTGAGACCCGGCTGAGAAGGCTCCGAGAACTGCGGTGAGCCGGCCGTCGGCCTCCCGTCAGCGTCAGCGCTTCGGAGGTGACCCGCACCCGCACGAGCGGCGGACGACCAGCCCCGCGGGGAACTGCCGCACGCGCTGGCCCCTGGACCCCGTCACCCGCAACGAGTCGTCCAGCACCAGGTCGACCGCGGCCTTCGCCATGCCTTCGCGGTCGGAACCCACCGTGGTGAGCGGCGGGTCCGTCAGACCCGCCTCCTTGACGTCGTCGAAGCCGGCGACCGCCAGGTCCTGCGGCACGTCCATGCCCAGCTCGCGTGCCGCGCGCATCACGCCGAAGGCCTGGTCGTCCGTCGAGCAGAAGACGGCCGTGGGCCTGTCCGGGGACTGCAGCAGCTCCAGGGCGAGCTTGTAGGTGTCGTAGCGGTTGTAGGGGGCCTGGAAGAGGCGTCCCTCGACGGAACGCCCGGCCTCCTTCATCGCGCGGGTCCAGCCCTCGACGTGATCGGTCACGGGGTCGCCGGACTCCGGCGTGGAGTCGATGCCGCCGAGGCAGGCCACGTACTCGTGTCCGTGCTCCAGCAGGTGCCGCGTGGCCAGTTGCGCGCCGCCGACGTCGTCCAGGACCACCGCGACGTCGTCGATGGCTTCCGGACGGCGGTGCAGCAGCACGACGCGGGCGTCCCAGGCGTCGATCTCGACGGCGGCGTGTTCGCTGGGGCCCTGGCTGATGAGGATCAGACCGGAGACCCGCATCCCGAGGAACGCCCGCAGATAGTGGACTTCGCGCTCGTCCAGGTAGTCGGAGTTGCCGACGAGCACCATCTTCCCGCGCTCGGCGGCGGCCTGCTCGACCGCGTGGGCCAGCTCCGCGAAGAACGGCTGCCGGGCGTCCGGGACGATCAGGCCTATCAGGTCGGTGCGGCGGGATGCCATGGCCTGCGCGACGCGGTCGGGCCGGTAACCCAGCTCCTTGATCGCGGCCAGTACGCGCTCACGCGTCGCCGGTGCGACAGGCCGCGGCCCGTTGTTGATCACATAGCTGACGACCGCGGTCGACGTACCCGCCAGCCTTGCCACATCGTCCCGCGTCACCCTGGCCACCCGGGCAGTCTACGCGGGAAGCATCCGCCGTTTGAGGGCCCTACCGGTTGGGCGTACGACCGCCCCGCACGTTGCCGTCCACGGCCGCGGCTTCCTGTCCGTAACCACCGCTCTCCGTGGCGGATCCGTCAACTGCCTCGCGGGCGACCCGGGTTGCCGCATCGGTGACGGCGCGGGCCGCGGCGGCGGCCTTCTTCTCCTCCGCCGACTTCTCGCCCTTCTCCGGTGAGACGAAGCGGTAGCCGACGTTGCGTACGGTTCCGATCAGCGACTCGTGCTCGGGGCCGAGCTTGGCCCGCAGCCGCCGCACGTGCACGTCCACGGTCCTGGTGCCGCCGAAGTAGTCGTAGCCCCACACCTCCTGGAGGAGCTGGGCCCGGGTGAACACCCGGCCGGGGTGCTGGGCCAGGTACTTCAGCAGCTCGAACTCCTTGAAGGTCAGGTCGAGGACCCGGCCCTTCAGCTTCGCGCTGTACGTGGCCTCGTCGACCGACAGATCACCGTTGCGGATCTCGGTGGGAACGTCCTCGGAGCCTGCCTGCTGCCTGCCGGTCGCCAGCCGCAGCCGCGCCTCGACCTCGGCGGGGCCCGCGGTGTCGAGCAGCACGTCGTCGACGCCCCAGTCGGCGGTGACGGCTGCGAGCCCGCCCTCGGTGACGATCAGGACCAGCGGACAGCCCGGTCCTGTGGAGTGCAGCAGCCGGCACAGGGAGCGCACCTGCGGCAGGTCGCGCCGGCCGTCGACGAGGATCACATCCGCACCCGGGGTGTCCACGAGGGCCGGGCCTTCGGCGGGTGCCACGCGCACGTTGTGCAGCAGCAGTCCGAGGGCGGGCAGAACTTCGGTGCTGGGCTGGAGGGCGTTCGTCAGCAGGAGTAGCGAACTCACGTCAAGTCCTTCCTAGGTCCCCGCGGGGACTTCGGTACGGCACGGCACTGCTTCGTACGGATGCGCTCCTGAAAGCACAAAAGGACCCAGGGGCGGCGCTGCCCGGGTCCTTCACTCCAGCAGAATAGCCGACATGAGTGACGAAGCGGAGTGTGAGTTCGCTCGCTCTTCTGCCCCGGGCGCCTCCGGAGCCGCCGCGAGAGGCACAGAGCGTGAACACCGCGGCGGTGGAAGGCCCGTGGGCGAGACCCTCCGGGAGACCCTGCGGACGGCGGACGGCGTCCGGATCGAGGCCGCGTACGACCCGTACGCGGGCCCCGCGGTGACCGGGGACGACGGGACAGCCGTCCGTGGACTGCCGCAGGGACCGTGCGCGATCGTCGTCGCACACGGCTTCAGCGGTTCCCTGGACCGGCCGGCGCTGCGCAGGGCGGCACGGGTCTTCACGCAGTACGGCGCCGTGATCACCTTCTCCTTCCGCGGGCACGGCAACTCCGGCGGACACTCGACGGTCGGCGACCGCGAGGTCCTCGACCTCGCCGAGGCGGTCTCCTGGGCACGGTCGCTGGGACACGAGCGGGTGGCGACGGTCGGCTTCTCCATGGGCGGCTCGGTCGTCGTCCGGCACGGGGCTCTGCACCGCCGGGACGGCCGGGAGGGGTACCTCGGCGAACGTCCCGGCAGCGACGCTCAGCACACGGAGGCGCACGAACGGCGCACAGGCGCACACCCCGGCACGGCGGCGCAGCCGCTGGAAGACTTCCCCGGGGATGCCACCCAGCCGTATGCCCGTACGCACTCCGACGCCGTCGTGGCCGTCAGCGCACCCGCCCGCTGGTACTACCGCGGCACCGCACCCATGCGGCGGGTGCACTGGGTGATCCAGCGTCCCGTGGGCCGCCTCGTCTCCCGGTACGGACTGCGCACCCGCATCCACCCCCACGACTGGGACCCGGTCCCCCTCTCACCCGTCGGTGCCGCACCGGCACTCGCGCCCACGCCGCTGCTCGTCGTGCACGGCGACCAGGACCCGTACTTCCCCCTCGACCACCCGCAGTCCCTCGCCGGGGCGGGCCACCCCGCAAGCACCGACCTGTGGATCGTGCCGGGCTTCGGTCACGCCGAGAACGCCGCCGGACCCGGGCTCCTGCACCGCATCGGACAATGGGTCGACGCTCGGTGGGAGCGGGCCGCCGGCGGCCCGGCATGATGGGTCCCGCAACCGGGACGGCTGAGAGGGACAGGACCAGGATGGCGACTGGCACGATCCGTTATTGGGCTGCGGCCAAGGCCGCCGCCGGGGTCGCCGAGGAGCGGTACGAGGCCGACACCCTCGCCGGCGCTCTCGACGGCGCCCGCGAACGGCACAGCGGACGCCCCGACTTCGCGCGCGTACTGCTGCGCTGCTCGTTCCTCGTGGACGGCGAACCCGTGGGCAAGCGCGCACACCAAGCGGTGCGGCTGCACGACGGCGGCACCGTCGAGGTGCTCCCCCCGTTCGCAGGAGGCAGCGCATGAGCGAGCAGCCGCAGCACGGTGCGTACGGCAAGAAGGCGAAGCACCGCGGTCCGGAGGACCCGTACGAGACGCAGTACACGGGTTACGGGCGTCCTCACCCGGGACCCGGCCCGATGCCGGCGGCCGTGCCCGACGCCACGACCGGTCCGATGCCCGCCGCTGCTCCCCCCGGCACGACCCCCGGCACGACGGCCGGCGCGACGTCCACCACGGGGCCGCACCCGGTCGCCACGGGCGCACCGGCCGCCGGGCGGCCCGGCGCCCCCCGCCGCGGGGACAGCTCGCCGCTCATCGCCCCCGGCCTCCGACCCGCGGCGCTGACCGCCGCGTTGGCCGTGCTGGTGGGCGGGGCCGCCCCGCTCGGGCCCGTTCCGCTCGCGGTGGCCGTCGCGCTGCTCCAGGCCGTGACCGCCGCGGGCTGGTTCCGGCTGAACGGGATGTGGCCGGCACGGCAGGGCATCGCCCTCGCCTTCCTGGGGGGCCTGGCCACCGACGCCGGCCTGCTCCTGACCTGGAGCGGGCAGGCAGCGGCCGTCGTACTGGGGACGCTCGGCGTCTGGTGCCTGCTCACCCTCACGCTCCATCTGCGCAACGGCTCCGGCCCCGACGAGCGCCTCTACGCCCTGACCGCCGCCTTCACCGCGACGGCCCTGACAGTCGTGGCGGCCGGGTTCCTCGCCTCGCTCGACGCGGCCACCGCGGACGCCGTCACAGCCGGCTGCGCCGCCGTTGCCGTCGCCGTCCTCGCCCGTACGCTCCCGCTGCCGCCCTGGGTCTCGCCCGCGGTGGCGCTGCTCGCCGCCGCGGGGGCGGGGATCGCGGCCGGGCAGCTGACCGGGCTGGGCGGGACCGGCGGTCCCGCGGGTCCCGCCGCCGCGGGCGGACTGCTGGGCCTGGCCGCCGGCGGCTGCGCGCTGACCGGTCTGCGGGTGGCGAGCTACGACTATCCGTCGCGCTTCGTGCACATGACCGCGGGCGTGGCACTGCCGCTGACCCTGGCAGCACCAGCCGTCTATCTGTTCGGCCGTGCCTTCGTCTGAGAAAACCCTCGGGTTAGGCTCGCGGCAGACCCGTGATCCCGGGGTCTCCGGGCTGCCCGCGGCCCGCGGGTCTGCGCAGCACGGAGACCCGGCCGAGCCGACCGCCGCCGCTACATGGGGGAGATCGCAGATGCGCGCACTACGCAGGGGGCTCTTCGTCCTTCTCGTCCTCGCGGTGCTGTTCGCCGGCGCCGACCGGCTCGCAGTCAAGCTGGCCGAGGACGAGGCGGCCGAGAGGATCAGGAGTGCGGAGGGCGTCTCCTCCTCGACCGAGGCCTCGGTCGACATCAAGGGCTTCCCGTTCCTCACCCAGATCGCCGGCAGGGAGCTGGAGCAGATCGACGCCGAGCTCAACGGCATCAAGGCCGGACCGGGCGAGGACGATCTGACCGTCAGCCGCGTCGACGCGCAGCTGAAGAAGGTCCGTATCGGCAGCGACTACTCCTCCGCGGTCGCCGAAGAGGCCACCGGCAGCGCCTTCGTCTCCTACAAGGAACTGACCAAGGCCGCCCACGAGGGAGTACGGGTCGGCTGGGGCGGCAAGGACGAGAACGGCAAGGGCCGGGTCAAGGTCTCCGCCGGTATCACCCTGCTCGGCCAGACCTTCGAGCGCAGCGTCACGAGCACCGTCAGCGTCACGAAGGGCGACATCGTGGAGCTGCAGGCCGACGAGGTGCCGGGTGACGGCATCCCCGGTCTGGAGGGCGCCGTCCGGGAGCGGATCGACTTCGCCCGGAAGATAGCGGGACTTCCGCCGGGGCTGGAGCTGGAAAGGGTCGAGGCCAAGAAGGACGGCATCGAACTGTCCGTGCGCGGCAGCGACATCGAGCTCTCCGAGTGAGATCCGGCGCCCCGGACGCGCTCCCGTCCGGCTGACGAGACAGAAGCGTCCGCGAGCCAGCCTCCAGAGGCCCTGCGGTGCGTCGGGACGGTCCCGCGGGACACCCTCTACGGAGCGTCGTCCCACATTACGGACTTCGACGTCTCACCATATGGATTCGCGGTGACACGGGGCCTCCGACGTCCCTACGATCGACTCCATGAAGCGACAGGCGGACCTCACGAAGCGACGTGCAGTCGACTTGTGCCGTGTCGCCGCAATGCTCTGTCGCACCCCCTCCTGACGGCTGCCCACCAGCACGCCCAGCCGGAGTCCCACAGCCGGCGGCTGCTCGTCCGCAACCGCATCCGCCCGCCGGACTCCGGCTCCGCGCCGCACAGCGCCCTGCCTGTGTGCGCCCGACGATCCCCGCCGTACGTGCGCAAACGCACCGCACCGGTACGTATCCGCTCATCCGCAATCTGCCTCGGAGGAGAACCATGAGCCGCAGTGACGTCCTCGTAGACGCCGACTGGGTCCAGGACCACATCGACGACCCGAAGACAGTCATCGTCGAGGTCGACGAGGACACCTCGGCCTATGACAAGAACCACATCAGGAACGCCGTCCGCATCGACTGGAAGCAGGACCTCCAGGACCCGGTCCGCCGTGACTTCGTCGACCAGGAGGGCTTCGAGCGTCTGCTCTCCGAGAAGGGGATCTCGAACGACGACACGGTCGTCCTCTACGGCGGCAACAACAACTGGTTCGCGGCCTACGCCTACTGGTACTTCAAGCTCTACGGCCACCAGGACGTGCGGCTGCTCGACGGCGGCCGCAAGAAGTGGGAGCTGGACTCCCGCGACCTCGTCGCCGAGGTGCCGGCCCGCGCGAAGACCGAGTACAAGGCCAAGCCGCAGGACACCTCCATCCGCGCGTTCCGCGACGAGGTCGTCGCGGCCATCGGCACCAAGAACCTCGTCGACGTCCGCTCCCCCGACGAGTTCAGCGGCAAGCTGCTCGCCCCGGCGCACCTGCCGCAGGAGCAGTCCCAGCGTCCCGGCCACGTGCCGAGCGCCCGCAACATCCCCTGGTCGAAGTCGGCCAACGACGACGGCACCTTCAAGTCCGACGAGGAGCTGAAGGAGCTGTACGAGGGAGAGGGCGTCGACCTCGGCAAGGACACGATCGCCTACTGCCGCATCGGTGAGCGCAGCGCTCACAGCTGGTTCGTGCTGCACGAGCTGCTGGGCCAGGAGAACGTCAAGAACTACGACGGCTCGTGGACCGAGTACGGCTCGCTGGTCGGCGTCCCCGTCGCCGTCGGCACCGAAGACTGACCGGCCCCGCCGGACCCGACCGACCCACCGAACCGAAGGGAAGATTCCATGTGCGGAGCGAAGGCGGGCGGACCCGACGCCTCCACCGTCAAGCCCGGTGAAACGACGATCCAGGGCAGCGTGACCCGCGACGGCGAGCCCGTCACCGGCTACGTGCGGCTGCTGGACTCCACCGGCGAGTTCACCGCGGAGGTCCCCACCTCCGCCACCGGCCAGTTCCGCTTCTACGCGGCCGAGGGCACCTGGACCGTACGCGCCCTGGTGCCGGGCGGCACCGCGGACCGCAAGGTCGTGGCCCAGGACGGCGGACTCTCGGAGGTCGCCATCGCGGTCTGACCCTCCGACGCGAGAGAGAGCCGTGCCCCGGAGAGCCCCGGGGCACGGCTCTTCCGCGCGCCCGCCGCGTGGACGCGGGACTGCTCCTCGTCCTGATCCCCGGCCGCCCGTCGGCCCGTCGGCCCGGCCGCCCGGCCGCCCGGCATACGCTTGCCGCATGGCAGCAACCAGGAAGCTCGTGATCAAGGTGACAGCGGGGGCGGACGCTCCGGAGCGCTGCTCACAGGCCTTCACGGTCGCCGCAGTGGCGGCGGCCAGCGGTGTGGAGGTCTCACTGTGGCTCACCGGCGAATCGGCGTGGTTCGCCCTGCCCGGCCGCGCCGCGGAGTTCGAACTGCCGCACGCCGCACCGCTGCCCGAGCTGCTGGACGGCGTGCGGGCCGGGGGCCGGATCACCCTGTGCACTCAGTGCGCCGCCCGTCGCGGCATCGAGGAGAAGGACGTCATGGACGGCGTCCGCATCGCGGGCGCCCAGGTCTTCGTCAGCGAGATCACGGGCGAGGGCGTCCAGGCTCTCGTCTACTGACGGCGCCCGTCCGCCGGCCCCGCGGACGCCTGCCCGCTCCCCACGGCGTACGCCCGTACCCGGCGGCCGGGGGCGTCCGCGGAGCCGATTAGACTCGGGGGCGTACGTCGAACAGCACACTTCGCCACATCCAAGGAGCACACCCCGTGCTTGAGGCATTCTTCACCGCGCTGATGGTTCTGGTCTGCGTCGGCACCGCGGCCTTCGCCGGTCTCACGCTCAAGAAGCTCTACCAGGGCCAGCGCTGACCGCACGGAAGGCCGGCTCCCCCGGCTCCGCCCAGTGAACCTCTTCCCTCCGGCTTCCTACAGATCGTCTGAGTCCTCATGATCGAGATCCCGTCCGACCTGCACCCGGACCTCGTCCCCCTCGCCTTCCTGCTCGGGAACTGGCAGGGCGCGGGAGTCGCCGCCCTCGACGGTGAGGACGGTCCCGGCACGGACAAGTGCAACTTCGGGCAGGAAGTCACCTTCAGCCACGACGGGCGTGACTTCCTCGAGTACGTCTCGCACAGCTGGCAGCTCGACGACGACGGCAAGAAGGTACGTCCGCTGGAGAGCGAGAGCGGCTTCTGGCGCATCGACGCCGAACGCAAGGTCGAGGTCGTCATGATCCGCGACCAGGGAATCGCCGAGGTGTGGTACGGCGAGATGGCCGACCAGAAACCGCAGATCGACCTCGCCACCGACGCCATCGCCCGTACGCCCGCGGCCGGCGAGTACAGCGGGGGCAAGCGTCTGTACGGCTACGTCAACGGCGACTTGATGTGGGTGGGCGAACGGGCGGCCCCGGGGGTACCGCTCCAGCCGTACATGTCGGCCCACCTGAAGAAGGCCGTCGACCCCAGCGAATGGGCGAAGGACCTGGGCGATCTGCCCGACGACGGCATCGCCTTCTTCAAATAGGCCGCAGTCCTACACTGACCGTGTGGTGACAACCGACTGGCAGAGCGACCTCAGAGCGCGCGGGTACCGGCTGACCCCGCAGCGCCAGCTCGTGCTGGAGGCCGTCGACAAGCTGGAGCACTCCACGCCGGACGACATCCTCGCCGAGGTACGGCGCACGGCGGGCGGTGTGAACATCTCCACCGTCTACCGGACGCTGGAACTGCTCGAAGAGCTCGGCCTCGTCTCGCACGCGCACCTGGGCCACGGCGCCCCGACCTACCACCTCGCCGACCGGCACGACCACATGCACCTGGTGTGCCGGGACTGCTCGGAAGTGATCGAGGCGGAGCTGAAGGTGGCCGGGCCGTTCGTCGACCGCATCCGGGAGACGTTCGGTTTCGACACCGACATGAAGCACTTCGCCATCTTCGGCCGCTGCGGGAAGTGCACCGAGAAGCGCCAGGGCGCGGCGGTGCGGGAGCAGGACGAGCAGGTCCGGCGGCCCTCGGAGCGCGGCGGAGCGCCGTCGTAGGCTGGTCGTATGTCCTTCAGCAGCCAGGTCCGTCGCTTCCCTTCGCCGCCCGGTGGTGCCGCATGAACTCTCCGCTTCTTTCGCTGCCCGGCGCCGTCGCGGCCGAGGGCCAGGACGAAGGTGTCGCCGCGCACTACGGCGATCTCTTCCGGGAGCAGCGGTCGCTGGCCGAGGGCGAGGGTTTCGTCGATCTCTCCCACCGCGGAGTCGTCACCGTCTCCGGCGCCGACCGGCTCTCGTGGCTGCACCTGCTGCTGACCCAGCACGTCAGCGAACTCCCCGCGGGGCACGCCACGGAGGCGCTGATCCTCTCGGCGAACGGGCACATCGAGCACGCGCTGTACCTCGTCGACGACGGGGAGACCGTCTGGATGCACACCGAGCCCGGTTCCCAGGAGGCGCTCATCGCCTACCTGGAGAGCATGCGGTTCTTCTACCGCGTCGAAATCGCCGACCGCACCGAGGAGTTCGCGGTCGTACACCTTCCGGCGGGCTCCATCGCCGAGCAGCCCGAAGGCACCGTCGTACGGGAGACGCCGCACGGCCGGGACCTCTTCCTTCCGCGTCCCGCCCTGAAGTCCTTCGCCGACGCGAGCGGCCCGGCGATCGGCCTCCTCGCCTACGAGGCGCTCCGCGTGGAGAACCACCGCCCGCGGCTGGGCATGGAGACGGACCACCGCACGATTCCGCACGAACTGGGCTGGCTGGGTTCGGCAGTCCACCTCGACAAGGGCTGCTACCGCGGGCAGGAGACCGTCGCCCGCGTGCACAACCTCGGCAAGCCGCCGCGGCGCCTCGTCTTCCTCCACCTGGACGGCAGCGAGGTACGCCTCCCCGTGCACGGCGACCCGGTGCGGCTCGCCTCCGACGGGCCCGAGGGACGCAAGCTCGGCTTCATCACCACGTCCGCCCGGCACCACGAACTCGGCCCCATCGCCATGGCGTTGATCAAGCGCAACGTGCCGGTGGACGCACAGCTGATCGCCGGGGAGCACGCGACGGCGGCGGCGCAGGAGGTCGTCGTCGCCCCCTGAGGGGCGCCGCCGGTCGGGACGGTCAGACCTCCAGCAGAACGGTGAACGGGCCGTCGTTCGTCAGAGAGACCTTCATCTTCGCGCCGAACCGCCCGGTGGCGACCTCGGCGCCCAACTTCCGCAGCTGCGCGACGACTTCGTCGACCAGCGGTTCGGCGACGGCTCCGGGGGCGGCTGCGTTCCAGGTGGGGCGGCGGCCCTTGCGCGCGTCGCCGTAGAGGGTGAACTGGCTGACGACGAGGAGCGGCGCACCGACGTCCGAGCAGGACTTCTCGCCGTCCAGAATCCGCAACGACCACAGTTTGGCGGCCAGTCGGGCCGCTGTCGCGGGCGTGTCCTCGTGGGTGACGCCGACGAGGACGCACAGGCCCTCGCCGGCGATCTCCCCGGCCGTCTCCGGCGCTGCGCCGTCCGGCGAGTCCCCCTCCACCACGACGCTCGCACCGTTCACCCTCTGCACCACAGCTCGCATGGCAGCCATCATGCCGTGCGGCTCGGCGATGTGTTCGCATGCTCCGGATGGGTGCGACATCGCTGCGCGAGAGCACCGCACAGTGGCACGATGCGTACACGCGGTACGTACCGCAGCTCTCACCGCTATTGCGGCTATAAAGGATGAAGGGGACACCATCCATGAGCGCTACCGGCGCCGCCCGTCCGCCCGGCGGCCCACCGGCCGCCGCCCGTGCCGGTTCGGCCACCGCTCCGCTCAGCCCGCTCACGGGCCCTGACGTGGAAGACGCCCGTACCGAGGCGGAGCTGCGCGGGCTGCGGCTGCCCGAGGTGCGGGCACTGCTGCGCCGCGCGCAGCAGGAGGAGGGCGACCTCAGCTACGTACGGCGTCTCCTGCAGGGCCGCATCGACATCCTCCGCGCCGAGCTCGCCCGGCGCACCGCCCCCGGCTCACCGCTGCTGGAGCTGCTCCCCGAGATCCTCGCCGACGGCCCGTCGCAGCACCGCTCGTCGGCACGGCACGTCACGCTGGGCACACCGCAGAGCGAGGAGTACCGCTCCCTCGCCGAAGGGATGCTGGCGGAGGTCGAGTTGAGCGACCTGACCGCGCGTACGGACGCGGAGCTGCACGACGCCATGGCCCGCCTCGTCCGCTACGAGCAGCACGTGTCGCAGCGCCGTCAGGTGATGCAGCGCACTGCGGACGCGTGCAGTACGGAGATCGCCCGCAGGTACCGTGAAGGCGAAGCGCAAGTGGCAGACCTCCTCCCCTGAGTGCCGTGTGACAAGTACCGAGTGACGAGTACCGAGTACGGGGCGGGGGCGACGATCGCGAAAGGCTCCGCCGATGTCCTCCCCCAGCTCGGGTGCGTCCCAGGCGCCCGGTGCGTCCGGTGCGTCCGAGGCCGCCTCGGCCGCTCCGTCCGGCTCCTCCACCCTTACGGCCGGTACCGACGGCGCGATACCGCCGGTGCTCGCCGAGGTCGTACGTTCGGGATTCACCGAGGGGCACCACCGGGGTTCGCTCGTGGTGCTGGCGGCGGACGGCAGCGTCGAACGTGCGCTGGGCGACGTGGCCTCCCCCTTCTTCCCGCGCTCGGCCAACAAGCCCGTCCAGGCGTCGGCGATGCTGCGGGCCGGGCTCGGCCTCTCGGGCGAACGGCTCGCGCTGGCGACGGCGAGCCACTCCGGTGAGCCCTTCCACCTCGACCTCGTCCGCAAGATGCTCGCCGAGCAGGGCCTCACCGAGGACAGCCTGCAGTGCCCGGCCGAACTCCCCATCGACCAGGAGGAGGCCGACCGCGCGCTGCTCGCCGCCGGCTCGCGGGACGCGGCCTTCAGCCGCGTCGCGATGAACTGCTCGGGCAAGCACGCCGCCATGCTCGCCGTCTGCGCGGCGAACGGCTGGCCGCCGGAGAGCTACCTCGACGCCTCCCACCCGCTTCAGCAGCTCATCGCCGAGACCCTCGAATCCCTCTCCGGAGACCGTGTGGCCCACGTCGGGACGGACGGCTGCGGCGCCCCCTTGATGGCCATCACCCTGACGGGCCTGGCCCGCGCGTTCCGCGCCGTCGCGCTCGCCCCGCCGGAGAGCCCGGAGGGCCGCGTCGCCGACGCCATGCGCGCCCACCCGGAGTACGTCGCGGGTACGCGGCGCATCGACACCTGGCTGATGCGCGAAGTGCCGGGCGTCGTCGCGAAGGTGGGGGCCGAGTCGGTGCAGGCGGTGGGCCTGCCGGACGGGCGTGCACTCGCCTTCAAGATCTACGACGGCGGCAACCGGGCCGTGGGCCCGGTGCTGGCCCGTGCGCTCGCGACGCTCGGGATCGACTCCCCCGTGCTCGACCGCATCGCCGACTCGCCGCTGACAGGCGGGGGACGCCGGGTCGGCGAGGTACGCGCGGTCTTCTGAGCCGCGGAGCGTGCCGGGGCGTATGCGCACCCTCCCCGGCGCACGTGCGCCGGCCGGTGCGCCTGTCCGGGCGGGGCGATATTCCGGTGCGTCACCGTTCGTTCCCGCCTAACGTGACCGGCATGGCCCTGGAGATCCGTACTCTCACCTCGCCCGAGGAGTTGCCCGGCTGGTTCCGTGCCGTCGCCGTGGGCTTCCTCCGCGCTCCCGAGATCTCGGACGAGGAGGTGGCGTCCCGCGCGCCGGGCATCGAACTGGGGCGGACTCAGGGCGCGTTCGACGGAGACCGCTGCGTGGGAACCTTCCGTACGATGCCGCAGCAGCTGACCGTCCCCGGCGGCGCGAGCCTGCCGTCGTGCGCCGTCACCAACGTCACGGTCTCCCCGACCCACCGGCGGCGCGGCCTGCTCTCGCGGATGATGGCGGAGGCGCTCGCCGCGGCGAAGGACCGCGGGGACGCCATGGCCTCGCTGATCTCCGCCGAGTATCCGATCTACGGGCGGTACGGGTTCGGCCCGGCCGCCTGGACCGCGGAGTGGGAGGTCGATGTCGCCCGTGCGGGCCTGGACCCGCGCCACTCCGGCCCCGCCGACGGCGGAAGTGTCGATTTCGCGGACGCCGCCGAGGTCCTCCGCGTCGGCCCCGAGCTGTACGAGCGTTACCGCAGGCAGCCGCACCGGCAGGGCGTCATCGACCGCCCCGGCAGGTGGTGGCGGCAGCTCACGGGTCAACTCCGGCACCCCGGGGACCAGTTCACGCTCCCCTTCTTCGCCGTCCACAGGGACGCGGCGGGGGAACCGCAGGGGCTCGTCGCCTACACCGTGAAGGAGCACTGGGAGGCGAAACTCCCCGAGAACACCGTCGAGGTGGCCTCCCTCACCGCTCTCACCCCCGGGGCCGAGCGCGCCCTGTGGCACTTCGTCCTCTCCATCGACTGGGTCGCACGCGTCCGCTCCGGCAACCGCGCCCCCGACGACCTCCTTCCGCTGCTGCTGCCCGACCCGCGGGCGGCCAGGCTCCAGACCCTCGCGGACTTCCTGTGGCTCCGTCCGCTCGACGTCCCGCGCCTGCTGGAGTCCCGCGGCTACCCCGTACCGGGCACGCTCGTCCTCGACCTGCACGACGCGGCGGGGCTCGCGGGCGGCCGGTACCGCCTGGAGGCGGGGCCCGACGGAGCCGCGTGCAAGCCGTGCGACGACAGCGCCGATCTGAGCCTGGAGATCGGGGAGTTGGGGACGCTCCTGCTCGGCGACGAGTCCGCCGTGCGGCTCGCGGCGCTCGGCCGCGTGGAGGAGCAGCGCGAGGGTGCCGCCGTGTCGGCCGACTCCCTCTTCCGTACGTCGCGCCGGGCCTGGTGCCCCGACGTCTTCTGACCGGCAGAACGGGCGGGCGGCACGGCAGTTGCCGCTCCTGGTCAGCGGTGCCAGTGGGCTTCGCCGCCCGGGCCGACCAGCACGGGTGTGACTCCTTCTCCCGTCAGGTTCCACGACTCGAAGCCGGGATGCGGGGCGACGGTCAGACGGGACCCCTGGTCGAAGTCGAGGATCAGCTTCCCGCGGCCCTCGACCCCGACCCCGGTGACCGTCGCGGTGAAGAGGCCGAGGACCGGGGCGAGTGCGGTCCCGCTTCCCGGTTCGAGAGCGTGCCGGCCGCCGGCGGTATCGCTGAGCGTGAAGTCCGTCTCGATGACGAGTTCGGCGTCGAGACGTCTGCCGGCGCCGGAGTCGCAGGCCGTGAAGCTGATTCGGACCTGCTGGTCGAACGCGGTGCGCGAGACATGGGCGCCGACCAGTTCCGTGGGGACCTTCACTCCGCCTCCGCCTCGTCATATGACCGCGTGCAGCCTAGGCTGCTCCGCTGCCCGCTTCCGCGAGGGCGCTGGAGTCGCGGCAGCACGAGGACGGAAGTGGGGGTACGCGGCGCGCGGCATAGGCGTGGGATGGGAACCGCGCGCCGCGCAGTCAGACGATCAGCATGGTGAGAACCACCGCGCCGACACAGCTGCAGGTGATGTTCTTGGCCTTCACACCGACGCTGAGCAGTACGAAACCGATGACCCCGAGGGCACCGAACTGCCATTCCACCAGCCGCTCGAAACCGAGGACTGCTCCCGCGAGCATGAGCGCGTACAGAGGCATGGCATGACCTCCTTCGTCGAACACGGAGAAGACGGAGCGAGGGGCGCCCGTACGGCGTCGGACAGGCGGGATATCCGGAACGCGTGATGTTGCGGAGTTGCGGTTGATGTTGGCGGGCACTGCGCACACTTGGTGACACCTGTTGGACTTGTTCACCATTCGGATCAAGTTGTTCGCCAACTTCAATCGAAGTCTGCCCACTTGGCGGCAGTCTGAAAACAGTTGACCAACAACTCCCGCGGCTTGGGCCGAAGTTGTACCTTCTTTGTTGTGGACAAGACGACCCCCGCTGAACACGGACGCCCGCAGCACGAAGAGGTCGCCGCCAAGCTCCGGGAACGGATCGACTCCGGCGAGCTCCCCGTCGGAGCCCGCATCCCCACGCAGAAGGACCTGGTCAGCGAGTTCGGAGTCAACCGCACCGTCGTCCGCCAGGCCCTCGACGAGCTCAAGCGGGAGGGGCTGCTCACCGACACCGGCCGCGGCGCGCCCCCGACCGTCGCCGAGCCCGCCCACTCCCACGGAGCTCCGCAGCCCGCGGGCACCGAACTGGCGGAACGCCTCTACGAAGCGTTCCGCGCCGAACACGTCACGATCGACGCGTACTCCCTGACCACCGAGACCTTCAACAACGCCCTCGCCAGGCCCCACCGCGCCATCGCCGACGGTCTTCTCACTCCCCGCTCCATCACGGTGCGCGTCATCATCCCCAGCCCGGACGCCTATCTGGCGCTTCCCCGCCTCGTCGACGACCCGGAGGACCGCCGTCCGCTCCAGCGCCTCCATGCGCTCCAGCGGACGTGGGCCACGGCGCTGCGCATGAGCCTCGACAGCTTCAAGCACCGCTACGAAGTGCCCGAAGTCAGCTGCGCCATACGGACGGTGGCGGCGACCCCGCTCCAGAAGCTCTACATCCTCAACGGCACCGAAGCACTGACGGGCTACTACCACGTGGTGCCGGGAGAGGTGGCGTACCAGGGAGAGACGCTCCAGATCTTCGACGTCCTCGGTTTCGAGACGACTCTCTTCCGCTCCACCGCGGGCCCGCGCAGCCACGACAAGCAGGAGATCGCCTTCGTCCAGAACTCGAAGGACTGGTTCAACTCCCTCTGGGAGACGATCGCCGCCCCGCTTCCCCTCGACTGAGCAGGACGGTCGTGGCCGCGTCGCGTCACGCAAGGGGTAGTCTCAGCGCCCTCACTGTCCTCTGAGTCATCATCCGGTGGCGCGCATGACTGTTCCCCCCGAGCCCCTGGCGGTGTCCCCGACCGCCTCGGCTTCCCCCACAGCCTGGGACCGCTGGCGTCTGCGGTGGCACTTCGAGCAGCACCGGCGCCGTCCCGACGGCTTCCAGCTGCACGGTCACCACCACCACAACTACGTCGTGGAGTTGCGCGAGCCGCTCGCCTCGATAGTGCAGGAGGCACCCGGCCGGCTCGGGAAGTTCCGCACCCCTCTGGAGACCGTGCAGGTCCTGCCCCGGGTGTGGCACGAGGGCGACGTCCTCCGCGCACTGCGCCCCGCCCTGCCGGGAGTTCCCCGTGTCCTGATCACGATCGGCCGGCGTGCGCTGCACTCGTACGTCGAAGGTGCCGCCCTGTCCGAGACGGCACCCCCCGGAACTCCGCTCGGGGACGAGACGCTGCGCCGCATCGCCTCGCTCTTCGGCGACCTCGCGGAGGTCCCCGCGGAGAGCCTGCCGCGACTGCCCGCCGAGTGGAGCAGCGACGGCGACAGCGCCCGGTTCCTGCAGAACCTCGCGGACTTCGCCCACCACGAGGTCCACCTGCGCAACCGTCCCCGATTCGGCGCTCTCTTCCGCGAGCTCGGCATCCCGGACGACGCGATGGAGCGGTTCTCCCGCGACGCGAAGCTGCTGCACGACCGTCCGTACTCGCTGCTGCACGCCGACATCCACCGGGCCAATCTGGTGCGCCGCAAGGACGGCGGCCTCGCCCTCGTGGACTGGGAGTGCGCGCTGTTCGGCGATCCTCTGCACGACCTGGCGACCCATCTCGTACGGATGGAGTACACCGCTGAGGAGCAGCGCCGCATGACGGGCCTGTGGCGGCGCGAGATGCGACGGCGCGGGCTGGCCGACCGGCTCGTGGGCATGGAGTCCGATCTGCGTGTCTACCTCGACTTCGAGTACGCGCAGTCCGTCTTTCCCGACACCATCCGCGCGGCCCGTGCCCTGCCCGCCGATGCGGGCCGGAGCGACTTCGAGGTGGCCGCCGCGTCCGTGCACAGGGCGCTGCGGCGGGCCGAGGCGGCGCTGGAGCTGAGGGGCGTCCCCGACCACGCGCACGTCGAGGAAGCGCTGCGCTCCTGGCACCGTGACCGGCAGCCGCCGCCCCGTCGTCTGCCCGCTGTACGCCGTGGCCCACGCGGGAGATAGTTGAGCGACCACCCGCCACGGACCTGGTACGAGGAGCGGAATGCGCGATCTCATCGGTGCCGCGAAGTGCGTGCTCTTCGATTTCGACGGGCCCGTCTGCCATCTCTTCCGGGACCGGCCGACGCCGGCCATCGCCGCACGTCTGCGTGAGGCGGTGCTGACCGACGAGTTCGCCGGCGACGCCGGGAACTGGCTGCCGGAGACCGACGATCCGCTGGAGATACTGCGCGCCGCCTTCGAGCGGCCCGAGCTCGTGGAACGCGGACTCGCGCGGGACATCGAGCGGGCACTGACGAAGGAAGAGGTGCAGGCGGCACCGGGGGCGTTCCCCACGGCCTACGCCGACACCCTCGTCCGTACGCTCTCCGCGACGGGAAGGCAGTTGGCGATCACCACCAACAACTCCCAGCAGGCCGTGGAGCGTTACCTCCAGACCCGGATGACCGGCGAGCTGTTCGCCGACCGCATCCACGGGCGCAGCTCCGAGGGGCCGCTGCGCCTGAAGCCCGATCCGTACTGCCTGCTGAAGGCCCTCGAGTCGACGGGTACGTCCCCGCAGGACGCCCTGATGATCGGGGACGCGGCCCGCGATCTGGAGGCGGCGCGTGCGGCCGGAGTGGCCTTCGTCGGATACGCGCGCGACGAACACAAGGCGGAGCAGCTGCGGGCGGCGGGCGCCGAACACACCGTCGACTCCCTGCGGGACGTCGTGCTGGCCGTCGATCCGGGCGCGCACGTCTGATCCGGGCGCACGTCTGATCCGGTACGGAGCGGGGTCGCGGCAGCGGGGCGCCGGCGCGACGGGGCGGTACGGGCAAGGCCGACCCGCCCTGCCCGTACCGCAGCCGCCGCAGCCGCAGGCAACGGCCGTCACCGCACGTCAGTGATGCTCCAGCCGTACCCTCGGCAGGACCTTGCGCAGCCACCCCGGCAGCCACCAGGCGCTGCGGCCCAGCAGCTGCATGACCGCGGGGACGACCAGGCAGCGGATGACCACCGCGTCGAGCAGGATCGCCACCGCCAGTCCCAGACCGAACTGCTGAAGCATGCGGTCGGGGCTGAGCACGAAGGCCGCGAAGACGACGATCATGATGGCGCCGGCCGCCGTGATCACCTTGCCGGTGTGGGCCAGCCCCTCCCGTACCGCCAGACCGGGGTCCCGGGTGCGTTCCCATTCCTCGTGGATGCGGGAGAGCAGGAAGACCTCGTAGTCCATCGAGAGCCCGAAGACGATCGCGAAGATCATCACCGGGATGAACGCCTCGACCGGCCCCGGCTGCACTCCGAACCAGCCGTGCTGGAAGACGAGGGTGATCACGCCCAGCGACGCTCCGATGCTCAGCAGGTTCAGCACGGCGGCCTTCAGCGGGATCAGCACGGAGCGGAACACCGCGGTGAGCAGCAGCGCCGAGAGTCCGACCACGACGGCGACGAAGAGGGGCATACGGTCGGCGACCGTGGCGGCGAAGTCCTCGGAAGCCGCCGTGGGGCCGCCGATGAGGAACCGGGCGTCGGTGCGCTGCTCCAGCGGCGGAAGTACGTCCGCACGCAGGGCCGTCACCAGGCCGGACGTCGCTCCGTCCTGGGGTGCCGAGTCGGGGAAGGCGAAGACGGTCGCGGTGGAGGGGTCGGAGGTCGGAACGGGGGGCGAGGTCTCCGCGATTCCGGGGACCTGCGCGAGTTCGCTGCGCAGCGCGCGGGCGGCGTCGGCCACACTCCCGTCCGTACCGCGGCTTTCGGCGACGACGATCAGCGGACCGTTGAAGCCCGGCCCGAAACCGTCCGCGAGCAGGTCGTACGCGGCGCGGCTCGACTTGGTCCGCGGGTCGTTGCCGGCGTCGGCGAAGCCCAGCCGCAGGCCGAGCGCCGGTGCCGCGAGCGCGCCGAGAGCGATCACCGACACCAGCAGAGCCGCCCACGGCCGGCGCTGGACGGCCGCGCCCCAGCGGCGCCACCTCGCGCCCTCCGCCCCGCTCTCCCCGGTGCCGCCGTGACCGTTCTCGCGCCGCTTCGCGGCCCGGCGCGCGACGTTGCGTTCGATCCGGCGGCCGACGACTGCCAAGAGGGCCGGAAGCAGCGTCAACGAGGCGAGCATGGTGACGAGTACGGTCAGCGCGACGGCCAGTGCCACTCCCTGGAGTGACCCCAGGCCGAGGACGACCAGTCCGAGCAGCGCGATGATCACGGTGCAGCCGGCGAAGAAGACGGTGCGGCCGGCGGCGTCCATGGCGCGGCGGGCGGCGCTCTCGCGGTCTGCGCCGTGCAGCAGTTCGCCCCGGTAGCGGGTGAAGATCAGCAGTGCGTAGTCGATGCCCACGCCCAGGCCGACCAGCATCATCACGTAGGGCGTGAAGTCGGCGACGGTGAAGGCGTGGGAGGCCAGCACGATCAGCCCCAGGGCCGTTCCCACCGCGAAGACCGCCGTCACCACGGGCACGCTCGCGGCGATCAGCGACCCGAACAGGAAGACGAGGATCACCAGCGCGCCCATGATTCCCGCGCCTTCGGCGGCCCCGCCCCCGGACTCCTCCGCCGCCCGGGCGGCCTCGCCGCCCAACTCCACCTGCAGACCGCCCCCTTGGGCGCTGCGGGCAGTCGTGAGGATGCGTTCGGTGCGTTCCGGGGGAACCTGTTCGGCCTTGCCGTCGAGTGTGACGGTGGCGTAGCCGGTGCTCCCGTCCCGGGAGACCGCCGAGCCGTCCTGGTACGGGCTGCGCACCTGGGCGACGCCCGGCAGTGCGCCGACCTTCTCCAGCATGGGCTCGACGCGCTCGCGTACGGCCGTCGCGCGGACGCCGCCGTCGCCCTCGTCGTGCAGCACGATCTGGACGCTGTCCCCGGCCTGTACGGAGCCGTGCTCCTGCATCACCTCCAGGGCGCGCTGCGAGTCGGTGCCGGGAAGGGAGAAGTCGTTGCGGTAGGCGTCACCCGCACCGGAGGCGAGCACCTGGGTGCCCACGAGCACCGCCACCCACAGCAGCAGCGCCCACCAGCGGCGCCGGGCGGAGAGTGCGGCGATGCGCTCGAAGACGCTCCTTCCGGCGCCCCCGGAGGCCGCGTGGCCGTCCTGCCGCGTCTTCCCCGTGCCCGGGGGCGGGCCGGTCCCCGTTCCCTGTGCGGCGTCCCCTCCCGCTCCGGTTTCCGGGTCCGGCTGGGCTTCTGTGCCTGTGCGGCCCATCACGAGTCACCTTCCTCGATGTCCATGTGCAGTGCGTGCGTCGAGTCGTCTGCGGGCAGGGGGATTCCGGGCCGCCAGGGGCGGCGGCCGAAGCTCCGCCACATCCACACCTGGGCGCCGATCAGCAGCGGCAGGACGGTCAGGAGGGCCGGCACGAGGAGGCTCAGCACCGGTTCCGTCACGGCGGACTCGGCCAGCGGAAGCCGGGCGCCGCCGGCCACCGGCAGGGCCGCCATCGCCAGGGCCGTCACGGCGAGAGCCCCACGCGGGCCTCCCCCGCGTCCGCTCAGCCGGCGTGCCCGCTCCCCGGGGGCGCCCGTCAGGCGCAGCGCCCCGAACGCGAGACCGTGCGCGGCGAAGAGCGCGGCGACGGCGAGCGCCGTCCCGACAGCGGGAAGTCCCGCGGCCGGACGTCCGGGAGTGCCCGCGAACAGCCCGGCCAGCAACCACCCCCACGAGAGGGCGACGGCCCAACTACCGCCCGTCACCAGCCAGTCGGGGAACGAGTTCGGGCTGCCCCGCCGGCCGTCCGGGTGCTGTCCGTTCACGTGCCACCACAGGCCCGTGTCGCGCAGCATCCACCCGGCCAGCAGCGGGATCAGCGCCGCAACCTGGCCCTGGAACAACTCGCCTTCCAGCGCGGTGAAGCAGCCCGTGAAGACACCGGCCGCGGCGACCAGCCACACCTCGTTGCCGAGGAAGAAGGGGACGGCGGCGGCAACCGTGAGACGCCGTTCGTGCGCGCCCCGTGCCAGGTACGGCAGCACCATGCCCAGTCCGAGATCGGCGCCCGCCAGCACGGACCAGCCGACGGTGAAGAATGCCAGCAGGCCCACGGCCGCCGTCTCCAGTACGTCCTGTGACATCACAGGCTCCACACCGGGTGTTGTGCGTCTGCTCCGGCACCGGTCGCCCGGCCCCTCCCGGAGCCGCCGCCGGGCCCGCCGTCCGGCTCGCGTTCGTCGCGGCCCAGCAGCGGATCGTCGGGACCTCGTGCGGCAGTACGCAGCAGCAGCCACCAGTTGAGGACGACGAGCAGGGCGAAGAGCGTCCCGAACACGGCCAGCGAAGTCCGCATCTGCCCGGCGGAGAGCTCGGATACGGCGTCCTCCGTCTTCAACAGGCCCTGGATGACCCATGGCTGACGACCCGCCTCGCGGAATATCCATCCCGCGGTCATCGCGATGTACGGCAGCGGCACCAGCGCCATCAGCACCACGTGCCAGGCACGGAACCGGTGGACGGCCTTGCTGAAGGCGGCCAGCACCGCTCCCGGCAGGCAGACGTGGAGCAGCACGGCGAAGACGAGAAGCATCACGACGGCTCCGCCTCGCGTCAGCGCCGTGGACGGCACGTAGTCGCCCGCCCCGAACTGTGCTAACAACTCCTCCTGCAGCCGGGCGATTTCGCTCTCCTCCCCCTGGAAGACGGCGAGCTTCATGGGCTGGACGCCAGCCAGGGAGGCCAGTTGAACGCCGCCCAGTGCCGCGGTGAGGAAGAGGGCCGGTACGGAGGTGAACACCCCGATCCGCAGCGACTTGCGGAACACTTCGTGCGCGGGGCTGCGTCTGAAGAGGTGGTACGCGCTCACGCCCGCCATGAAGACGGCGGCGGTGAGCAGCGCGCCGCCGAAGATGTGGAAGAAGGCGAGCAGCGAGCTGGGGTTGGTGAGCACCGCCCACGTGCCGTCCAGCTCGATCCCGCCGCCGTGCCCGGCCCCCTTGGGCGAATTCCGGTATCCGACGGGGTTGTTGAGGAACCCGTTGGTGATCAGGATCCAGTACGCGGACAGGTACGCGGTGAGAGTGACCACCCACAGCAGTCCCAGGTGGACCCACTTGCCGAAGCGGTTCCAGCCGAAGATCCACAGGCCCAGGAAGGTCGACTCGACGAAGAAGGCCACCACCGTCTCCATCGCGAGCGAAGCGCCGAACAGCCCGCCCGCGTAGTGCCCCAGCCCGCTCCAGGCCATCCCGAACTGGAACTCCATGACGATGCCGGTGACGATCCCCACGGCGTAGTTGACGACGTAGAGCTGTCCCCAGAAACGCACCATGCGCCCGTAGACCTCGGCTCCGGAGAGCACGGCCCACGTCTGGATGCAGGCGACGACCGGCGCCAGGCCGAGAGTCAGCGAGACGAAGAGGAAGTGGCCGCCCGCCGTGAGAGCGAACTGCCACCGTGCGAGATCGAGAGTCTGGGGGTCCACGCCCGACAGCGTGCGTGTACGGCTGCCGCCCCGGCGTCACCCCACGGCGGTGATGTGCGGTACGCCAGGAGTTGAGGCCACGGTCCGGCCCGTACCGCCCCGGTTGCGGCCGGCCCCCAGACGCCCCTGATACGACCCCTGAGGCGGCCCGCTGCCCCGGCCCTCCGCGCGTCCTCGCCACGGGTGCTCACGCGGGCCGGCGCCCGGACCCCGAGGGGCGGGGCGCCCTCGTCGCGGCACGCCGGCGGCACCGGCCCCGCGCTACGCCAGCCAGCCCGGGGTGATCATGCCCGTCTCGTAGGCGAGGACGACCAGCTGTGCCCTGTCCCGCACGGCCAGCTTCGTCATCAGCCTGCTCACGTGGGTCTTGGCCGTCGCCGGGCTGAGGACCAGCCGCTGGGCGATCTCGTCGTTCGACAGGCCGGACCCCACCAGCGTCATGACCTCACGCTCGCGTTCCGTCAGCGCGTTCAGCCGCGGGCTCGGCCCCGGCCGCTGCGCACGTCCCGCGAACTCGGAGATCAGCCGGCGTGTGACAGCGGGGGCGATGAGCGCGTCGCCGCGGGCCACGACACGTACTGCGTGCAGCAGTTCGGTCGGTTCGGTGTCCTTCACGAGGAAGCCGGAGGCGCCGGCGCGCAGCGCTCCGTAGACGTAGTCGTCGACGTCGAAGGTGGTCAGGATGACGACCCTGACTCCGTCGAGCCGGTCGTCGCCTGCGATGTCCCGCGTCGCCTCCAGCCCGTCACGCTCCGGCATGCGGATGTCCATCAGCACGACGTCCGGCCTCGACTCCCTTGCCAGACGCACAGCTTCGCGGCCGTCCGAAGCCTCCCCGACGACCTCGATGTCGTCCTCGTCCACGAGGATCGACTTGAAGCCGGCACGTACCAGTGTCTGGTCGTCGGCCAGCAGCACCCGGATCACGGAGTCCCCTCCCCCGGCTCGCGCAGCGGCAGCCGGGCCTCCACGACCCAGCCGGTGCCCTCACCCGCGTGACCGTGCACCGCCCCGCCGCCTGCCCCGCCACCGGCCCCGCCGTCCGCCCCGCGGCCCGCCGCGGCACCCGCCGCGTTGCCCACCGTCAGCCAGCCGCCGAGCGCCCGCGCCCGCTCCTCCATACCGCTGATGCCGCTGCCCCGCGCTCCTCGCGGCGCGCCGCGCCCGTCGTCCTCGACCCGCACCCGTAGCACCGTTCCTCCTTCGTCACCCTCGCCGCCGGCCTCGTCCCGGACCTGCACCCGCGCGCTCCGTGCGTGCGCGTGCCGTACGACGTTCGTCAGCGACTCCTGCACGATGCGGTACGCCGCCAAGCTCACCTGCGGGGGCAGTTGGGCCCGTACGTCCACCTCGACGCGCACGTCGAGGCCGGCGCGGCGGGCACGTTCGCCGAGGGCCTCGATCTCGCCCGTACCGACCGCCGCCGGCACTGTCGGTGCCGGCTCGTCCACCTGTCGCAACACACCCAGTGTGGCCCGCAGTTCACGCAACGCCTCCCGGCTGGCGTCCCGCACCGATTCCATGGCCCGCAGCAGTTCGTCCGTACGGGAGGAGTCCTTCGCGTGCCGGTGCAGTGCGGCCCCGGCCTGCACGTTGATCAGCGAGATGCTGTGGCCCAGCACGTCGTGCAGCTCCCGGGCGATGCGCAGCCTCTCCTCCGCCGCGGACTGCATGGCCCGGACGTCCTTCTCACGCTCCGCCGCCAGGGCGCGCTGTTCCGCCTCCCGCAGATACGCCTGGCGTGTGCGCTGGGCGTACCCGGCAGCGACCAGACCCACGAACCACCCCACGAGCAGGAACATCGCGGCGTCGTCGACATGGCGCTCGCCCCGGGAGAGACCGAGCTCTCCGTAGGCCACGCTCACCAGCGTGACCAGGGCGATCGTCGCCGCGGCGATCAGATGTCCGTCGGCGGCGACCGTGTACAGGGCGACGGCGAAGGCCAGCACGAGCAGCGGGACGTCCTCGTTGCTGATCGGGAAGTAGACGCCGTTGCAGAGCAGCACGAACACACCGACGGCGACGGGCCGGCGGTGCCGCCAGTACAGCGCGCCGCACCCCGCGACCGTCAGGAGCCACCCGGCCGCCTCCTGACGCGGCGAGGAGGACTCCACGCCCTGCTTCACGAAGAGGACCCACACCACGGCCAGTACCGCCGCGGCCAGGACCGCCACGACGGCAAGGGTGCGGGGCTTATAGGCGGGCATGCGACGAAGCGTACGTAAGGTGGGCAGCCGAAGCACCGCGCCGGCCCTCCCGCGGCTTCGGCCGGGTGGGGTGCTCCCGACGGGAGGTGCCGCCGGCCCACCCGGCGCAGCAGGACGAGGAGAACGCGATGAGCGACGCCCCCACGCCCGAGAGCAACGAACCCGCGCACGACCCCGAAGTCCTGGAGCTCGCACAGAAGATCTTCCAGCTGGCCCGGCACGGCGACACCGACACCATCGCCGCCTACGTCGACGCCGGAGTCCCCCCGGACCTCACCAACGACAAGGGCGACTCCCTCGTCATGCTGGCGGCCTACCACGGTCACGCCCCGGCCGTGCAGGTGCTCCTGGACCGCGGCGCGGATCCCGACAAGCCCAACGACAAGGGGCAGACGCCCATCGCGGGTGCCGTCTTCAAGGGCGAGGAACAAGTGGTGCGGATGCTCCTCGACCGAGGAGCGGACCCGCGGGCGGGGCAGCCTTCGGCTGTGGAGACGGCGCGGATGTTCGAGAAGACCGAGCTGCTCGAACTCTTCGGGGAGAGCGCCTGACCGGTGCCCGCGACGGCGGCTCCGCCTCCAGGGCCGGGCGGGACGGGACTGGCCAGGGCGGGACGGAACCAGAACGGAACGGGCGGGACGGGACGCGCTGCGGCCCGCCCCGCCCCGGCTCTCCCCCCTCCCCGCGTCTCCGCGTCTCCGTGGGGGAAGCTACGCCTCCAGCACGTCGGCGACGACGCAGCTGACGTTGTCGGGCCCGCCCGACTGCCGTGCCATGCCGACCAGTTCGCGTACGGTCTCCTCCGGCCCGGCCCCTCCGGCGACGGTCTGCCGAACCCGCTCGGCGGGCACCACGGCCGTCAGTCCGTCGGAACACAGCAGGTAGCGGTCGCCGGCCCGCGCGTCCTGGAGCCGCACATCGGGCCGGGTTCCCGGACGCACACCGAGCGCCCGCATCAGCAGCGCACGCTGCGGATGTGAAGCCGCCTCCTCGGCGGTGATGCGCCCGTCGTCGACCATCTTCTGTACGAGCGTGTGGTCGTGGGTGATCTGGAAGAACCCGCCGTCCCGCAGCAGATACGCGCGGGAGTCCCCGATGTGGACGAGGGCCAGCTGTGAGCCCGTCCACAACATCGCGGTGAGCGTCGTGCCGGCCTCGCCGCCGCCCTCCGGGCCTGCTCCGGCGACTTCGCGCACGGCCTGGCCGGCCCGCGTGACGCTCTCCTCCAGGACGTTGAGGAGATCCGCCGCGGAGAGGGCGTCCGCGAGGGAACCGTCCGTCTCCAGCCTCCGCAGAGTGTCGACGGCCGCCGCGCTCGCGGGGGCGCCGCTGCCGCCGAATCCGTCGGCGACGGCGAGCACCTGCGAACCGGCGTACGCGGCGTCCTGGTTGCTCTCGCGCACGAGTCCGGCGTCGGACAGTGCGGCGTACCGGATGGCCAGGGGTCTGTCGTTGTTCGGCATGTGCTGTTCCCTCCGTGACAGGTGGTCGACGAGGAAGGCGGCCATGCCGCGCCGGGCGGCGACGTCGTTCTCGACCTCCGCCCAGTACGCCTCCACCTCACGCGCGGCGGCGGGACCGTCCATGGCGGTCACGTCGCGGATACGCGAGAGAGGCATGCCGAGACGCCGCAGCCACGCCACCAGCCGGGCCTGTTCCAGCTGTTCGGGGGCGTAGAGGCGGTAGCCGGTCACCGGGTCGACGCGGGCGGGTGGGAGCAGTCCGAGTTCGTCGTACAGGCGCAGCGCCTTCGGCGAGAGCCGGGACGCCTTCGCGAACGCCCCGATGGTCAGCAACCCCATGTCCGCTCCTCCTCACGCCGGGCGTCCGGCCCGGCCCCGCCGATGCTGTGGCCTGCCCCGAGGGCAAGGTCAAGGACGGGCCGGAAACAGGTCACGCGACCGGAAACAGGTCACGGAAGAGGACGGGAGCGGGGGCCGGTGCCGTTCCCGGGGGCCCTGGCCGTGAGACCGGGGGCCCTGGCCGTGAGAACGGAGACGGTCACGTGCTCGGTGAAGCGCTCGCACGGCCCCAGCGCCTCACCGATACGCGCCGCGAAGCCGGGCCGGGCGGCGGGAGGCGGCAGCAGGTCCTCGGGGACCGCGGAGAGGACACCGCCCACGACTTCCGCGAGGGCCGGCTCCGCGTCGTACGAGACGTACCGGGTGCGTACGTCCTCGAACCCGGCCGCCTCCAGGGCACGCGCGTACCGGAGCCGGTCCTGCGCGGCTGTGCCGCAGGTGTCCTTCAGCTCGGTCCCGAAGTGCTCCTCCAGAAAGCCGCGCAGGGCCCGTGACCAGGCGCTGTCCTGCAGCCAGGCGGGGGAGCCGTTGGCGAGGACGGCGACTCCCCCGCCGGGGCGGAGCAGCGGCAGGAGTGCACCGAAGAGCGTGCCGTGCCGCATCCAGTGCAGCGCCTGCCCGATCACTGCCGCCGCGAGGGCCCGTCCGCCCAGCAGCGTCCCGAGGGCGGGCACGTCGGTGTCGGCACCGAGGACCCACGTGACGTTGCCGGAGTCCTGCCGCGCGGCTGCGTCTCTCGCATGACCGAGCATGTCGGGTTCGGGGTCCATGCCGATCACCGAGCCGACGCGCCCGGCAAGGGGGAGGGCCAGCTGCCCGGTGCCGCAGCCCAGGTCGAGCACGGTGTCGGCCGTGCCCAACTCGAAGGTCTCGGCGAGCACTTCGATGACCTCGGGTGGATAGCCGCGCCGGAACTCGGCGTAGTACCGGGCCACGTCACCGCTGAATCCGGAAGACATGTCCGTCATGCTGCCCCGGCGCGGACGGCAGGGTGGCGGATGTCGCCGAGAGCAGAGCGGCGCGGCGCGGCGCGGCACGGCACGCTTCGGCCCGGACTCAGCTCGTGACCACGCCGATGTTGAACGTGTGGGTGCCGAGCGCACCGGCGATGCCGAGGAAGAGCAGCGCGTAGTGCTCCTGGCCTCTCGCGGTGGCGATGCCGCCGAGATCCAGCTGTGCGGAGTCGGGCCAGCCGAGGTCGTTGAGCAGGCGGCCGGTGGTCTTCTTGGCCGCGCCGTCGTCGCCGGAGAGGAAGACGTTGCCGGGGCTGCGCAGGGCTCCCGGGTCGGCCATGACGGAGGCGGTCATGGTGGCCAGCGTCTTGACCACGGAGGTGGCGGGGAACGCCGCCTGGATCTCCTCGCCGAGTGAGGTGACGGGGTGGGTGAGCGCCATGCCCTCGGTGAAGCCGATGCCGATGTCGATCAGCACCTTCCCCTCCAGGGCCGGTGGCCCGATCCCGGTCAGCACGCCCAGGGAGGCGTCGCCGGGAGTGGCGTTCACGAGTACCTCGCCGTGCGCCGCCGCCTCCGCCAGCCCGGTGACCGTACGGCCCGGCGCCGCTCGCTCCTCCGGGTGACGTGACCCGAGCACGACGTCGTGTCCCGCGTCGGTCCAGCGCGCTGCCAGTGCGCCGGCGACGTTGCCTGTTCCGAAGAATCCGATTCGCATGGCGGCACGCTAGGCGCAGCGACGGGGTCGAGGGATCGGTCCGCGGGCCGTACCCGTCTCGGTCCGGAGACCCGGGGCCCTGGTCCCGACGGACGTGAACGGGGGACCTGACGGGCCGTGGGTCCTGGGCCCTGACGGGCCGTGGGTCCTGGGTTCGAACGGGCCGTGTGCAGGGGTTCTGACGGCCCGTACGCCTCGTGCGCGGGCCGGTACCGCCCTGCGCGGTGCTCCTCCCCCGTACCCGGTCCGTACGGGCAACCCCTCGCCGGAACCGGGGGGTTGCCTCATGGCAGCACCGCAGCCGGTGCCATAGCCTCGTCGGGCATAGACCGCGAAGCTGCCATTCCGGGCAGCTTCTGATCGAACCGGGAGAAATCATGCGCAGGCTGCTCCGTCTCCTCGGGGCGTTCATCGCGGCCGGGGCCTGCGCGTGCGCGCTGACCGCGTGCGGGCTCGTACCCGATGAGACATTCGAGGACGACGTCACCCTTTCGGAGAAGGTCACGTCCGTACGCCTGGACATCCGGACGGGTGGTGTGAAACTCCGGAGCAAGCAGACCGTCACCGACGTCGCCCTGCACCGCCGGGTCGAGTTCAACGGCGACAAGCCGAAGGCCACCCACCGCGTCGAGAACGGCGTGCTGGTGCTGAGGGGCTGCGGCCGGGACTGCGAAGTGAGCTACACCGTCGATCTGCCGCCGAGGATTCCCGTCAGCGGCCGCACCTCGACCGGCGGGGTCAGTCTCTCCGGAGTCGGCAGGGTGGACGTACGCACCGACACCGGCGCCGTCGACCTCGACGACGTGGACGGCGCCGTCGACGTGCACACCACCAACGGCCGCATCAACGGCCGCGGCCTGAAGGGCGACCGGCTGCGGGCCGAGACCTCCAACGGCGCGATCGACGTCAGCCTGGCCACGCCGCAGGACGTACGGGCCAGGACGGCCAACGGCGCGATCTCCGTCACCGCGCCGGACGGGAGCTACGACGTCTCCGCGGAGACGGACAACGGCAGGAAGAGCATCGGCGTACCCGACGACCCGTCCGGCGACCACCGTCTCGACCTTGAGACGAGCAACGGGAGAATCACCGTCAAGTCGTCCTGACGGCAGGGCGTCCGGCGCCCGCGGAGCGGTCCGGGCCACCGGACGGTACGGGGCGCCGGACCGCTCCGCGGGCGCCGGACGCGTCAGACCGACGGCCCGTCCGCCGCTGCCATGTCCAGGTGCCCGTCCACCACCTCCGCCGCCCGGTCCACGTCGGCCTCGGTGTTGTACACGTGGAAGGCGAGGCGCAGCCTGCCCGCCCGCACGCTGCCGACGACCTCCGCCCGCTCCAGCAGCCCGTGCGTGCCGTCGTCGACCGCCACGCTGACGATCGCCGAGTCGCCCGGCGGCAGCCCCACGGCTTTGCGGAACCGGTTGGCCAACCCGAGGGCGTGCTCGTGCAGTGCGTCCGTACCGACCCCGGCGAGCAGTTCGAGCGCGGGTTCCTGGCCGACCCACGCATGCCACACAGGGGAGAGATCGAACCGGCGGGCGTCATGGGCGAGCCGCAGCGGACCGCCGTAGAGGCTCTCCCACCGCTCGTCTCCCGCGTACCAGCACGCGCCGTGCGGGATGATCTCGTCCACGAGCGCGGGCTGCACGGTCGAGAAGGCTGTACCGCGCGGCCCCAGCAGCCACTTGTAGCCCCCGCAGGTGGTGTAGGCGAAGCGGGACGCGTCCACGGGCAGCCAGCCGACCGCCTGGGTCACGTCCAGCAGGATGCGCGTGCCGGTCGCTTCGCACGCGGAGGTGAGGGCGTCGAGGCCGGCGACGCGTCCGTCCGCGGACTGCACCGCCGCGACGGCCACGAGTGCGGTACGGGAAGTCACCTCCTCCGCCAGCCGCTCCAGGGGCACCTCGCGCACCTCGACCCCGCGCGGCGCCTGCGCGTGGAAGGGGAAGACCACACTGGTGAACTCGCCTGCGGCGGTGAGCACTTGGCTTCCGGCGGGCAGATTCGCAGCGATCAGCCCGACGAAGGCGCTGACCTGGCTTCCGACCGTCACCCAGGAGGGGTCGACGCCCACCAGCCGGGCATAGGCGGCCCGTGACGCCGCGAGCGGCGCGTCGTAGGCAGGCGGGGCGGCCCTTCCCGCGCGCCACTCCTCCAGCGCGCCGTGCAGCGCGTCGAGCGAACGACGGGGCGGCAGGCCCAGCGAAGCGGTGTTGAGGTAGACGACCTCGGGGTCGAACTCCGCCTGCGCGAGGGCGAGTCGGGAGAGACCCCCGGGGTGCTCCGCCTTCCCGGCGGTGGCTGTGTTGTTCTGCATGGCTTCAGCCTGGGGCCACACCGGTCCCCGACGGAAGTCCGACTTTCCGGCTGTGGGCCCCCGATTCCCATCCGTACCGGCGGAGGGACCCTCCGCCGGTACGTGCTGGAGGGCGCGCGGGAGTCCACGGCGGCACCGTCCTCGCCGCAGAAGGCGTACCGGACGCCGGACCGCCCCCGCCGGGCGGGCCGGTCCGGATACGTTGGCACGAGGTGCCCCCGCATCCGCGCCTGCCCGGAGACCCGGAAGGACACGCTCATGACCAGCTCTCATCGCCGCGCACGCGACATCGACGTCGCCGTCTACGGAGCCACGGGCTTCGTGGGCGGCCTGGTCGCCCGTCACCTGGCCCGGACGGCCCCCGACGGAGTGCGGATCGCGCTCGCCGGACGCAGCGAGGAGAAGCTCGTCGCCGTACGGGAGGGCCTCGGCGCGGAGGCACGGCGCTGGCCCCTGATCGTCGCCGACGCCGGCGACCGTCCGGCGCTGGAGGAGATGGCCGGAGCGGCCCGTGTGGTCATCACCACCGTGGGCCCGTACACGCGATACGGACGTGAACTCGTCGGAGCCTGCGCACGGGCCGGGACCGACTACGTCGACCTCTGCGGGGAGGCGCTCTTCATCCGGGAGAGCATCGACGCCCACCACGGCACGGCCGCCTCCACGGGTGCCCGGATCGTCCACGCCTGCGGCTTCGACTCGATCCCCTCCGACATCAACGTCCACCTGCTCCACGAGGCCGTCCGCGCCGACGGCAGCGGCGAACTGGCGGACACCACCTCGGTCCTCACCGCGATCAGCGGCGGCGTCAGCGGCGGCACCATCGACTCGGTACGGCAGCAGATCGACACGATGAAGCAGGACCGCGAGGCCCGCCGGCTCGCCATGGACCCCTACACCCTCAGTCCCGACCGCGCCGCCGAGCCCGAACTCGGCCGCCAGGACGACCTGTTCATGTGCCGTGCGTCCCAAGCGGGCATCCCGCTGCGCGGCGTCCTCGCACCGTTCCCCATGGCGCCCTTCAACACCCGGATCGTCCGGCGCAGCGCCGCGCTGCGCGGTCACGCCTACGGCGCCCGCTTCCGCTACCGCGAGGCCATGCGCCCCGGGCCGCCGGTGCTCTCCCCGCTGCTGGCGGTCGGTACGGCCGGAGTCATGGGTGCCCTCTTCACCGGGCTGGCGCTGCCGCCCACGCGCCCTCTGCTGGACAAGGTCCTGCCCTCTCCGGGCGAAGGTCCCGGTCCGCGTACGCGCGAGAAGGGCCACTTCACGCTGGACACCTTCGCCGAGACGACGACCGGCGCCCGTTACACCGCACGCTTCAAGGCCCACGGCGACCCCGGCTACAAGGCCACCGCCGTCATGCTCGGCGAATCGGCCCTCGCCCTCGTCCAGGACCGCGCCGCCCTGCCGGAGAGCGACGGCGGAGTGCTCACCCCGGCCACCGCTCTCGGTGACGCTCTCGTCGGCCGGCTGCGCTCGACGGGCATGTTCATCGCGGTTCGCGCCTACTGACCCGGGCCTGCCGGGCCCGGCAGGCCCGCGGTGCGGCGTCCCGGCGGCTGCGGCACCCCGGCGGTCCCCAGCCGCCCCGACCCGAGGAGTGAGGACGCCGGATGAGCACGTACGACCTGGTGGTGATCGGCGGCGGCAGCGCCGGTCTGACCGCCGCCCGCACAGCGGGCCGCTTCGGCGCCCGCACACTGCTGGTCGAGCGGGAGCGGCTGGGCGGGGACTGCCTGTGGACCGGATGTGTGCCGAGCAAGGCACTGCTGCACGTGGCCGGCCAGGTGCAGGCCGCGCGCAGCGCCGGGCAGTACGGGCTGCACCCGGCGCCCGGGGGCCGTGCCGATCTGGCGGCGGCCATGGGTCATGTGGAGCAGGCGATCGCCGCGATCGAGCCGCACGACTCCGCCGAGTCGCTCCGCCCGCTCGGCGTCGAGGTCCTGCACGGGAACGCCGTCTTCACCTCGGAGCGGTCGCTGCGGATCGACGGCGGACAGGGCAGCCAACAGGTGGACTTCCGCTATGCACTGATCGCCACCGGCTCGTCCCCCGCTCTCGCGCCGGTCCCCGGGCTGGCCGAAGCCGAACCCCTGACCAGCGACACCGTGTGGGCGGAGACGGAGCTCCCGGAGCGTCTGGTGGTGCTGGGCGGCGGGCCGGTCGGCTGCGAGCTGGGGCAGGCGTTCGCCCGTCTCGGATCGCAGGTCACCCTCGTCGAGGCGCTGGACCGGCTGCTTCCGGACGAGGAGCCGCGCGCCTCCCGGTCGGTGCGGAAGCGGCTGGAGTCCGAGGGCGTCACAGTGCTGACCGGCTGCCGGACCGAGGAGGTCACCGGTGGCGCGGTGCACGGCCCGGGCGGCCCGGTCCCGTACGACCGGCTGCTCGCCGCCACCGGCCGCCGCGCCGCCACCGAGGAACTCGGACTCGCGGCGGCGGGAGTGGAAGCCGACCAGCATGGGTGGGTACGGACCGACGACCGGCTGCGTACTGCCAATCCCCGCATCTACGCGGCCGGGGATGTCACCGGAAAGTCCGCGTTCACACACCTCGCCGGGGTCCAGGGGGCGTCCGCGGCCACCGACGCGCTGCTGGGTGTGCGACGCCGGATCGACTACCCGGCGGTGCCGTGGGTGACGTTCACCGACCCGGAAGTCGCCCGCGTCGGCCTGCTCTCCACCGCGGGGGAACGGACGCTCACCCTGGACCACGACCGGTCCGACCGCGCCGTCACCGACGGTCGCACCGACGGCTTCACCACGCTGGTGCTGAACAAGCGCGGGAGGATCGCCGGGGCCACGGTCGTCGCCCCGCGGGCGGGCGAGACCGTCGCGCATCTGGCGGCGGCGGTACGGAAAGGCTGGACGCCCTCGGAGTACGCCAGGACCGTCCACCCTTACCCCACATACGCCGACGGCCCCTGGCATGCCGCGCTCACCGGCGTCCACGCCCGGCTGGAGCGGGCTCGGCGCGTCACCGGTGCACTGCTGCACGTACGGAAGAGGATGCGCGGATGATCCTGCTTCCCGCCCTCGGAGCGCTCCTGGCCGCGACGGCGCCGGGCGTACCGGCGGGCGCGGCTTCGACCGTCGTGGCGGTGGCGCTGACAGGCCGGTGAGGCGGTGTGCGTGGTGTGGCTGTCCGCCCGGCCCCGACGGCCCCTTCGGCGGGCGCAGGGCAGCAGTGATGACACGTCACACGCGGCGGGACCGGAGGAGAACGATGGGACTGATGGCACGGCTGCGCGCGGCCGCACAAGCGAGCCGCCCGTACGACCCGGAGTTCGCGGAGGCCATGGAAGAGCGGTGGTCACAACTGCCGGACGTGGTCAGGACGCCCGGTCAGGTGCTGGGCCGGCACGGCGTCGGCTGCGAGGGCACGCACGGGGTCTTCCCCAAGTGCAACCTGAAGTGCACCCCCTGCTACCACTCCCGCGACGCCAACCGGGTGCGGGTGGACGGCCGCCACACCCGCGATCAAGTCGCAGCACAGATGCGGCTGTTGCGCGAACGGCGCGGCCCGTACGCACACGCCCAGCTGATCGGCGGCGAGGTGAGCCTGCTGCCGCCCGACGACCACGCCGCCGCTCTGGCCGTCATGCGCCGGCACGGCCGCGAACCGATGAGTTTCACGCACGGCGACTTCGACGAGGACTACCTCACCGCCCTCGCCCTCGGCGGGGACGGAAGACGGCGCTTCGAGCGGCTGTCGTTCGCCGCGCACTTCGACAAGTTCATGTACGGGCGGCGCGGCATCGAACGCCCGCCCAGCGAGAAGGCACTCGACCCGTACCGCAGGCGCTTCGCGGACATGTTCCTGCGGCTGCGCCGGGAGCACGGTGTGCGGTTCTTCCTCGCCCACAACATGACCGTCACGCCCGGCAACCTGGACGAGGTCGCGGACGTCGTACGCGACTGCGCGGACATGGGGTACGGGATGTTCTCCTTCCAGCCCGCCGCCTTCCTTGGCGACGAGCGCCGCTGGAAGGAGCGCTACCGCGAGGCCACTCCGGATGCCGTGTGGGCGGAGATCGAACGCGGCGCGGGAACGCGGCTGGACTACCGGGTCTTCGAGAACGGCGATGTGCGGTGCAACCGGACTGCCTACGGCTTCTACGTCGGCAGCCGCTGGTATCCGTTCCTGCGCGGCGAGGACCGACGCGATCTCGCGGTCCGCGACACGTTCTTCCGCCGCTTCGGGAAGGTCAACTTCGGCGGCACCCCGCCCGGCCTGCTCGCCGTCAGGATCACACGGGTGCTGCTGCGCCATCCGTCCACCGCCCTGACCGCGCTGAGCTGGTTCGGCCGGACCGTCCGCCGTGTGGGCCTGCTGCGGCTGGCCCGGCACCGCTTCCGTGTCCGGCCGGTGACGTTCGTCATGCACCAGTTCATGGACGCCGAAGTCGTCGCGCCCGCGTGGGAGTTGATGCAGCGCGGCGTACACGCCGACGATCCCGCGCTGCGCGGGGCCCAGGAACGGCTGGCCGCCTGCCACTACGCCATGGCGCACCCCGAGGACGGCACCCTCGTCCCCGCCTGCGTCCAGCACGCGGTACTCGACGAGGCCGAGAACGCCGAACTGCGCACCCTGCTCCCGCTGATCGAGACCCGCGGCCCCAGGACCGCCGGATCCACCGGGCAGCGGGCGGCAACGGCCCCGCCGAGCGACGTTCGCTGACGCCGCGTACGGTCCGCCGGCTTCGGTGGTCAGGCGCAGGGAAAGGTGCGCGCGGCGGAGTCGGCGTGTTCCCGGTAGCCGCGGAACTTCTCCCGGACGAGTTCGACGGCGGCGCCCAGGGGGAAGATGTCGCGAGTCACCAGTTGTGCGTCGTTGTCCGCCGCCACCGGGTGCCAGTAGACGCCGTCGGCGGTGAGGGTGATCTCGGGGATGAGGGTCTCGGAGGTCAGGTGCAGGCCGTTCTCGGCCGCGCCTTCGTGGGCGAGCGGACGGATCACCTGGTCGCGGCGGTGAATGCCGAGGGTGTCCAGGAATGTCCGCAGTCCGGCTTCCTCGTGCCGGTCGTTCGTGGTCAGTGTGGCGGCCACCCGTACGGTGAAGCCCTCGTCGAGGGCGGTGCGGATGCCGGCGACGGACTTGGCCCACGTGCCTTCACCCCGGTGGGAGTCGTGGAGTCCGGGGGTGGCCGAGTCGAGGCTGATCTGGAGCGTGAGCCGGTCGCGGGGCATGGCTCGGAGCATGTGGAGCCGGCGTCCGCGGAAGAGCATGCCGTTGGTGAGGAGGGTGGTGGGCAGTGCTGCTGTGCAGTGGGCGACGATCCGGTCGAGGTCGGGCAGCAGGAAGGGTTCGCCGCCGGTGAGGAGGATCTCCGAGATCCCGGCGCCGGGTGCTGCTTCGGCGATCTGGCGGACCCGGTCCGTACCCAGCGCGCGGCGCGCCGTCTGCGGGGACGAGCGCACGCAGCAGTAGTCGCAGGCGAGGTTGCAGTCGAAGTTGGTGTACAGCCACAGGCGGGCTCCGGGACGGCGGTCCGGCGGCAGCTCGGCGATGGGATCGGTGGGACGTCCGCGGCGTACGGTGACGCTGCTGTCGTCCGCGGCCACCAGTGTGTTGCCTGTGCGCCTACACCATGCGGCCACCAGTTCCCTGTCCGCCGCAGAGCCGACGGGCAGGGTGATCCGGTCTCCGTCCGCCACCGAGGAGATTTTCCCGACCAGTTCGAGTATCAGCACGGAATCACCAGTGCGCCGGGATGCGTTGTTCCTCGACTGCTTCGAAAAGGTCGTCGTAGCCCTCGAGTTCGGGACGGACCCACTGCTTCAGGCCCTCCATCTCCAGAATCCTGCGATGCCCGGGGTCGTTCCAGTCCATGGCGAGGAGGTGGGCCGTCCACGCCTCGGCACGGTCCGCATCGAGGGTGTCCAGAGCGGTGAAGTTGCAGTGGCAGTAGGCAGGGCTGGTCCAGAACTCCTGCAGGGCGTCCGGCATGAGTTCGTCGCGCCCGATGGACTCCCACGTGGTGACGCCGATCGCCGCGGCGTCCGCTTCGCCTTCCATCACGGCCCGGATGGCGTCCAGTTCGCTGCGGCCCGTGTCGCCGTGCTTGCCCAGATCACTGTCGATGCGCAGGAGTTCGACGTCCCCGTCCGAGATGCCCTCGCGGCGCAGGTAGTGCAGCGGCAGGATTGCCGCGTGCGCGGAGTCGCGGCTGCCCAGGGCCAGTTTCTTCCCCTTCAGGTCGCCCACTCCGCGCAGTCCGGCACCGGCGCGGCAGACCAGGTGCGTGCGGAAGCCCAGGTCGGTGTCGCGCATGGCCAGCGCACGCGCCCGGCCCTCGCTCTGCAGGACGGTACGCACCCAGGCCAGGTTGGTGTTCCAGGCGACGTCGATGGTGCCGGCCAGCAGCGCGTCCACCTGACGGCCGTAGTTGGAGAACAGCACGAAGTCCGTCTCGACCGGTGCCGACCGGTAGTAGTCGCGGATGCCTTCCCAGATGGGCACGATGTTGGGTGCGTAGGCCACTGCTCCTACGACGAGCGGTTCCATGACGTCTCCTTGTTCCGGTGTGGAGCGGGGACTGGGGAGTGGGGAGTCGAGGGTGCGGTGTGACGGCTCAGCCGAAGACGGGCCGCCCTGTGATGGCCTTGCCGTAGAAGTCGTAGAGCGCGTCGGCGGTGGGAGCCATGACGCTGCCGGCGCGGGCGTCGCGGAAGTACCGCTCGATGGCCAGGTGGTTGGAGAACGCGGCGCCGCCGCACACCCGCATGGCGTCCTCGGTGACGGTCAGTGCCGTGTCGTTCGCCAGTGCCTTGACCCCGAGGACGTGCAGCGGGGTCGTCTCGTCGGGCGCCGCGATGCTCGCCGCCGTCTTGTGCAAGTAGGCACCGGCGGCCTCCAGTTGCAGCGACATGCGGGCCAACCGGGCCCGGATGGTGGGCAGATCGGCAAGCGTCTGGTCGAGGTGCTGGAACGTGGCGCCGCCGGTATGCCGTACGGCCGCGTCGAACGACGCCCGTGCCAGGCCCAGCGATACGGCGGCGTTGCCCAGGTTGAACCAGGGCATGACCGTGTCGGTCATCATGCCGAAGCCCCCGCCGGCCTGGCCGATCCGCCTGTCGTCGGGTGCCGTCAGCTCGAAACGCATCGGCGCCGACTCGTTGCCGCGCAGGCCCAGGCCGCGGAAGGCACCGGTGACGCTCACCCCCGGCTCCGTACCCGTGACGGCGAACAGGTCGATGCCGCCCGGCTCGTCGGCCGACAGCACCGAGGTGACGTACAGCCCCGCGTGTCCCGCCGAAGTCACCCAGCTCTTGTCGGCGGTGAACTCGACCTCCCCACCGCCGTCGCGCTTCGCCTGCGAGACGGGGGCCCAGAAGTGCGAGCGTGACCCCGGTTCGCTGAACGCCAGCGTCGCGAGCGTCCGGCCGGCCGCCAGATCGGACGGCAGGGAGGGCAGCCCGGACGGTGGAGCGGCCAGCGCCGTCATGGTGCCGCAGACGTGCATGATGTAGATCATCGCCGTCGAACCGCAGACGGCAGCCAACGCGGACGAGACATGGGCGAACTGCTCCGGGCCGCCGCCCAGTCCGCCGTCCTCCTCGCCAACGGTCAGGCCCAGCAGGCCGGATGAGGCGAGAGCCGAGACCGATTCCGCCGGGAAGCGGCCTTCCGCGTCGACGTCCGCTGCGTGCTCGGCTGCGGTGGCCAGGACCGGCTGCAGCGTGCTGTCAAGATTCATCTGCGGGCTGCCTTTCGGGTTGCCGAGGGGCGGGCGGTGCGGGAGCGAGGGCGAGCAGGCCGACGCCGAAGCCGAGCAGGAGAGCCATCGTGGAGCCGTTGCCGCCCATCAGGTTCGTGTCCGCCCAGCCGAGCTGGATCAGCTGCACCACGGCCATCGCCACGAACGCGGCACCGGCCAGCGCGATCAGACCGGGCAGCGCCAGAACACCCGCGACGACGGCCAGGGCGGCCAGCGCGAGGAGGATCAGCGTTCCCGTCCCGTCCAGGGCGATGAACCGCCACGGCGAGGTGTCGGCGATCCCCAGCACGGTGCTCGACGCGGCACCCAGCCCCAGCACGATCGCCGCGCGGGCGGCCGCTGAACGTGGTGACCTCACCGGAACCTCCATCGGGCCGTCTTATGGATTGTTGTGCGGACCGTGCAATTCACGGTTCGGGACGTCATGAGAGGCGCAGCAGAAGACGCGACAGCTTGCCGCCCCGCTGCCGCCACACCGGACGCAGCACACCGTCCACGCCGTGAGCGCGGCCCGCTGCCGTGGCCAACAGGGCCAGATGCGCCACGTAGATGAGGATGTAGGCCCAGAACCACTCGTGCGGTGCGTACAGCACCGAGAGAGTGATCGCCGTCGTCTGCGCCAGCCCGATCAGCGCCCACAGGCGGGTGGCCAGACCCACCAGCAGGAAGGCCCCCAGGCACGCCTCCACCAGGTACGCCGCCCACGCGAACACCAGGAAGTTCGGAAGGATCACGTGCTCGGTCAACCACGCCCATACGCCGAGGACTTCGTGCTCCACCCCGTTGAGCGTCCACTTGTACAGGTCACGCGGCGGGTCGGTGTCGTTCCCGAAGTCCGGCGGATGCTTCCATGCGACGTTCTGGATCCACATCAGCGCGACCGCGACGCGGCAGACCCCGATGAGAACCCGGGAGAGCCGCGAGGCTCCGAGGTCCAACTGCTCCTCGGTCGCACTCGTGGTGCTGCGCGGCACATCCATACGAACTTGCCCCTGCTCTCCGGTCGCGGGAGGCGGCCCGTCGCCCCCTCCTCACCACCCCGATCGACTCACGCCCCGGCACCCCTCGCAAGAGGCGCGCTCATTACCGAACACGAACGGCTGAATTCGCCCTCGCCGGCCTTGAAACAGCGGCAGCGGTTCGCAAGGCCGGTACTGAGGACGGCTGAGGACGGTGCGCGGCGGTGGAAGAAGCGGCGGGCGGCGGCGTCGAGCGCCCACCTCCACCGTCCTGCCGGCAGCCCAACTCGGGTGTGAGCGGCACGACATGAGCGAGACGCCGTCGGCGCGAACCCCGCGCGGGGCGGGTCTGCACCACCGTCGTCCGGGCCCCGCACGGTCCGGCAGGGACATGGCTGAGCGGCGGTCAGGGGCTGTCCGCGACGACCCAGCGGTGGGCCAGAGGCAGCCGCAGCCGGATCGGTTCGTCCGCCGACGGGTGCGGGCCCGGCGGAAGCAGGGCGTGGACCGCACCTGCCGCGGTGTCGGCGGTCAGGGCCGTGAAGGCGCCCTCCGGCCGTGCGGTCCGGGCGACGGCCGGTACCGAGTCCTCGCCGTCGCCGGGGGTGATGGATTCGGGACGGACGACCAGCCAGCCCGGACCGCGGTGTCCGACCGCGGCGGGTAGCGCCAAGTCGCCCAGCGCGCAGCGGAATCGGCCTCGCTGTGTGACCGTTCCGGGCAGTGCGGTGTGGCAGCCGAGGAACCGGGCCACGGTGCGGGAGGCGGGCCGTGCGTACAGCTCGGCGGGTGCGCCGCGCTGGAGTATGCGCCCGTCGTGCATGACGGCGACGGCATCGGCGACGGCCGCGGCCTCGGCCTGATCGTGTGTGACCAGGAGCGTGGTGAGGCGCAGTTCGCGCTGAACGGCGCTGAGCAGGTCGCGCATCTGGTGTCGCAGTCCGGTGTCGAGGGCGCTGAAGGGTTCGTCGAGGAGGAGGACGCGAGGCCGCGCGGCAAGTGCGCGGGCCAGGGCGACACGTTGGGCCTGTCCGCCGGACAACTGCCGCGGATACCGGTCGGCGAGCGTGTCGACCCCAAGGTGCTGGAGATGTTCGTGCGCCTTGATGCGCGCTTCCCGGCGACCGAGGCCGGCGACGCGGGCGGGGAAGGCCACGTTGTCCACCGCTGTCAGATGCGGCAGCAGCAGCGGCTGCTGGAAGACGACCGCCGTGCGGCGGCGCTCCGGGGGCGTACGGGTGACGTCGCTTCCCCCCAGTTCGACCGTGCCGCGCGAAGGGGGCAGCAGCCCGGAGGCCACTTGCACGGTCGTCGTCTTGCCGCAGCCGGACGGGCCGAGCAGGGCGAGGAGTTCACCGTCGGCGACCTCCAGTTCGAGGTCTTCGAGAACCGGTGTGCGGCGGCCCGGGTGTCCGGCTGTGATTCCGGACAGGCGCAGTCCGTCGCAGGTGGGGCTCGGAGTCATGTCCACGAGTCGGGTTCCGCTTCGCTGGTCGTGTGCGTTCGGTGGTTGCCGGGGTACGCCGCGGTCCGCGCGGGGTCGGCCCAGCGGGCCCGGCGGCGGCGCAGCAGCCCGGCGGCCACGCCGAACAGCAGGACCGGCGGTGCCACGACGAGAACGCCCAGGACGGCGGTCAGGGCCTGGTTGCCGCTGCCCGAGGCCGTGGAGAACAGCAGAAGCGGAAGTGTGGTGACCACCCCGCCCCCGACGAGCACCGTCATCAGGTACTCGCCCCAGGACACCAGGAACGCCAGAGTCGCCGCGGCCAGCAGTGCGGGCGCGAGTGCGGGCAGTACGACGTGGCGCACCACGGCCGTACGCGAGGCCCCGAGCGTACGCGCCGCCTGTTCCATGCGGACGTCGTAGGTGGCGTGGGCCCCGACGAGGGTCAGCACCGTGTACGGCAGCGCGGGGACGAGGTGGACCAGAGCCACCCCCAGCGCCTGGTCGGACAGCCCGAGGCGGATGAAGATCTCCTGCACGCCCACGGCGAGCGCGAACGGCGGGACCAGGACCGGGGCGAGGAGCAGCAGCCGCAGCAGGGGAGCGGCCGGCGGCGCGTGCAGCGCCAGGCCACGCGCGGCGAGCACGCCGAGCACGGTGGCGGTGGCGGCGGTGAACAGGGCCAGGCCCAGCGAGGTGCCCAGCGCCGCCAGGACGCCCCGCTGGGGGTCGGCCGCGTCCGTCCACGCTCCGAGCGACCATTCCTGCGGCAGCAGCCCCGGGTACACCCATCGGCGGGTGAACGCCCAGGCCAGCAGCGGCAGCAGAGGTGCCACCACCCAGAGGACGAGGACGACGAAGCCCGCTGTTCTGCCTGCGCCCCGGAGCCGGCCGCGCGGCACCGCGTCGCGAGTCCGGTGTGCCGCAGGTGGGCTCGCCCGGCTGCCGTCGCCGCTGTCACCGTCGTCCGGCGGTTGCCGCGGCATCAGCACGTCAGGGTTGCTCACGGGAGAGTCCTCGCGCGAAGCAGCCGGCGGGAGATCACAGCGGCGGCGAGAGCGGCCAGAGCGACCACGGCGCCGGTGACGATCGCGAGCGCCAGGGCACGTGGCCGGTCCGCCAGTTCGACGGAGCGGTACAGCTCCACCGCCTCGACCGGCAGTGCCCGCGGAGCGGAAGGACCCAGCAGAGCGGGCACCTCGAACGCGGCGAAGGTGAAGGCGAAGACCAGCAGACACGCCTCGACCAGCGCCGGTGCCAGCAGCGGCCACGTGACGCGCAGCAGCCGCTGCAGGCGTCCCGCACCCAGTGTGCGCGCAGCGGTCTCCAGATCCCGTACGGCGGGAGTGTGCGCGGCAAGCAGCAGCAACGCGATGAAGGGAGCCTCCTTCCAGGCATAGGTGAGCAGGACCGCCGTCTGCCCTTCGCCGGCGACCAGGACGGGGAAGTCGGCGGGAGCCCCGGTCAGTCCCACGGCGTGACCGAGCCGGGAGGCCAGCCCGGAACCCGCCAGCAGCAACGCGAACGCGGCAGCGGCGAGGACGTGCGGTACGGCCAGGGTGGCCCGCGCCACCGCGTCCAAGGCTCTCCGCGCACCACGCACGGTGCTCACCGCGCCCACCGCTCCCAGGGCGAGCAGCGCCGACCCGGCAGTGGAGACGGACGCGATACAGAGGCTGGTGAGCAGGGACTCCCGGATCACCGGGTCGGTGAGCAACTCCCGGTAGGCGGTGGTGTTCCAGCCGCCGCCGAGGCCGTCTGCCACGCTGCCGCGCGCCGCGTACACCAAGCCGGTGCCCGCGAGCGCGACGACGGCGAGTGCGGGAGCGACCAGCAGCAGCCCCGCGACGCGGCGGCTCACCGGCCGCCCAGCACGTGCCGCTTCCAGCCCGCGTCCAGGGGGGCCACCCACTCACCGCTCAGCTCGGGCACGGCGTTGCGGGACAGTTCGTCGAAAGGCAGCACCGTCTCCGGGGTCTTGATCGCAGCGAACTTCTTCCGCCACACGCCGGGCAGCCGCTCGCGGTCCAGAACGGAGTAGGCGCCCCAGCCGTTCGGCCGCGCCTTCGCGTACTGCAGCCGGGGAGAGAGCATCAGGTCGGACAGCACGAGTGCGGCTTCACGATGCGCGGCGTTCTCGGGCACCGCGAGGTAGCTGGTGTTGCCCAGCGTGCCCTCCTCCGGTACGAAGACGCGGGTGGAGGCGGGGAACTTCCCCTTGGCCACCAGGCGCGGCACCTGGGCGGGCCCGTAAGTCATCGCCATGTCCACCTCCCCGTCGGCGAACAGGTCGTTCAGCGCCGACTCGTCCTTGGGGTAGGTCGCGCCCTTGCGCCACAGCTTCGGCGACAGCTTCTTCAGCTCTTTCCACAGGGCGGGTGCCGCCCTGTCGTACGCCTTGCGGCTGTACCGGGCAGGGACTCGGGAGTTGCCGCGTGCGGAGGCTTGCAGCACCTGGCGTACGAAGGCCGAGCCGGTGAAGTCCGGCGGTGCCGGATAGGTGAAGCGACCGGGGTTCTCGGCGATCCAGTCCGTCAGCTGCCGCATGGTGCGCGGCGGTTCGGGCACCTCGGCGGCGTCGTGGACGAAGGCGAACTGGGCGCGGCTCCACGGGGTCTCGCAGTCGTCCACCGGAGTGCCGAAGTCCTGTGTGATCGTGGGGTCTTCGTCGTCGACGTACTTCTGGTTCGGCATCAGGCCGGTGTAGCCGCACAGCCACAGCCCGGCCTGCTTGCCGGTGCGGAAGTTCTCTCCGTTGACCCAGACCAGGTCCACCGCGCCGCCGCTGTTCCTGCCGGCCCGCTTGTCGCCGAGCACTTTCTGTACGGCGTCCTGGGTGTCGGCGACCGGCACGCGCTTGACGGAGATGCCGCGCCTCTTCGCGGCCGGCGCGACCTCCTCGTCGATGTAGGAGTTGGCGCCGTCGTCCCCGCCGTACATGAACAGGTTGACGGTCTGGCCGCGGGCGGCGGCCCGCAACTCGTCCCAGTTCTTCGGCAGTGCCTCCTGGGATCGTGTACCGCCGCCCGCCGAGCACGCCGACAGCAGCAGCGCGGCCAGGGCGCTCCACGCCGCAGCCGGGCGTGTTACGGCCCGCCTCGGTATCCGCATCGAAGATTCTCCTTGCCGGACTCCGACGAATCCTTGCCGGAAGTGGAACACAGCGGGGCGGTGGGAGGCTTCCCTTCGGGGTGACGGCACAGCGGCGCAGGTTCCGGCGATCCGGTCCTGCACGGCCCGGGACGAGAGGGATGCAGGATGCTGGACGTACAGGCACGGGCGGCGCTGACCGGCCCGCTGGAGCGGGCAGCGGCCGGCCTCGACCGGCCGGGGGTCACGCCCAACCGGCTCACCGCGGCAGGGGTGGTCCTCGGCCTGGCCGGCGCGGGCTGTGCTGCGACCGGCTGGTGGGCGGCGGCCGCGGTCCTCTGGCTGCTCTCCCGGCTGGCCGACGGCCTGGACGGGCCCCTCGCCCGCCGCCGGGGGGCCGACGGCGCGGGCGGCTTCCTCGACATCACCGCGGATTTCCTCGTCTACGGAGCCTTCGTCGTGGGTGTCGCCGTCGGGGTGGGCGGCAGTGCCCTGCCGTTCCTCGTCGTACTGCTCGCCTACTACGTCAACGGCACCGCGTTCCTGGCGTTCTCGTCGATCGCGGAGCGGGCCGGACGCCGCGAAGTGGAGGACGACCGGCTCTCCCGTGGCAGGTCACTCAATTTCCTCGGCGGGCTGACCGAGGGCACGGAGACCATTGCCGTGCACACGCTGTGGTGTCTGCTTCCGGGCATCGCCCACACCGTCGCGTGGGTATGGGCCGGGGCCGTCGGCGTCACGGCGGTCCACCGGGTCGTCACCGGATACCGGCGACTGCGCTGACTCCCCGGCCGTGTCGCTGCCGGCGCGCGCGGCGACCCGCCGGGCCGCCCAGCCGCCGCCCGCACTCAGCGCCAGCAGTCCCGCGAGCGCGGTCCACAGCACTGGTGAGGACGGGTCGTGCAGCGAGCCGCCCAGTCCCGTGTAGGCGAGGACGCCCGGCACGATCCCGAGGGCCGTCGCCGTGAGATAGGGCACGAAGCGCACTCCGGCCACGCCCGCACCGTAGTTGACGACTGCGAAGGGGAACAGCGGCACCAGACGCAGCACCAGTACGGCCCCGAACCCCCGCCGGGACAGATGCGCGTCGAGCCCGGCCAGCCGTCCCGTACCGGCGTACCGGGCGACCGCCGGGCGCCCCAGCCAGCGCGCGAGCCCGAACGAGAGCGCCGCTCCGGCGGTCGCCCCGGCCAGCACCACCGCCGTTCCCAGCGGGACGCCGAACAGCGCCCCCGCCGATGCGGTCAGCACCGAAGCGGGAAAGAGGGCGGACACCGCGATCGCGTAGCACAGCGCGAACACCAGCGGGGCCCACCAGCCCAGGGAGTCCACCTGGCGGGTGAGACCGACGAGGAACCGTCCGCCACCCGCCGCAACCCAACTGCCCAGCGCGGCCAGCACCAGCACGAGGACGAGCAGCCGGACGAGAGCACCCCGCCGTTCGACGGCGGCCCGCTCCCGACCGTCCCGTGACGAGGACGCGGATCCGTCACTGCTCATGCCTGCCTCCGCCGGTCCGGGCGCGCGTCGACGACGGCGTACTGCGGTGATCCGGAGTCCTGGCCACGACACGGCGCAGCGGCAGCGGAAGGGCCCGGCCGGGCTCTGCCCAGTCGCCGAGGGCGCTCTTGGCCGCCTCCGCGCGCTGCGGCGTCAGGCCGGGCAGGTACAGGGCGTCGACCAGGCGGCTCGCGTCTTCGGAGTTCTCCAACGGGAGCCTGAAGACACGGCGTTCGTCCGACTCGACGAGGAATCCGGCCCGGCGCAGCACGGCGGCGGCGTTGTCACAGGCCTCGGGGTTGGGCCAGGACTGGCGCACCGCCCGGAGCGCCCACATCACCCGCAGCCAGCCCAGCAGGCCGGACGGCATCGGTCCCATCCGCGCCGGGACGAGCACCGCGAGCATCCCGCCAGGTCGCAGGACGCGCCGGACCTCGTCCAGCACCTGACCCAGCGGGGTGAGAACGGGAAGGCACATCGACGCGCAGACCGCGTCGACGGCTCCGCTCGCTACGGGCAGGGCATCGGCACTGCCCCGTACGAGCGGGCCGCGTCCTTGCCCTGCGGCCCGGGCGAGTTCGCCGGTGGACGAGTCGATGCCGGCCCAGTCCGCGTCAGGAAGCACCGCGCGCAGAGGAGCCGATCCGCACGCCAGGTCGAGAACGGGACCCTCGGGCCGCAGCGAGCCGGCCAGCCACCTGTAGGGAGAGGCGTCGAGCTGCTGGAAGAGACGTTCGGTGATGCCGGAGCGGGTGTCGTGATACCGGGCGACGTAGTGCCGCCACTCCTGCTCATGCACAAGGGCATTCCTCTCCTGGGTCACTCCGCGACGGGCCGCCGCCGGCCCGCGGGAGCAGCAGATTCGCCGCCGTCCAGCGGTCACGTGCCGCCGGAAACCCACCCCCGGTGCCTCCCGCCTTCCTCTCCCGGCGACTCGCGGGAGAGGGCCCCGGCCACCGGGGCCGGGCGGAGCTGCGAAAGGCGGACGTCCGTGGTGGGTGGTCCTGGGCAGGTGACCGGGGACGACACGCTACTCGGCCGGGTGGCGAAGAGCGCCGGAGCCGGTGAAGCGGAGGTCACGACCGGCCGGGGAGCCGGCCGTGATCGCTGGCGTACGCGGCGAAGACCTCCGTCGACGTTCCACCCGTATGGAGAAACCGCTCGTCCAGAGTGACGGCGAGATCTTCCAGGGTGTGGCCCAGTACGGCGGCGGCCATCCGTACGTCCTCACGCTCACTCGCAGGCCCCCGCCTGGCGAGGGCTTCGGCATAGCCGATCATGGCGGCCAGTGACAGGTCTTCGTCACCGTCGTAGAAGTAGTAGGCCTCGGCGTACTGGGTGAAGTCGACGCGGATACGGGCGACTTCGGCGGCGAGGCTCTCCATGAGACGGGCGCTGGCCGAGCCTTGCAGTTGCTGTGGCGACGGTTCGACGCGACGCAGCATGGCCAGTCGCAGCGCCAGGCTCCGTCTGCGGGTGAGAGCGGGATAGATCTCCAGCACCCAGGAGACGGCGGCCGTGAGCAGAGCGAACCCGACCAGTGCCTCCAGCGGTGCGACGACCCGGAGCCAGCCGGCGTTCGGCGCGATGTCTCCCAGGCCCAGGGTGGTCACGGTGGCCAGGGACAGGTAGAGAGAATCGAGCATGCCGGTGCGCTCGCCCGGTTCCAGCCCCGCTGCGAAGGTGAACTCCTCCGGCATGTGGGGCAAGTAGACGATCGCCCACCCCAGGGCGATGGTGAAGGCCCACATGCCGACCACGGTCACCAGCGCGAGCGGCCCCACGAGTTCGGCCACGCCTCTGCGGGCGGGGAAGGCGTGGGACAGCCGCCACAACGCCGTCATGACGACACGGCTGACTCCCCCTCTGCGCGTCGGATGCCAGAGCGTGTGGAACAGGTCCCGCAGGGCGCCGAGGACGAGTGCGACGCCGGTCAGCGAGATCAACCAGCCCATGCCGCTCCTCCCACCCGGAGCTCAAGTGGAGTGTTCGCGGGGGCTCTCCCGCGAGGACGCCCGGTGCACCGCCGAGCCGGCCGGCCGGTACGTGGCGGGGGCGCCTGCCGATGATGACACGGTCCTGGTCGTGGACCGGTTTCATCGCGGGGCCGTCTCCGGTCGTGCCGCTCGGCGACGCCTGCGGAACCGGGAGCGCGACGGTCCCCTCCGCGACCGTCACTCCGTGCGCGGGCCTGCGGGCGTCCTGCCTGCGACGTTCATGCGACCAGGGCGGAGGGGACGAGGATCGCCGTGCTGGCGACCCCCGCGGCCACCGCCAGGACCACGTAGGCGAACCAGCGACGGATGGTTGCGGCGGGGAGGCGGGGCGCGATGCGGGCCGCTGCGAGGGAGACGGCCAGGGACGTGCCCGCGAAGAGCAGCAGGACGGTGAGGTCCATGCTCGTCACGGCACTCGCGTGCGCGGCGAGCCCGGACACGGAGTTGACGAACACCACCGCCAGGGACGTGGCAACGGCCTGCTGCGGCCCCAGACCCAGCAGGAGGCTGAGAGCCGGGACGATGACGAAGCCACCGCCGACGCCGAACAGGCCCGTCAGCAGACCGACACCGAGGCCGGCGAGAAGCGACTTGGGCAGACAGCTGCGCCAGTTGACGCCCCCGTCCCGGGTGCGGCAGGCGCCGACGGGTTCGTCCGAGCCGCGCAGCATCCGGATCGCCACCACAGTCATCAGTACGGCGAAGGCGAGGAAGAGCCAGCGTTGCGGCAGGAGGCGGCCCAGTGCGGCACCTGCGAACGCGGCGGGGATCCCTGCGGTGCCGAAGACGCCGGCGATGCGCCATTGCACTTCACGGCGACGCTCTCGCGGCAGCACGCCGCCGAGCGAGGAGACGGCCACCACAGCGAGGGAGACGGGGATCGCGGCATGCAGTGGATGCCCGACGCCGTAGACGAGTGCGGGCACCGCCAGGATCGACCCGCCGGCGCCGAGCAACCCCAGCGCCAGTCCGATGACGGCTCCGAAGAGCGCGGCCAGGATACTGATCACCTCTTGTCAGTGCATGAGAACGGCGGGGGAAGACCTTCCGTACAGGTCCCGTGGTGAGGGCACGGTGCGGCCCGTGGCGGGGACGGTCGCCCCGTCCCCGCCACGGGGCCGACGCGTCTCAGATCTCCGCCATGGACACTCCGGCCCGCTCGGCGGCGCCGAAGTCGTCGTCGACGATGACCGCTGCGCGGCCGGCCTGCTCCAGCAGCGATGCGCCGGCGGTTGCCCGGTATCCGCTTCCGCAGTGCACCCACACGGTGCCGTCGGGGATCTCGGCCAGACGGGCCTTGAGTTCGTACAGCGGGATGTGGACAGCACCGTCGACATGAGCGGCGCGGAACTCGTTGTGGGTCCGCACGTCCAGGACCACGCCGGCCTCCGGCAGACCGTCGACGCGGCCGTGCTGAACCGCGGCGAGATCCTCGAAAGTCGCTGTGGGGGTGTCACGCGTTCGTGACTGCCCGGTGGCGAGTTCGGCGGGTTGGCCGGTGGCAGCGCCCGCGAGGGCGTCGATGCCGATACGGGCCAGCTCTCGCTGTGCCTCCGCGACCTGTTCGCTGGTTTCGCCCACCAGTGTCACCGGTGCGCCCCAGTCGATCATCCAGCCCAGCCAGGTGACCATGGGGCCGTCCAGGCCGAGGCTGACGATGCCCGCGAGGTGCGAGGCCGCGTACGCCTTGCGGCTGCGCAGATCGATCACCCACTCGCCCGCGGCCAGACGCCGGGCCAGTTCCTCCCGGGACGCCGTGGCCGGAGGCCGCAGGTCCAGGGGCTCTGGCCCGCGGGCGTTCTGCACGCCCATGTGCGCGTAGTAGGCGGGGTAGGCGTCCAGGCCGGACAGGGTCTGCTCGACGAACTCGTCCTCCGCCAGCGTCAGAGCCGGATTGACGCGAAGCTGCTCGCCGATGTCCGCGGCGTCCCCGGAAGGGGGAGTGGCCGAGCAGAAGCTGCCGAACCCGTGGGTCGGCCAGATGTGGGCGCCTTCGGGGAGGGCCTGGACGAGCTTGCGGGCAGAGGCGTGCTGGTGCCGTGCGAGATCCCGGCTGTGTTCGGGGCCGAGCAGATCGGTGCGCCCGGTGGTGCCCAGCAGCAGGGAGCCGCCGGTGAACACACCGACCGGCCCGGCTTCGCCCTCCAGGACGTACGACATGTGGTGGAAGGTGTGCCCAGGCGTGGCGACCACGCGCACGCGCATGCGGCCGGACAGCTCGATGACGTCGCCGTCCCGCAGGGGCCGATGCGCGAACGGCGCCCGGTCGGCCTCCGCGACCCCGTATTCGGCACCGGTCAGACGGGCCAGTTCCAGACCGCCGGAGACGTAGTCGTTGTGCACGTGCGTCTCCAGGACCGCGGTGATCCGCACTCCCAGACGCCCGGCCTCGGCGATCACCCGGTCGACGTCGCGCTGCGGGTCGATCACCACGGCCACTGCGCCGTCGGCGGCCAGGTAGCTGCGGTCGCCGAGGGAGGACGTGGCCACGGTGGACACCACCAGACCGCCTGCCAGAGATCCCGCTGCCTGTGTGGTTGCTGTGCCGGTCACGGCGTACCTCCTTCGATCTTGCGGCCGGACTCGATCCACGCGGCGGTTCCACCGGCGACGGAAACGGCCGGAATACCTGCCTCCCCCAGCGCGCGGACAGCTTCGGCACTGCGCCGGCCGGAGTGGCACACCACGTGCGCTCCTGCACGCGCAGAAGCGGCGGGGGCGGCCAGCAGGTCCTCGAACGGCATGTTCACCGCGCCGGGTACATGGCCTGTTGCGTACTCCTCGGGCGAGCGGACATCGATCACCTGCACGTCGCCGAGGTTTCGTTGGGCTTCCAGTTCCTCGACGGTCACTTCGCGCACCGTGCGGGTCATACAGCGAGCCTCCTCACTGAGCGAACCGGTCCTTGGACGGATGCAAGCCACGGCAGCGGTCCCTCGGGAACCGCCGTGCGACTGCCTCAGGTGAACAATACCCCCCGGGGTATTATTTCGCCGAGGAGGGTGCACAGGGAGGGGAATGCCGAAGCCGGCGGGGGTCCGAAGTCGCACCTCGGGCGGAAGCGGGCCCACCGGCACGGCAATGGCCGGCGACGCAGGGCCCGTGCCGTCCTCTAGCCCGTTCCCGGCGGGATCGCGGACCGGGAGACGCCCGCTCCTGCGGCCCGCCCTCGTCACGGCCCCCGAAGATGCGGGAGCACGCGAACAGGCGGGAGGAGGAAGGAGAAGCGAGGGCTGGACGACGACAGCGGTGCGTGGCGGGCGGCGGCCGTGCGTGGCGGGCGACTGTGCACCCCGGGACGCCGGCACTCGGCCGGCCCGGGGCGCTCGACCGGAGCGCCCACCCCAGGACACTGAAGCCGGAGAACCGGCGGACAGCGCCGTTCCAGGCGGCTTCAGGACCGTCCACGACCGCGGGACACGACCGGGATGCTCAGGCCAAGGACAGGAACAGCTTCTCGAGGCGTGCGCGCAGCCTGTCCCGGTCCTCCGCCTCTTGCGGCTCCTCCGTCAGGCAGTGCTGCAGCCCGGTGGCGATGATCGAGAAGCCTGCCCGGTCCAGGGCCCGGGAGACCGCCGCGAGTTGCGTGATGACTTCCTCGCAGTCCCGCCCGTCTTCGATCATCTTGATGACTCCGGCGAGCTGACCCTGAGCCCGCCGCAGACGGTTGAGTGCCGCCTTGAGCTCGTCGGCGGCCATGTTCAGCTCCACTACGCCTCCTCCTGATACCCCTAGGGGTATTGTACTCTCGTCAGGGCAAGCCCGTCGGCCCGTTGCGAAAGGACCCCCATGCCCGCCCCTGCAGCCTTGCGGCCCGCTGAGGCAGCACCACGCGTAGGCGACTACACCGTGATCGACGTGCGAACCCCCAGCGAGTATGCCTCCGGACACCTGCCCGGAGCCCACAACATCCCCCTCGACCAGCTCGCCTCCGCGGTGCCCGCCCTGCAGGAGGTCGCTGCGCGCCACGAGTTGCTCGTCGTGTGCGCCTCAGGTGCCCGCTCCGGCCAGGGCTGTGCCGCCCTGGCGGAACACGGCATCACCGCCACCACCCTCACCGGCGGCACGCACGCCTGGGCGGAGCAAGGACATGAGCTCGAGCACCCCGACGACGCCCGTGCCTCCTGGCCGATGGAGCGCCAAGTCCGGTTCACGGCCGGAGCCCTCGTCCTGCTCGGACTTCTTCTCGCCCTGCTGGTCCACCCCGCCTTTCAGCTCATGTCTGCCTTCGTCGCCGGCGGTCTCGTCTTCTCCGCACTCACCGACACCTGCGGTATGGCTGCCGTGCTGGCCAAGCTCCCCCACAACCGCACACGCCCCTCCGACCTCCGCGCCACGCTCGACGCCCTCCCCACCCGGTAGCGCACGTGGGGATGCGCCGGGACCCCGGTCGGAGCGCTGTGCCCGGTCTCGCCGACACCGAGGCAGGACAGAGCTCTGACCCGGGGTCCCTCAGGTTGAGCGGAGAACGCGGCGCGCATGCGCGGCCCGGCGGTCCGGAGCGCAACCCGTCGCGGAGGAGCCTCTCGCATCCCCCGCAGCGAGCCCATCGGGGATCATGAAGCATGCGACTGGACGGCTGGCACCTCACCGAAGACGTCGACGGCTTTCTCGCCCGAGCCGGAGACTTCCTGCGCTCACGCCCCGCCCTGCACACCATGCCGCTGACGGTCACCGAGAAACTGCGCACACGCGGTGCGGACGCATACGGCGCCCACGCCCCCGTCCTCGGCCGGCTGGAGCGAGAGGGCAAGGTCCGCGCCACCTTCTACCGCCTCCCGTCCCGCGGTCTGAGCCTCACCCCCCTCGGCCCGGAGCAAGCCGACACCCTCGCCGCTCATCTGGCCGCCCTCGGGTACTCCCTTCCATACGTCAGCGCGGATCACAGCACCGCCACGGCTTTCGCCGAGGCATGGCAGCGGCACACAGGCGCAGCGCCGACGCTCAGCAAGCGGATCCGCCTGTACCGTCTCGGCACGCTCACCCCGCCGGAGCCGCTCCCGGAGGGCCGGGGCCGAGTCGCGGGCGAGCGGGACCATGAGCAACTGGTCTGCTGGTGCGGCGAGTTCGCCGATGCCGTCGGAGAAGTCCCCGCCGTGGACGCGGACTCCTGGGCGGGCTCGCGCTTCGCCGACAAACACTTCACGTTCTGGGAGACCCCGGACGGCACTCCCGTCTCCATGGCGGCCGTGACCTCGATGATCGGCGGCATGGTCCGGGTGGACCCCGTCCACACCCCGGCTCACTTCCGGGGCCGTGGTTACGCGGGCGCCGTGACGGTCGAGGTGAGCAGGGCCGCGCTGGCCGCAGGCGCGACGGACGTCGTGCTCTTCGCGGACCCTGCCAATCCCACCAGCAACGCCCTCTACCGACGCATCGGATACGTCCCGGTCACCGACTGGGCCGTGTACGACTTCGCGCCGGCACGCATCGACTGAGACACAGCAGCGGATGCCCGACCGAGATCGAGCGGGACGCGTGGGCGGATGCCTCAAGACGTCCGGGACCGCCTCACCTGCGCAGAACACTTCATCTCTTGTCGCGCAGAGGGCGTTCGCAAGCCGCGGTGTCGCCACCGTGGGGCGGACCTCAGCCATTGACGGCCTCCGCGATCTGCCGGGCGGCCTGGGCGGGCGTGAGGTGAGTGGTGTCGACGACCTCGGCCTCGCCGTGCAGCCACGTGCGGGCGGCCTCTGCGTAGGGCTCGACGTGTTCGAGACGGAACGGGGAGTCGGGGCCGATGACAGTGTCGCCCGCGATGCGCGCGCGGAGGGTGTCCTGGTCGGCGTGGAGGACGAAGTGCCGTACCGGAATGGCATGCTGGGCGAGGCCCGTGCTGATCTCGCGCCAGTACTGCTCGACCAGGACGGTCATGGGCATCACCAGAGCGCCGCCGGCGTAGTCGAGTACGCGGCGGGCGCCGCATCCCTCACGCCGCCGCACCGCCGACTTCCGAGACATCGAGCTCACCCGCCGCGTACCGGCGGCGCAGTTCCTTCTTGTCGAGCTTTCCGACGCTGGTCATGGGGAGGGTCCGCAGCGTGGTCCAGCGCTCGGGAAGCTGCCAGCGTGCGACCCGGTCCGCGAGGTGAGTGCGCAGGTCCGCGAACTCGGCTGCTGCACCGCTGTGCCGGGTGTGCTCCGCCCAGACGATCACGGCGAGCGGGCGTTCGTCCCAGCGTTCGTCCGGTACGCCGATGACGGCGGCTTCCCGTACGGCCGGGTGTGCCGTCAGATGGTTCTCCAGGTCGACCGAGGAGATCCACTCGCCGCCGGACTTGATGACGTCCTTCGCACGGTCGGTCAGCGTCACGAAGCCGTCGGGGGTGACGGTGCCCAGGTCACCGGTGCGCAGCCAGCCGTCCCGGAACTTCTCCGGCGCGTCGGTGAGGTGGTACGAGCCGGTGATCCACGGCCCGCGTACCTCCAACTCGCCCACGGTGGAGCCGTCGTGCGGCAGAACGTCGCCGTTCTCGGTGGTCAGGCGCAGTTCGACCGCGGCCGGTGGCCGTCCGGCGGTCGACCGGTAGCGCAGGGCGTCCCCGGGTTCCTCCGCGTGGTGCGGCGCACGTGCCACCGTGCCCAGCGGCGACGTCTCGGTCATCCCCCAGGCGGCGATCACCCGTACTCCGTGCCGTTCCTCGAAGCCGGTCATCAGCGCGGACGGGCAGGCGGCGCCCCCCACCAGCACCTCCTGGAGGGAGGAGACGTCACCGCCGTGTGCGTCGAGGTGTGCGAGGAGGGAGGACCAGACGGTCGGTACCGCGGCGGCGGTGCCGGGGCGTTCGGCAGCGATGAACTCGGCCAGCGGGGCCGCCTGCAGATGAGGGCCGGGCAGCAGCAGCGACGCACCGGACATCAGCGCCGCGTACGGAAGCCCCCAGGCCATCGCGTGGAACATCGGCACGACGGCGAGGGCCCGCACGGAGTCGTCGAGGCACAGGGCATCGGGCATGCACACCTGCATGGAGTGCAGAAAGACCGAGCGGTGGGAGTAGACGACTCCCTTGGGGTCGCCGGTCGTTCCGGACGTGTAGCACATCGCCGCGGCCGAGTCCTCGTCCGGCTCGGGCCAGTCGAACCGCTCGGGCGCTGCGCGGAGCAGCTCCTCGTACATGTGGGTCGCCACGCCCGGCAGCGGCTCGGGCGGCTGTGCGCCGCCGACGACGATCACATGCCGGATGCCGGGGAGTCCGGGCAGCAACGGCTTGAGCAGCGGCAGCAGGCTCTCGTCGACGAGGACGATCCGGTCGTCCGCGTGGCGGGCTATGTGGCAGAGCTGCTCGCGCGGCAGCCGCAGGTTCAAGGGGTGGAGAACGGCACCCATCGCGGGGACCGCCAGATACGCCTCCAGGTGCGCCTGGTTGTTCCACATCAGGGTGGCGACACGCTGGTCGCCGTCGATGCCGAGGCCGCGCAGGGCGGCGGCCAGCCGGGTCGCGCGGGCAACGGTCCCGGCGTAGGTGACACGCCTGGCTCCTCCTTCCGTCCAGGTGACGGCTTCACTGCGGCCGTGCACGGTGGCGCCGTGGCGCAGCAGGGTGGTCACGGTCAGCGGGCGGCGCTGCATGGTGCTCAGCACAAGGACTCCTGGGAGGAAGGAGGAACGGTCGGCAAGTGGGGGCGTACACCCGGGTGTCGGGGCAGGAGGTGGCAGTCGGTGCCGGGCGGCGTCCGGATCGAGGACGTCGAGGACCTTGCGCCGGGCCACCGGGGTCGGGCCGCATGGTGGTGGCGCTGCGCTGCTGACACCGGCGGGAGATGGCGGTTCAGTCCGCCGGTTCACGCCGTACGCGGGCCCGCTTGTGCAGTACGGCGATGGACGCGAGCGCGATCACGGCCAGAACCATGACGTAGGCCGAGACAGCCATCGACGTACCGCTCGCCTCCAGCAGCAGCACCATCATGAACGGGGCCAGACCGCCGCCGGCCACCGCCGCGAACTGATAGCCCAGCGACGCACCGGTGTAGCGCATCTCGGCCGTGAACAACTCGGCGAACAGGGCGGCTTGGGGCCCGTACATGATGCTGAGGAAGCAGCTCGTGACGAACGTGCCGACTCCCAGCAGCCACAGCGAGCCGGTGTCGATGAGCAGGAACATCGGCACCGCCCAGACGAAGAGACCGACGGCCCCGGCCGTGTAGACGGGCAGCCGCCCGACGCGGTCCGAGACGGCTGCGGCGCCGGGAATCAGCACGAGTTGGGTGAGACTGACCAGCAGCGAAACCATCAGGACCGAGCTGCGCTGCATGTGCAGGCTGCGCGTCGTGTAGTCCAGTACGCCCGTGATGATGATGTAGAACGTGGCCGTGTTGACGGCGAAGGAGCCGCCGGCCAGCAGGACGGTCCCCAAGTGGTGCCGCAGGATGGTGCGCAGCGGCGAGCGCGCAGCGCCCTCGCGTTCGGCCAGTTCACGCTCCGCCTCGCGGAACTCCGGCGTCTCCTCGACCCGCGTGTGTATGTACCAGGCGAGCAGCAGCACGAGGATGCCGACGGCGAACGGTATCCGCCAGCCCCACGAGCTGAACGCGGCGTCGTCCGTCACGCTTCCGGTGACGAGGAAGGCCACGTTGGCCGTCACCACACCGATGGGCACGCCCATCTGTACGAGGCTGCCGTAGAGCCCCCGCTTGCCCTCCGGTGCGTACTCGGTCGCCATCAGCATCGCGCCGCCCCACTGCGCCCCGACGGCCAGGCCCTGAAGCACGCGCAGGGCGACCAGGGCGATCGGAGCCGCGACCCCGATCCGGTCGTAGCCGGGGAGCAGGCCGATGGCGGTGGTGGCGAGACCCATCGTGGTCAGCGCCAGTACGAGCATCGGCTTGCGGCCGCGCTTGTCGCCGAGCTGCCCGGCGATGATGCCGCCGACGGGGCGGGCGAGGAAGCCGACCGCGAACGTCGCGAAGGCGGAGAGGACTTCGGCGACGGGACTGCTGGAGGGGAAGAACTTGCCGCCGAGTACGAGGGCGGCAGCTATGCCGAAGATGAAGTAGTCGTACCACTCCACTGCCGAGGCCGCCGCTGCGGCAGCGGCCACCTTGCGCCGGTTGGTCTTCCGCGGGGTCGGGTATCCGGCTGAGGTCTTATCCATGGCTGTCCATTGCTTCACGCTCCGGGGTTGTGACGCGGGGAGAGGCGACGGTGAGCGCCGCGCCGCAGTTCCGGGCGAAATGCGTTCCTGGGACAACAGGACGTCCGGCGGCTCCCGATCGGCTGCATCCGAGCATCCGGACGCCCTGCTGTCCCAGGGGTGTCGCCGAAGCCGTTGCCACGGCCAAACGGGGATGTGGCTCCCTTGTGCACGGTGCACAACGAAAGCGGTGCTCTGCCGCCCGTCCCTACCGTTCACCGACGCGCCGTGCCACGCTGCCCGTCATGGAGCCGGCCGCGCTGTCACCGAACGCGCTCCCCGACGATGTGCCGGGAATCATCGGGGCGATCCGGGACGAACTGACCGGCCGCTTCGCATCGGCCGCCGACGACCTGGCGGCCACCACACTGCGCGACGATCCCGCGTACGCCGCACTGATCACCAGGACCGAGCTGTCCCAGCGCATCCACCGCAACCTGTGCCAGGCGCTCACCGCCGTGACCCAGCATGCTCAGGGTCTGCCCATCGACCTGGACGACGCGTTGAGCACCGGCCACCGCAGAGTGCAGCAAGGACTGCCGCTGGCGTCGCTGCTGCACGCCTACCGGCGCGGCGGACGCCTGCTGTGGGAGGTCGTCACCGAGGTCGTCGCGGAACGCGAGCCGGAGGCCCTGCCCCGGCTGCTGCCCATCGTGTCCGTCATCTGGGACGTGGTGGAACAGATCACGGACGCCGTCGCCGAGTCCTACCAGCAGGCCGACGCCGCACGGGCCGCCCGCGACCAGGTGCGACGGCACGCCCTGCTGGACGCGCTCCTCGAAGGCTCCGGGGCGGCGGCGGGGCTCGCTTCCGAAGCCGCGTCGCTGCTGGGACTCCCGGAACGTGCCCGGTACGCCGTCGTCGTCCTGCGTGCCGACCCCGCGGGGCGACCGCCCTCCTCCGATGCCGGTTTCCCGGGCGAGGCATCCGGCGTGCGGATCCTGTGGCGCATCCGCGCCGACGGCGAGACGGGCCTGGTCCACCTCGGGGACCGTCCCGCGGAGACCCTGCGGGAGCTGCTCGCCCCGCACGCCGTACGGGCGGGAGTGAGCCCGGTCGTCGGCGCCCTCTCGGAGGTGGGACGGGCCCGCTGGCTGGCGGAGCTGGCACTGCGCACCTGCGGACATACGGGCCCGAAGACCGCGCTGCTCGATGAGCGTCTGCCGATGGCACTCGTCGCCGCGCAGACCGAACTGGCCGGACGGCTGCGCACGGTGGTCCTCGGCCCGGTCCTCTCCCTGCCGCCCGACGACTGCGCCACGCTGCTGAACACGCTGGAGATCTGGCTGACGTCCTCGGGCTCCATGTCCGCCGCCGCACAGCGCCTGTACTGCCACCGCAACACCGTCGCCAACCGGCTGCGGCGGCTGGAACAGCTCACCGGGCGCTCACTGACCGATCCGGCTCGCATCGTCGAGACCTCCCTCGCCCTGACAGCGGTTCAGCAGCTCACGCGGTGGCACAGTGCAGACTCACTGGCCGACAGGTCGACGGGGAGCCTGCGCGAAACGTTCAGGCAGAAGTGAGGGGCGCGGCGCCGAAGGAGACGGCGAAGGTGTCGCACCAGATGCTGACGCTGGTGTAACGGTCCAGATCGAGATTCGCAGGCAACTTGTAGTCCTGGTTGCCCTGGTTGGACTTGAGGTCGCCGAGGCTCACGTAGGCGCCGTCGTCGAACACCCGCGCGCCGGCCTCTCCCGGCTTCACCGGTGCATCGGTGACCCACACGCGGACGTCCTGGCCGCTGGTGCTGCTGGTGTTCAGGTTCTCCATCCGCAACACCCTGGAGCCGTCGGGCATTTCGACGACCTTCACTTTTCCAGCGGTCGGGTGGTCATGGCTGATCAAGTCACCTTCGGCCAGCGTCAACGGTTCGAGTCGGCTGGTGGAGCGCAGAGTCTTGTCAGTGGCCTGGCTGTGCTGCTCCTTGAGAGCCTCCGCCGCAGGGGGCTGTGCCTCGTTCACGTCGTCGTCCCACGTCTGCCACTGCCACGCCTGGATCAGCCAGTAAAGCCCCGTGCCGAGCGCTGTCAGTCCGACCACCAACACGCCGATGGCCAATGTCTCGCCCACCAGTTTCCTCGCCCGTCTCACTACTGCCTCCCGGTATTAGGCTCCCCCCTTGCGGGGTGTGCGCGCTTGTCGCCCGCCGTTTGAGCCGACCTCGGCGATCCGCCGCAGGGACTTACCGAGTTCACGCGCCGACGCTGGTGTCGGGGAACCCGTCGGAGCATTACCGAATCCTTACGGAACCGGCAGTGTCCGTTGGAACAGCCCTCACGGATCTTGACGTATGGGCTGTCGTGCGGCCGCTCCCATCGTCTGAGCCGACGGCCTCGAAGCGGCCCCCGGGATCTCACGGGGATGTCAAGTCGCTCCTCCTCGGCCGGTGGTGGGAGCCGTGCCACGGGCCCTGCGCGACCGGAGCCCCCCGCGCCGCAGCGTTGTGCCGCCTGCACAGCCGTCGCGGCCCCGGATTGGTCGCCTGCCCCGACCTGTCCCGCGTCGTCTGTATCCGGCCGTGGTCCGGTGCTTCGGTGTGCCGCGAGACGTACCCCCCATCGCCATGAGGAGGCCACGATGACGTGGCGACGACGTATCGCCGGACCGCTCATCGCTGTGGTGTCGGCACTGACACTGATCACCCTGCCGGCGCTGCCCACAGCCGCGGCCGAACGGGAGGAGCCCGCACCGGCGGCGAAGAGCGCGGCAGCCCCCTGGGAAGACCCGGGACCGTACGGCGTCAAAGTCAAGATCGGCCTGACGCACACCTTCTACTACCCGGACGGCATGGGCGACGGCGGGCGCACGCATCCGGTGATCCTCTGGGGCAACGGCACCGGCGTGATCCCCGGCGTCTACAGCTCCCTGCTGCGGCACTGGGCCGGCCAGGGATTCATCGTCGCCGCCGCCAACACCCCGAACGGCAACTTCGGCATCTCGATGCTCCACGGCATCGACAAGCTGACCGACTGGAACGCCGACCCGAGCAGCGAGTTCCACGGGCGGGTGGACCTGGCCAACATCGGTGCCAGCGGGCATTCCCAGGGCGGCTCGGGCGCGATCAACGCCGGAGCCGACCGGCGGGTGAAGACCACCGCGCCGATCCAGCCGGGGCCGCTCAACTCCCCCTCGGCGCTGCGCGGACCCGCGCTCTTCCTGGCCGGTGAACGCGACCTGATCGTGCCGCCCGCCCTGGTGCGGTCCCTGTATGACCACGCCGACCAAGTACCGGCCGTCTACGCCGAGTTGAAGGGCGCTCGTCATGTGACCACGGTGGGTGACGCGGGCGGTTTCCGCGGGGCCACCACCGCCTGGTTCCGGCATCAGCTGATGGGCGACGCCGCAGCGGGAGCGCTGTTCTTCGGACCGGACTGCGGGCTGTGCGACGATCCGGCCTGGTCGGACTTCCGCCGCAACTCCCGCGCGGAGCCGTCGACAGCGGCTACCACGGCGAAGACGGCCCTCACGTCGGCCGAGGCGAACACGGCCACGGCGGCCACCGGCAGCACGGCCACCAAGGCCACCAAGGCCACAGCCACTCGGGCAAGCACTCCCCAGCAGCAGTCCGAGAAGATCCGCTACGTAGCGCTCGGGGACTCGGCCGCCGCCGGGCCGTTGATCCTCCCGCCGGACCTGCGGCAGCCCGGCTGCCTGCGGACCACCCGCAACTACCCCGCCCGCACCGCCCGCGCGCTCGGCACCGCTGAGTTCACAGACGTGACGTGCTCCAGCGCCAGGACCACCGACCTGACCGATTCCCAGAAGACCCCACTGGGCCCGGTGCCACCGCAGCTCGACGCGCTGGACGCCGACACCACCCTCGTCACCCTCCACATCGGCGCCAACGACATCTCCCTGAGCAGCCTGATGGGCGATTGCCTCAACCCGCTGCGGCTACCGCTGAGAAGCCGCTGCGCCGACACCTTCCAGGAGAACGGGCGCGATCAGTGGAAGGAACGGATCGCCCGCCTCGCGCCCCGCATCGACGACACCATCGGCGCCGTAAAGGCCCGTGCGCCCAGGGCCGAGGTGCACGTCGTCGGCTACGGCAGTTACCTGCCGCCCGGCGGCTGCCACCCCAGGGTGCCGATCCTGCCGCGCGACGCCACCTACATCCACAGCACCATCGGGCACCTCAACACCATGCTGGAACAGCGCGCCGCCGCGCAGGGCGTGCACTACATCGACCTGGCGGCCGGGAGCACGGGACACGACGTCTGCCGTCCGCCCGGCACCCGCTGGATCGAGCCCTACGTGCCGGCGTCCCCCGCCGTCCCGTTCCACCCCAACGCCTTGGGCATGGAAGGGTTCGCACGCATCGTCACGGCGGCCGTCACCGCCGCCTGAGCCCCCGGGCCCCTGGCTGAAGCCTGTCGGGCGCGTGGCTCCCTGAGCCTCGTGGCCACGCGCCCACGGCAGACGTACGCCTCGACGACCCGGCGAAGACACCGTCGACTCGCCCTGGTGACAGCACACCCCGCCGGCGCACGGTTCGCGCTGCCGACGGGCGTGCACACGCTCCGACCTCGCGCACCGTTCACGGCCGCTTTCCGGGGGAGCCGAGACGGCCCGACCCGGCAGCCGGGCGAACTCGCCCACCGTGCCGCCGAGTTCGCTTACTCCGCCGACGAGCAGTCCGCCCGTCCCCGCCCGCCCGGCTGAGGAGCGTCAGCGGCGCCGGCGGCGTGCGAGGCGGCGGAACGCCCGCTGTCCGCCGGTCGGTGCGGGCAGTACGCCCGCGACCGCGTCGGCCAGCAGGGTGCCGACCGTCTCCGCCGCGCACGTACGGTTCGCGCCGATGCCGCCCGAGGGCCCGCGTTTGATCCAGCCGACGACGTACGTTCCGGGTCTGCCGGTCACCCGGCCGGCTTCGTTCGGAACGGTCCTGGTGACCTCGTCGAACGGCAGCCCCGGTTGGGGCGCTCCGCGGTAGCCGATCGCACGCAGCGCCATCCCGGCCTGGATCTCCAGCTCACCGTCGGCGCCGGTGACGCGCACCGCGCGGATGTCTCCGTCCCCGCACACCTCCACGGGCCCGGAACGGAAGCGGAACACGATGCGGCGCCGTCCTGCCGCACCCGGAGGCGCGGACCAGTCGACGGATTCCCGCGCCACGCCCCGCAGTACCGACGCCTTCTCGTTCGGCCCGGCGGCGTCGATGGCCGCCCCGATCCGCGGATCGTGGTCGTCCACGAGCAGGTCCGGCCCGGGGAGGTGCTTCAGGGCGAGCAGTTCGGACCGGGTGTACGCCGCGTGTTCGGGGCCGCGGCGTCCCAGCAGCACCACCTCGCGCACCTTGCTGCGGCGCAGCTCCTCCAGCGCGTGTCCGGCGATCTCGGTACCGGCCAGCGTCTCCGGGTCGGAGACCAGGATGCGGGTGACGTCGAGGGCGACGTTGCCGTTGCCGACCACGACCACCCGTTCCGCGGAGAGGTCGACGGCGTCGGGCGCGACCTCCGGGTGCGCGTTGTACCAGGCGACGAACGTGGTCGCGGAGACGCAGCCCGTACGGTCCTCGCCGGGTATGCCGAGCCGCCGGTCCGTGGCGGCGCCCACGGCGTAGATCACCGCGTCGTGGTGTGCGGCGAGTTCCTCGGCCGTGACGTTCCCGTTCCCGTCCCCGCCGACTTCGAGGCGCAGGTGCGTTCGCGCTCGCGGATGGGTGTGGAAGCGCGCGAAGGCGTCGCCGATCTTCTTGGTCGACGGGTGGTCGGGCGCCACCCCGTAACGGACGAGCCCGCCGGGCACCGGAAGCCGGTCGATGAGCGTCACCTCGGCCCGGGTGTGCAGCAGCAGGTCCTCGGCGGCGTACATACCGGCGGGCCCGGTGCCGACGATCGCGACCCGGAGCGGCCCGAAGTCCGCAGGCAGGACACGGTCGAAGGCCGGCTCGCCCCACTCGTGGAGGTTCGGCCCGGGGCCGTCCGCGTCCGGTGGTGCGGGCGCCGCCTCCGGGCGCTCGAAGTAGGCCGCGTTGATGCCGGCGTACTCGCGCTGCCCGTCCGCCAGACGGTCGACCGGGAAGACGGCGTCCACCGGGCAGGCGTCGGCGCACGCACCGCAGTCGATGCAGGTCTTCGGGTCGACGTAGAGCATCTCCGTGCTGCCGAAGTCCCGCTCCCCGGGCGCGGGATGGATGCAGTTGACCGGACAGACGGTCACGCAGGTGGCGTCCGTGCAGCAGGTCTGGGTGATTGCGAAAGCCATGTCGTCCGCTCGCGTGGGGTCGTCAGATCAGGTGGGCGCGCTTGTAGAAGTACAGCGCGGGCCTGGTGAGCAGTCCGACCGAGGTCAGGAACTCCATCAGGCCCGAACAGCTGGAGCGCAGCATCGACTTGTGGTGCTCGTTGGCCTTCGCCTCGCGGACGGCGCGTGCCTCGTCCAGCCCGGCGTTCGCATAGACCTTGCGGTTCACCATGCTGGTGACGATGACGTAGGACGCCACGGCGATCATGACCGAGTGGATCTGGCGGCGCAGCCATCCCGCGCGCGCGAGGCGCTTGCGCGTCTCGTCGCGGGCGAACCTCATGTGCCGTGATTCCTCGACGACATGGATGTTGTTGATGGTGCGGACGAACGGCACGACCCGCTCGTCGCGCATCCAGTCGCGCTGCATGACGTCGAGCACCTCTTCGGCGACCAGGATCGCCGCGTACGCAGCCTCGCCGAACGCGACGGTCTTGAAGAACCTGCCGAGTTCCACGGCGACCCGGTGCGGACGGTAGGCCGGGGCCCGCAGCTTCTTCGCTCCGCGGGCGAACATGATCGAGTGACGGCACTCGTCGGCTATCTCCGTGAGCGCCCACTGGAAGGTGTCGTCCGTCGGGTCCTTCGCGTAGATGTCCCGCAGCACCATCTGCTGAAGGATCATCTCGAACCAGATGCCGGTACTGGCCACCGAGGCGGCCTCCTGCCGCGTCAGCGCCTTGCGCTGCGCGTCGGTCATCTCGGCCCAGTAGCGCGTCCCGTAGAGGGTGCTCCACTCCGGACTGGCGCCGTGGAAGTCCTCGTCGAGCGGTGTCTCCCAGTCGACCTCGGTGAGCGGGTCGTACGAGAGCTGCTCGGACGATTCGAGCAACCGCCGAGCGATGCCGTCCTCGAGGGGCTGGTTCTGGGTCTCCGGCCGCGGGGTGCTGACTGCCATGCGGGGCTCCTGAGATCGAGTCCGGGAAGTACCTCATCCATTGCTGCTATTACCAGCGGTAACGCTCTTTGTTGACGGACTGTATAGCAAGGGCCGCCGCGTGCCTACCCCCGAGTACGCATCGAGAGGACCCGGACCGGCGGCTCGACGGCACCCGGGACGGCGCGGCAGTCGTCCCGCGAATACGACAGCCACCGCGCCCATCCACAACCACCGCTCGTGACAGATGCGCCACAGTTGCAAGCACCTTGCTTGCAATAGTTAGCAAGAGCGGGCATGGTGGAGGGCATGGCTTCCCTGAACGTCGGCAATGTGGGCGAGTTCCTGCGTGAGCAGCGGCGCAACGCCAAGCTCTCGCTGCGGCAGCTCGCCGACGCCGCCGGGGTGTCCAACCCGTACCTGAGCCAGATCGAGCGCGGCCTGCGCAAGCCGAGCGCCGACATCCTCCAGCAGCTCGCCAAGGCGCTGCGGATCTCGGCCGAGACGCTGTACGTACAGGCCGGGATCCTCGACGAACGGGACCGGGAGGACCTGCTGCAGGTTCCGGCCGCCATCCTCGCGGACTCCTCGATCAACGACGGGCAGAAGCAGGCGCTGCTCCAGATCTACGAGTCGTTCCGCAAGGAGAACGGGCACACGGCGTCCGAGGAGCCCGGAAAGCCCGGCGAGACCGAACCGCCCGGGCAGGCCGGGGAAACCGGGCCGCCGGGAAAGCGCGCACAGACCGCGGACACCCGGAAGAACGAAGCCGAGGCCCATGAGGCCGACGCCCGATAGCACTACGTCCAGCAGGGAGAGACCTTCCATGCCCAACGGCAACGACCTCCGCAAGACGATCACCGACCCCAAGCCCCTCTACTTCGCAGCCGGCGTGCTCGACAAGATCCGCGAGGAGGCCCCCGAGCGGATCGCCGCCGTACGCGCGACCGACCCCAAGGAGGTGCAGGCGCGCGTCAGCAAGCAGGCGAAGGAGACTCAGGCGAAGGTCAGCCAGACCCTGGGGAACATCGACACCGACATCAAGAAGCTGCGCGAACAGGCGCAGCACCTCGCGCTCCAGAGCCTGGGCGTGGCCGCCGAGTACGCCGTCAAGGCACGTGAGACCTACGACGAGCTGGCCGACCGCGGGCGCGGCGCCGTGAAGAACTGGCGCGGCGAGAACAGCGACGTCCCGGAGGTCACCGTCGAGCGCGAGCCGGTGAAGGTCGCCGAGCCGCCGTCCGAGCCGCGGCGGAGCACCACCGGGCCGGGCGAGGCGAAGGCAGCGGACGACGCCCCGTCGACGGCCGGGCAGACGGCCGCCGCACGCAGGACCACGACGGCGAAGACCACCACGGGCAAGACCGGCACGGCCGGCACCGCCGCGGCCGGGAACAGCGGCGCCAAGTCCGGTACCGCCAAGTCCTCCGCCCAGAAGAACGCCGACGGCAAGGCGGCCACCGGCAGGACGGGTACCGCGAAGTCCAACGGCGGCCGGAAGTCGTCCCCGAAGTCCGACTCCTGATCTCGGCGGCACTACGGCCACGACGGCCGCACAGTTACCGTCCTCCTCGCCGGACCGGCCCGGGCACAGCCCGGATGACCGGTCCGGCGAGCGGGTACGGTGGCAGGACGGACGGCCCACAGGGTCACCGCACGGCCGCCGACCGAGCTGACGTGCTCAGCGACTCACCGACTCACGAACTCGCAGGGATGTGGACAAGATGATGGAGGGGTTCCTCGGGGTACTGGGAGTGATCTCCATGGTGCTCCTGGCCATGGCGGTGTTCGCCTTCATCGACGGAGCGATGCGCCCGACCAGCGCTTACCCCGCCGCGAGCAAGCAGACCAAGATGTTCTGGATGATCATCCTCGGTCTGACCATCGCAGCGAACATGTTCCAGATCCTCTTCCTGCAGGTAGCGGGCCTGATCGCCACGATCGTCTACATCGTCGACGTCCGTCCCGCCCTGAAGCAGGTCACCGGGAACGGGCCGCGCCGTGGCGGCAGCAGCAGCGACGGACCGTACGGGCCCTTCAACGGCCGCTGAGCCGACCGCTCTCGGCTGTTCCGCGTCCGTGTTCCGCGGCCGTGCTCTGCGTCCGTGTTCCGCGGCGCTCCCGGCCGCGGTTCCGGCGACGCCTTCCGGCCCCGGGCCGGCCGCAGGCTCACGGCGCCACCCACGTGACCGAGGAGTTCCGGCTGCCCGAGCGGCGGGGCAGCGGGCCGCCCTCGGTGGGCTCACCTCCGGTCGAGCAGCAACACCGCGACGTCGTCGGTGAGTTCGCCGCCGTTCAGCCCGCGCACGTCCTCCATCGTCGCGTCGAGCAGCTGCTCCCCTTGCGCGCCCTGCGCCATGCGCGCGGTGACGATCTCCAGCATCCCTTCCTGTCCGAGACGCTGGCGTCCCTCGCCGACCCGGCCCTCGATGAGGCCGTCGGTGTACATCAGCAGACTCCAGGCCCTGCCCAGTTCGACCTGCCGCCGCGGCCAGCGGGCTCTCGGCAGCACACCCAGCGCGGGCCCGCTCTCGTCGTACGGGAGCAGCCTCGGGGCCGTGCCCCCCGCACCGGCGACCAGCGGTGACGGATGTCCGGCGAGGCAGACGCCCGCACGGTGCCCGTCGGGGGAGATGTCCACCGTGCACAAGGTCGCGAAGACCTCGTCGCTCGGACGCTCGTTGTCCAGCACCTTCTGCAGCGTCCCCAGCAGCTGGTCGCCGCACAGTCCCGCGAAGGTCAAGGCGCGCCAGGCGATGCGCAGTTCGACGCCGAGAGCCGCCTCGTCGGGGCCGTGGCCGGACACGTCGCCGATCATCGCGTGGACTGTGCCGTCAGCTGTGCGCACGGTGTCGTAGAAGTCGCCGCCGAGCAGGGCTCGGGAGCGGCCGGGGCGATAGCGGGCGGCGAAGCGCAGTTCGCTGCCCGCGAGGAGCGGCGTCGGCAGCAGGCCGCGTTCCAGACGCGCGTTCTCCTGCGCACGCAGCCGTGATTCGGTGAGCTGTCGCTGGGCGAGGTCGGAGCGCTTGCGCTCGACGGCGTAGCGGATGGCGCGGTTGAGGAGCCGCCCGTCGAGCTCGTCACGGAAGAGGTAGTCCTGGGCGCCGACCCGCACGGCCTCGGCGGCCCGTTCCGCGTCGGAGCCGTCGGTCAGTACGAGCACCGCGTGCCGGGGTGCGAGGCGCAGCACGTGCCGCAGCATCTCCAGCTCGTCCGTCTGCGGACCGTCCTGCTCCGCGGACCGGTCCGTACCGGTGCCTCCGCCCGCCGCGGCGCCGCCTCCCCGGCTGCCTTCCGCCGCACCCGCCTCCTGGGCTGCGGCTCCGCCCTGGGCGCCGGTGAGGGCGAGATCGAGCAGGATGCACTGCACGTCGTCGGTCAACAGCCGTTCGGCTTCGGTGAGATTGCGCGCTGTGCGCACTCTTATGCGCTCGCCCGAGGCGTCGGAGTGTCTGTCCCCGGGGAGGTATCCGCCGGCGGCGTCGAGCATTTCGGGGACGCTGCGTCCCCCTGTGCGGCTGTCCTCGATGACCAGCAGCGACAGCCCGCTCTTCGCGGGCCCCGCGGCCCGGCCGGGCCCGCCGGCCTGGCGCGGTACAGACGCACGCGGCGACGCGGACACGGCGTCCTCGCGCGGCACGCCTACGGGCATATGTGCTTCCTTCCCTCCCCCCGAGGGTGCGGTCGCGTGCCAGCCGGCACACCACCGGGCCCGGCCGGCGGCGCTGGTCCCCCGCGCCCGCGTCGACCGGACTGTGCAGGGGACCCTAGCGCCCCCGCACGTATGTACGGAATGGCTGCCGGCAAACCTCACATGGCATATGCCTGCACACGCAGCCGGCTCGTCCTCATTTGTCCGGACGGACGACGCCCTTGATCAACAGGGAGCCGGCCCCCGCAACGGTGATCTGGCGGCCTGTACGGGGTGCGTGGACCATCTCGCCGCCGCCCACGTACATTCCGACGTGGCTTGCGTCACGCTTGTAGATGATCAGGTCTCCGGGCCGCATCTCCCTCAGCGGCACCCGCGGCAGCTGCCTCCACTGCTCCTGCGACGTCCGCGGTATCTCCTCCCCCGCCGCCTGCCAGGCACGGAGAGTCAGCCCCGAGCAGTCGAACGTACGGGGCCCCTCGGCGCCCCACTCGTAGTCCTTGCCGATCTGGTTCGTGGCGTAGGCGATCGCACGCTTCCCCGCCTTCGACGCCTTGCCGCTGATCTCGTCCAGCACGCCGGATTCCAGCCACTGCGACTGCCGCGCCCACGCCGCTTCGTCCTCCAGCTGCCTCAGCCGCTTCAGCTCGTCCTTCGCCAGCCGCGATTCGAGCTGCTCGGCCCGCTCCAGCTCCTTCTCGACCTTCTTCTTGGCCGCTGCCTTCCGCTTTCGGTTCGCCTCCAGCGCCCGCAGCTTCGCCGAGGCCTCGTCGGCGTACTTCTCCAGCTGGAACTCGCTGCGGGCGAGCGTGGTGATGACGCCCTTCGCCGCCCGCTGACCCTTCCGCATGATGAAGGCGTCACGCATGAACGCCTCCGGGGACTCGCGCAGGATCAGCCGGGCCTCGTCCGGCATCCCACCGCTGCGGTACTGGGCACGGGCCAGCGCTCCCGCCGTGTTCCTGTACTCCCTCTGCTTCACGCGCAGCGCCGCGGCCTTCTTCTTCAGGCTCTCGACGGCCTTCTCCTGCCCCTCGGCGCGCTCCTCGGCGCCGTTGTAGGCCTCCGCCGCCGCCTCGGCCCTGTCGTGGAGCCGGTCGATCTGCTTCTGGACGTCCTCGAGGCTCGGCCCGCTGACACCGGCCGTCCCGTCGCCACCGCCCGGACCGCCCGGGTCGGCGTGCGCGGTTCCCGCCGCAGGCACCGCCAGCATCCCGAGCACGCAGGCCGCCACCACTGCCCGGTGTTTCGCCGTACCGCCCACCCTTGCCCCCTCGTGGTCACGTCCGCCGTACGCACAGCCACGTGCTGCGCCTGCCGGCCCGCCGGGTCACGGACGGCGGACGGCTCGTCAGAAACCGTCAACTTCCGTCCACTCAGCGGATGGTGCCACGCGCTCACGGAGAACAACAGGCCCGCAGGCGCCGCCCCGTGCCGCTGAACCAGTCCTTCCGAGCCCCCTCGCGCCTGGTCGGGCGAGGGAACACCTACCCGTCGGTACGCCCGGAAAACAAGCCCTGCCCGGGACCCGCACGGCGCCATCGGCCCGACCGCCGAGGTTCACCGCACGTTCATTCACTTCCGTGGGCCGCTTCACCTGATCTGTCTAATTTCAGCCTTACGGAGCGCGGACTGACCGCCTCCCGACCGACTGCCGGCAGCCCCGGGAGTCCCAAGAACCCGAAGACGTCTCGCGCGCCGCCCCCACCGGCGGGCTCCAGGAAGGAACTGAACGAAAGTGATGCTTCAGCGCACGAACCGGCTTCGCGCCCTCGCCCTCGGCGCCGTCGCGGTCTCCGGCGCCCTGGTACTCACCGCCTGCGGCTCGGACAACAACACCTCGAAGACCACCGAGAAGGCCGCCGCCGACATCAAGTGCGACGGCAAGGGCAAGCTTCTGGCCTCCGGCTCCACGGCGCAGAAGAACGCGGTGGACGCATGGGTGAAGAACTACCAGGCGGCGTGCAAGGAAACCCAGATCAACTACAAGGACATCGGCTCCGGCGGCGGCATCCAGGAGTGGCTGCAGGGCACCACGGCCTTCGCCGGTTCCGACTCCGCGCTCAAGCCCGAAGAGGTGGCCGCCTCCAAGAAGATCTGCAAGGGCGGCCAGGGCATCAACCTGCCGATGGTGGGCGGCCCGATCGCCGTCTCCTACAACCTCTCCGGCGTCGAGGACCTCGCGCTGGACGCGCCCACCCTCGCCAAGATCTTCGACTCGAAGATCAAGAAGTGGAACGACCCGGCGATCAAGAAGCTCAACCCGGGCAAGAAGCTCCCCAGCACCGACATCCAGGCCTTCCACCGCTCCGACGAGTCGGGCACCACGCAGAACCTGGGCAAGTACCTGGGCACCGCGGCCAAGGACGACTGGAAGTACGAGGACGAGAAGTCCTGGCCCGCCAAGGGCGGCCAGTCCGCATCGGGTTCGGCCGGCATCGCCCAGCAGGTGAAGCAGACCGACGGCGCCATCGGCTACTTCGAGCTGTCCTACGCCACCGCCAACAACCTCGACAGCGTCAAGATCGACACCGGCGCGGGCGAGCCCGTCGAGGCCACGTCCGAGAACGCCTCCAACGCCATCGCGGACGCGAAGGTCGTCGGCAAGGACAAGGACCTCGCGCTGGAGCTGAACTACAGCACCAAGGCCGAGAGCGCCTACCCGATCGTCCTCGTCACCTACGAGATCGCCTGCGACAAGGGCAACAAGAAGAACACCCTCGACGCCACCAAGTCCTTCCTGACCTACACCGCCAGCGAGGACGGCCAGAGCACCCTCTCGAAGCTGGGTTACGCGCCGCTCCCCGCGGAGGTCGCGAAGAAGGTCCGCAGCGCCATTCCGGAGCTGTCCTGACGGGCCGGACCCGGCCCTGACCGTGGCTCCTTCCGCCACGGGGCGTGACGTGGCCGGCCCGGCAGCGGGCCGGCCACCACGTCTGCCCCCCTTCTCCGACCACACCGCCCCACTCAGACCGGCACGCCACGCCGGCTGCCATCCGGTGCACCGCCGCCAGGGGAATCTCCCCGACCCAGACCGGAGACACCATGGACCTCTCACGCACATCGACAGCGCCACCCCCGACGCCGCCGGACACCGCTCCGGCCGCCGTCAAGGGCAAGGCAGTTCACCCCGGTGACAAGATCTTCCGCGGCCTCTCCCGCGGCTCCGGCATCACGCTGCTGGTGATCATGGCGGCCATCGCCGCCTTCCTCACCTACCGCGCGTCGATCGCCATATCCGAGAACTCGGTCAACTTCCTGACCGCCTTCGAGTGGAACCCGCAGGGCGACCCGCCCGCGTTCGGCATCGGCATCCTCGCCTTCGGCACGGTCGTCAGCTCGCTGATCGCGATGGTCATCGCCGTGCCCGTCGCCGTGGGCATCGCACTGTTCATCTCGCACTACGCGCCGCGCAGGCTCGCGGCGCCGCTCGCCTACGTCATCGACCTGCTGGCCGCGGTGCCCTCCATCATCTACGGCCTGTGGGGCGCGCTCTTCCTCGTCCCCTACCTCGACGGCCTCACCCGCTGGATGGATCAGTTCCTCGGCTGGACGACGGTCTTCGAGATGTCCAACCCGGGCAGCCCGGCGCGCTCCATCTTCACCGTCGGCATCCTGCTGGCGATCATGATCCTGCCGATCATCACGAACGTCTCCCGCGAGGTATTCCTCCAGGCGCCGAGGATGTACGAGGAAGCGGCACTGGCGCTGGGCGCCACCCGCTGGGAGGTCATCCGCATGTCGGTCCTCCCCTTCGGCCGTTCCGGCATCATCTCCGCCTCGATGCTCGGCCTGGGACGCGCGCTGGGCGAGACCATGGCCGTCGCCACGGTCCTCTCCCCCGGCTTCGTCTTCACCTGGCACCTGCTCGACCCGGGCAGCGGCACGTTCGCGCAGAACATCGCCGCGAAGTTCAACGAGGCCGACGACTTCGGACGTGACGCACTGATCGCCTCCGGCCTCGTCCTCTTCGTCATCACCCTGCTCGTCAACGGCGCCGCCCGCTACATCATCGCCCGGCGCAAGGAGTACTCGGGGGCCAACGCATGAGGGACGCACAGGCACTTCGCCGAGCAGGCACCACCACCCGTGAGCGGGGGCACGCATGAGCGACAACGCACTGATGGACAAGCCGCAGGTCACCGACCCGCCGCCCACCACGCCCTCCCTGGCCCGCCGGCGCCTGCCGCGCTGGACCCCGGCGCTCGTCGCGCTGGTCTCGGCGGGGCTCGGCATCGGCACCGGCACCCTCGCCGGCTGGGAGAGCCGCATCCAGTGGGGGCTTGTCGCCGCGCTGCTGTTCGTGATCGTCACCTACGCGCTCACGAGCCTCGTCGAGGACAGCCGCCAGGCCAAGGACAGGGTCGCCACCAGCGTGGTGTGGGTCTGCTTCATCATCGCCGTCGTCCCGCTGGTCTCCCTCGCGTGGACGACCGTCAGCCGTGGCGCGGAGCTCCTCGACGGATACTTCCTCTCCCACTCCATGGGCGGCATGACCAACCTCGAAGAGGGCGGCGGCGTCTACCACGCGCTGCTGGGCACCCTCGAACAGGTCGGTCTGGCAACGCTCGTGGCCGCCCCCATCGGCCTTCTCACTGCGATCTACCTCGTCGAGTACGGGCGGGGCAGGCTCGCACAGGCGGTGACTTTCTTCGTCGACGTGATGACGGGCATCCCGTCCATCGTCGCGGGCCTGTTCGTCCTCGCCTTCTGGAACCTCGGTCTCGGCTTCGGCCCGTCCGGGTTCGCCGGCTCCATGGCTCTGGCGATCCTGATGATGCCTGTCGTGGTCCGCTCCACCGAGGAGATGCTCAAGCTCGTCCCGAACGAACTGCGCGAGGCGTCACTGGCGTTGGGCGTGCCCAAGTGGCGCACGATCCTCAAGGTCGTGCTGCCCACCTCCATGGGCGGAATCGCCACCGGCGTGATGCTCGCCATCGCCCGCATCACCGGCGAGACCGCACCCGTGATGCTGCTGGTCTTCGGCAACCCGCTGATCAACCCCAACCCGTTCTCAGGCGCGCAGGAGTCCCTCCCGCTCTACGTCTGGAACCAGTACAAGCTCGGCAACGCGGCCAGCATCGACCGCGCCTGGGCCGGAGCGCTCACGCTCATCGCGTTCGTGATGCTCCTGAATCTGCTGGCACGCGGGATCGCCCGCTGGAAGGCGCCCAAGGCGGCGGGCCGTTGACGGCCCTCCCGGGCGGCCCGTCGACGGCACGGCCCACGGAGCCGTCGACGGCGACCGCCCCTCCGCCACAGGCACCCGCACACCCGCCCTCCCGCACGCACCCCCGAGAAAGCGACTGACACCATGGCCAAGCGAATCGACGTCAGCGGCCTCACCGCCTTCTACGGCGGTCACCGGGCCATCGACGACATCTCCATGAGCGTCGAACCCCGCTCCGTCACGGCCTTCATCGGGCCGTCCGGCTGCGGCAAGTCGACCCTCCTGCGCACCCTCAACCGCATGCACGAGGTCACCCCGGGAGGCCGCGTCGAGGGCAAGGTGATGCTGGACCACGAGGACCTCTACGGCACCAACGTGGACCCCGTCGCCGTACGCCGCACCATCGGCATGGTCTTCCAGCGGCCCAACCCGTTCCCGACGATGTCCATCTACGACAACGTCGCGGCGGGCCTGCGCCTGAACGGCGACTACAAGAGGAAGGAGCTCGACGGCATCGTCGAGAAGTCCCTCCAGGGCGCCAACCTCTGGAACGAGGTCAAGGACCGTCTCAACAAGCCCGGTTCGGGTCTCTCCGGCGGCCAGCAGCAGCGGCTGTGCATCGCCCGCGCCATCGCCGTGCAGCCGCAGGTGCTGCTGATGGACGAGCCGTGCTCGGCTCTCGACCCGATCTCCACGCTGGCGATCGAGGATCTGATCGGCGAACTGAAGTCGCAGTTCACGATCGTCATCGTCACCCACAACATGCAGCAGGCGGCCCGGGTTTCGGACCGTACGGCCTTCTTCAACCTCTCCGCGGTCGGCCAGCCGGGCCGGCTCATCGAGATCGACGACACCGAGCGGATCTTCTCCAACCCGTCGGTGCAGGCCACCGAGGACTACATCTCCGGCCGCTTCGGCTGATCCGCAGCCGACGGACGGTGTCCGGCGGCCTCGCGGTGCTGCATGGCGGTGCCACCGCAGGGCGGCAGGGCTCGCCCCCGGGTCTCCGGGGGCGAGCCCGTGACTTCCGTATCCCGCACGGTCGTTGCGCGCGTACAACCGCCCGCGCCCGCCCGAGCGCACCCGGGTTCACGGCGGCCGCGTGCGCGCAGGCGGACCGGAAACGGCCGCGGAGCGGCCCGGCCCGCCGTGCGCGGACGGGCGGAGGTCAGCCGAAGAAGAGCAGGATCGACCAGTAACTGAGCGCCGCCACCGTCGCGGCAGCCGGCATGGTGATGAACCATCCCGCGACGATGTTCCCCGCAACTCCCCATCGCACCGCGGAGACCCGCTTCGTCGCGCCGACGCCCATGATCGCGGAGGTGATGACGTGCGTGGTGGAGATCGGTGCGCTGAACATGAAGGACGCCGTGTACATCACGGAGGCGGCTGTCGTCTCCGCGGCGAAACCCTGCGGCGGGTCCAGTTCGATGATCCGGCGCCCCAGCGTCCGCATGATGCGCCATCCGCCGGCGTACGTACCGAGCGAAAGCATCCCCGCGCAGGCGAACTTGACCCACAGCGGAATGCCCTTGCCCTCCTGCACATCCGCGATGCTCAGGGCCAGCACCACGATGCCCATCGTCTTCTGCGCGTCCTGCAGACCGTGTCCCAGGGCCATTCCGGCCGCGGAGACCGTCTGCGCGATACGGAATCCCCGCTTCGCGCGGTGCGGGTTGGAGCGGCGGAAGAGCCACAGGATGGCCATCATCACCAGATAGCCCAGCGCCATCCCGACGATCGGCGAGATGAACATCGGCAGCACGATCTTCTCGATCACACCGGACCAGATGACGGCAGTGCCACCTGCCAGTGCGGCACCGACCATGCCGCCGAACAGCGCGTGCGAGGACGAGGACGGCAGTCCGAAGTACCACGTGATCAGGTTCCACACGATCGCACCGACGAGCGCGGCGAAGAGGATGGCCATCCCGCTCCGCCCGTGCGGCGTCTCGATCAGCCCCTTGCTCACGGTCTTCGCCACCGAGCTGCCCAGGAAGGCGCCGGCGAGGTTCATCACAGCGGCCATGGCCAGCGCGGCGCGAGGCGTCAGCGCACGCGTCGAGACCGAGGTGGCGATCGCGTTCGCCGAGTCGTGGAAGCCGTTCGTATATGTGAAGAAGAGCGCGACCCCGATGGTCACGATGAGAGCGAACGTGTCCACGGGGGGTCAGGACTCCTTGACCGCGATGGTCTCGACCGTGTTGGCCACGTGCTCGAAGGCGTCCGCCGCCTCCTCCAGCACGTCCACGACCTGCTTGAGCTTCATGACGTCCATCGCGTCGTACTTGCCGTTGAAGAGGTGGGCGAGCAGCTTGCGGTGGATCTGGTCCGCCTGGTTCTCGAGGCGGTTGACCTCGATCCAGTACTCGGTGAGGTTCTCCATCGTGCGCAGATGCGGCATGGCCTCGGCGGTCAGCTCGGCCGCCCGCGCCAGCACCTCGATCTGCTGCTCGACGCCCTTGGGCAGGTCCTCGATCTCGTAGAGAACGACGAGATCGACGGCCTCCTCCATGAAGTCCATGATGTCGTCGAGCGAGGAGGCCAGCTTGTAGATGTCCTCCCGGTCGAAGGGCGTGATGAAGGAGGAGTTGAGCTGGTGGAAGATCGCGTGCGTCGCGTCGTCCCCCGCGTGCTCCGCTGCACGCATACGCTCGGCGATCTCGGCGCGTGCGGAGGATTCCGCCCCGAGCAGTTCCATGAGGAGTCTCGAGCCCGTGACGATGTTGTCCGCGGAGGCCGCGAACATGTCGTAGAAGCTCGTCTCCCTTGGGGTCAGACGAAAGCGCACTGGAGATCCTCGGGGTCCATCGGTGACGGTCTCGTTGATGCTAAGCGCATCATCCGGCCACGGCGAGGCGGCCTCAGACAGTGTCGCCCATACCTCACTCTGCCCTGAACCGCCCTCCCCGAATCCGCTACGATATACCCATGAGGGGTATGTTCTCCGCAGGTCGGACAGTCCCCACCACCGCACATTTCCGGCCATCCAGGCACTTTCCCGTACGCCTTCGCGTACCGCCCCGCGCCCACTGACCACGGGAGGCACCATGACGACGGCCGGCGCAACCGACGACAGGAGCACCGCCACAGGCGATGACCCCTGCGCGGCGCACGCCACCACCGGCGAGCACGGCTACACCAAGGACAAGGACGCCCACCTCAAGCGCCTGCGCCGCATCGAGGGCCAAGTGCGCGGTCTGCAGCGCATGGTCGAGGAGGACGTCTACTGCATCGACGTCCTCACCCAGGTCTCCGCGTCCACGAAGGCGCTGCAGTCCTTCGCGCTCCAGCTCCTGCAGGAGCACCTGCGGCACTGCGTGGCACACGCCGCGAAAGAGGGCGGCGAAGAGATGGACGAGAAGGTGGAGGAGGCGACAGCAGCCGTCGCCCGCCTGCTGCGCACCTGAGACACCGCGGGCATCCGGGACACGACCGCCCGGAACACAACGGGCGGGTCACGGCGGAAGTGGCAGATCACACACGGAGACGGGCGCTCCGTCCGGCGCGGAGAGACGATCCGCGCCGGCCCCGGCCGCCCCGGCGCCGGCGCACGGAGTCAGCGGCTCGTCAGAGACAGCGCCCCGAGGGCTCGCCCGTCCGGCCGCCGGGCGCCTGGCCCTTGGCCTGCACGGAACGGGGCACCGGGCGCTGCACGGACTGCCAGGCGGTCTCGTCGAGGTCGCCCGGGACCGTGCCCAGCACCTCGTCGATACGTGCGATGCTCAGCCTCTCCTCGCCGGCCTCCTCCGCCGCCGAGGCAGCGATCATCAGCTCACTGCACAGCTCGATCTCGGCGAGGGCCACGTGGTCCTGGACGACATAACCCCGCGAACCACGACCGGGCACACCGGGAACGCTGCCAGGCACACGCACCACCTCCTCGTGTATCCCCACAGTAGGGACGGGCGCACCCTCCGCGCATGGCAATTCCGGACCATTTCGAACCCGCAACCGCGGCTGAAGCGCCCGTTGCGGGACCGTGAGCCGTAACTGTTCAGAACGGCGCGATCTTTCCTGCGTAGATGTCGGACGAATCCGGCATCTCGACTCTCACCGGTGCGCCGAAACCGTGGAACCACGTCGTCGACGAGACAGCGACATCCCCGCCGCCGCTCCCGCCGGACTCCGCCCCGCCCGGCCTGTCCTGCGCATCACCCGCGAAAGTGAACTCGTGCCGAATCTTCCGCAGGCGCCCCTGCCCATCGATGTACGCGTCAAACGGGACCGTCCGCTCGGAGAACCCTTTCGCCGCGGCAGCCAACTGATCGCGCCAGTGCGGCACGGCGCTCCGCGCCGCCGCCCGCAGGTCGACCGTGCCCCGGTAGCGGCGCACGCGCTCCCCGTCCAGCTCCCGCCTTCCCCCGTACGTCACTCCCCGCGCGCCGCGCAGCAGTTCGGCAGCGCTGACCGGGTCCGTCGCACCGGCCGTGACCAGATTCCCGTCGGGGAGCGCGGTGGTGTCGAGACGCACCCACTTGTCCTCGGGAACGCCCGCCCCCCGGTTCTTCATGTACAGCGCCTGCGGAACCACGATCTCCTTCACGAGCCGCCGCTCGCCGGGCTGCGCGCCCGAAGTCCCCTCCGGCAGCCGCACCGTGAGGTGGCCGAGCCGCTTGCGGTAGTCGAAGCCGCCCTTGCCGTCGACGGAGATGCGGGTGCCGCCGCTGGCCATCGTCATGGAGGTGCGGGAGCGTGAAGTCCCGTATTTCGTCAGTACGTCCGGAGCCGCCCGTACCACCTCGACGGGGCTCGGGTGCGGCTTGTCGCTCGCGGCCGCCGTGCCGTTGTCCGTACATCCGGTGGTGAGGACGAGCAGCGGCCCGACGGCTGAGAGGGTGGCGGCAGCGGCCCACGCGTGACTGCGCCCGAGCCCCTGCGCCACCATCGTCCGCCGACCCCCAACGAGCACTCTGTTCCTGGGATTCGATCCCTTAACGAGAGCCCGGGGCCGCCCGTCACGGGGCCGGTTACGGTTGTCACGTGCGCGAGCGAACGGGTCACGGGACCGGCAGTGAGAGCCCCGACCAGGACGGACGGCACGGCATGGACCAGGACGGACCGCACGACACGTCGACGGTCGAACGGGGTTCCTTCACGCATGCCTGCTGTTCCTGCGGCTGGCTCGGACCCGCGCGTCGCTCGAGAGGCACCTCGCGCGCTGACGCGGCGGCACACGGGACGCACGAGGCGCGGGAGGTCTGAGCAGGACGCGCCGGTGTGTGGGAACACCGGTGTGCTGGGCGGCAGTCGGGGGGCGGGCGACCGCCGGGCCGGGTGGGCTCCGGCGGTGCGCGCGTGCGTGGCGGGCTACGCCGCCAGGTCGCGGTCGTCGCGCTGACTGCGGCGCCCCTGCTGCCGCCCCGCGCCCGACGAGTCGCGGCCCTCTGCGCCTTCGGCCGCGCGACGGCTTTCGGGCGCGTGCCCCGCACCGGCGGCGCTCCGGGCGGACGACGCCCACACCAGTCCGCCCAGCCCGGATGTGTCGGCGACCGCCCGTACGACGGGTGTCAGCAGCCACATCGCGGCCGGCGCCAGCAGCAGTGCGACAGCGGTACCGAGAGCGAGACCGCCGATCACGTCCGTCGGATAGTGCACGCCCATGTAGACACGGCTGAGACCGGCGGCCACCGCGAGCAGTATGCCCACCAGCCCGTACCGGCGGTGGACCATGAAGATTCCGACGGCCAGCGCCATGGCCAGGGTCGCGTGGTCGCTCACGAACGAGTAGTCGTCCTTGCCCCGGATGAGGACTTCCAGCCCCTTGTGGTCCACGAAGGGCCGGGGACGCTCGACGAAGTTCCTGATGGGGATGTTCAACAGCAGGGCGAGAGCGGCCGCCAGCGGCGTCCAGACCAGCCCCGCGAAACCGGCGACCGCTTCCTCACCGGATGCCGCCCGGCGCGTGACACGCCACCAGGCGCAGAACCCGAGCAGTACCAGCGCGATGACGATGCCGTACTCGCCGACGTACTCCATGGTCCGGTCGGCCCAGGTCGGGGCGGACTCTGCCAGGCCGTTGATCTCGTAGAGCAGATCGACGTCCGGGTCGTCCCAAACTGCCATCGCGTTGCTGACCTCTCACTCTGATCTGCTCGACGCTCGTCCGCCGCGCTTCGACCCCCCGTGGCCGTGGATGCGGAAGTGCTCTTCCGCCGTAAAGAGAACGCCGGTCGACGCTCCGGGCGTTCCGGTCTTACCGAACGATCACCCGGACGTTATCGAAGGGTGATCCGTATCCGCAGCTCAGGGGCCACGTCTCACCCAGCGTTCCGCAATGATTACACGTTCCTGCACGCCCTCCTCACGGTCCCGCCACCTACGGGGCCCCGCACATGCGAACCAGATTTCACACCGGCCCGTCGACCTGCCAATTCGCCGGCCGGGCCCGGTCGTTCCTGGTCGACCGACGTCATCTGCCGGTGGCCGCACGCCAGTTGTGATTCGTCACCTGCCACCGCCGTCAGTCATTCCCTCTCCCGTCACCTGTCACCCGTCACCCGTCGGGCGGGTGGCACCGAAGTAGTTCGGCGTGTCGATGGGGTCGAAGCGGATCGTGGCGCCGGTGTAGGGCGCGTTGATCATGTGGCCGCCGCCGACGTAGATGCCCACGTGGTCGATGGAGCGCGAGTTGTTCAGGTCCGTGCCGAAGAACACCAGGTCGCCCGGGAGCAGTTCGTCCCTCTTCGGATGAGGTCCGCTGTTCCACTGGTCGTTGGCCACCCGCGGCAGCGTGACGCCCACGCTTCTGTACGCGGCCAGGGTCAGCCCCGAGCAGTCGAACCTGCCGTCCTGCTCAGGCGTGCCGTTGCCGCCCCACAGATAGGGCGTGCCGAGCTTCTTCTGCGCGTAGTAGATGGCACCCGCAGCGCGCTTGGAGGGGTCGACGCGTCCCTTGGTGGAGGCGAAGCTCTGCTCCATCTTCCGGATCGTCGACACGTAGTTCTTCGTCTCGCGGTACGGCGGGACTCCCCCGTACTTGATGACGGCGTAGGCACCCGCGTTGTAGGCGGCCAGCATGTTGTCCGTCTGGCTTCCGGGGGCGTCCTTCACGTAAGAGGCGAGCTTGCAGTCGTAGTTGGCGGCCGACGGGATGGCGTCCTTCGGGTCCCACACGTCACGGTCGCCGTCGCCGTCGCCGTCGAGGCCGTGCGCCGACCACGTGCCGGGGATGAACTGCGCGATGCCCTGCGCCTGCGCGCTGCTCTTCGCGTCCGGCCGCCAGCCGCTCTCCTGGTAGAGCTGCGCCGCCAGCAGCGCCGGGTTCAGCGCCGGGCACAGCGATCCCCACTTCTGCACCAGCGCCTGGTACTCGGTGGGCACGGCGCCCTTGGCCAGTCCCACGACGCGGCCGCCGGCGCCCGCGAGCCCGGCCGCCGTCACGTACGTGCCGATCACGAGCAGGGCCAGGAATCCGGCGAGCAGACCTAACCCGCCGACGCCCAGCCAGAGCTTCTTACGTCCCGATCCACGCATCCGCACCACTCAACCATCCCTCATACGAGCGTGGTTCACTGCCCATCCCGTCCGACTCATGACAGAATCCGAGGAGGCGTGCCCCTGCCGGGCACAGCATCCAGCTTCATCATCCATTCCCTAGCAGCGTGTTCAATGCATCATCAATCTCCGACAATGGGCGGTGAGTTCACCATGTTTCTGGCGGCCGACAAGGGCGACATCACCACCATCATCGGCGGAATCGCGCCCGACTGGGGCCCGTTCGGGTCGCTCGGCAACGAGGCACGGATCATGATCGAGGTCGTGATGGCCATCGCCATCCTCCTCTGCCTCGGCATCGCCATCTGGGGCGCGGCGAAGCAGCGCATCGGCGCCACGGCGTTGCGCGACACCTTCAGCGCCGAGCAGGGCAAGGGCCTGATCGTGGCGGGTCTGACCGGCGTGTTCATCATCGGTTCGCTCGGCACGCTCTTCACAATCGTCTACGGCATGGCGGTCTGAGCCCTGTCGGGCAGATGGCTCCGTCCGCCGCTCGGGCAGATGGCGCCGTCCGCCGCGGACGCGGCGTCACGGCGGACGGCGCGTGCAGCCTCAACGCGGAGGATCGTCCCGTGACGGGCTGCTCGGCTGTGGCCCGGACCTGGGACCCGGACCTGGGACCCGGACCGGTCATGACGGCGGGAGGCGTCGCGCGTACCGCCTGCGTCCCCTGGCGTCCCGGTGCTCCGGGACCCACGGGCACGCGTGACCTGAACTTCCCGGCAGCACGGAGGATTTGAGTACGCATGGACATCGTGAACCCCGCCCTCGAGGACTACCTTCTCGCCCACGCCACTCCGGCCGACGACGTCCTGCGCGACCTCGTCGAGGAGACGCACGGGCTGGAGCCGGGAACGACGATGCAGGTGTCGCACGACGAGGGCGAGTTCCTCACGATGCTCACCCGGCTCACCCGCGCCGAATTCGCCGTGGAGATCGGTGTGTTCACCGGATACTCCTCGATCTGCATCGCCCGCGGCCTCACCGGGGGCGGCCGGCTCCTGGCGTGCGACGTGTCCGAGGAGTGGACGTCCGTCGCCGCCCGTTACTGGGAGCGCGCGGGGCTGAGCGAACGCATCGACCTGCGTATCGCTCCGGCGCTGGACACGATCCGCGGTCTCCGCCCGGGTGCCCGCATCGACTTCGCGTTCGTCGACGCCGACAAGACCGGCTACCCCGCGTACTACGAGGAGCTCGTCCCGCGCATGCGCCCGGGAGGGCTGATCGTCCTGGACAACGTGCTGCGCGGCGGCCGTGTCGTCGACCCGGCGGCGCAGGACGAGGCCGACAAGGCCATCCGGCAGGTCAACGACACCATCACGGCGGACAGCCGCGTCCAGTCGGTGATGCTGCCGCTTCGGGACGGTGTCACGCTCGCACGCAAGCTGTGACGCCCGCGGGGGCCGTCGCGGGACGGTCCTCCGGTAACTCCGGACCACCGGCGGGCGTACGGTGCACGACGCGCGCCGTCGAGCGGGCTGCACGCCCGCCGAGGTGTGCGGAAGAGGCCGGTGGTGCCGCCGGTGCTCTCGCCGGTGATGTTGTCAGTGGTGCGTCCTAGGCTTCGATCATGCCTGCCACCCTGGAGCACGAACGCTACTGCGCCGAAATCATCGATCAGACCCGGCTGTTCCGCGACGTTCTCGACAGCACTCCGCTCGACGCCCGTGTGCCGTCGTGCCCGGAGTGGACGATGCGGGACCTGGCCGTGCATCTGGGCGACGGCCACCGGTGGGCCGGCGAGATCGTACGGACACGGGCGGCGAGCGCCGTTCCGCTCGATTCCGTGCCGGGCCGCGGCGGCCCCGCCAGAGTCTCCGACGCCTCCGCCGACGCAGCCGCACTCGACGCCTGGCTGGCCGAGAGCGCTCAGCTGGTCTCCGACGAGCTGCGCATCGCCGGGCCGGAGGCCGCTGTGTGGACGTTCCTTCCGCAGGGCCGAACCGGCTTCTGGGCGCGGCGGAGGACGCACGAGACGCTCGTGCACCGCGCGGACGCCGCGCTCGCCGCGGGCTCCGGCTTCGACGCGGACCACGCCCTGGCGGCCGACTGCATCGACGAATGGCTGGACATCGTCGCCAGCGAGGAGGCGAAGGATCACCGGCCCGCGCTGCGCACGCTCGCCGAGCGTGCCGGCGAGACGCTCCACCTCCACGCGACGGACACGGGGGCGGATCTCGAGGCGGAGTGGCTGATCACGCTCGGCGAGGAAGGCATCAGCTGGCGGCGCAGCCACGAGAAGGCTCCGGTCGCCCTGCGCGGTCCCGTCGTCGACGTGCTCCGTGTCTTCTTCCGGCGCCTGCCGCCCACCAGCGACCGCGTCGAAGTGCTGGGAGACACCGGGCTGTTGGACTTCTGGCTGGAGCGCGTCAGCTTCGCGTGAGGGGGTTGCTGCGACAGCGGAGGCGGCACGGCGGAGGCGTTCGCGGCGTCTCTCGGCCGTGCCGCCTCCGGAGCAGCGAGGACCGGGCTGTCGGCGCGGCGGGCGCACGCCGTCCGGTGCGGTGCGGTCCGGTCCGGTCCGGTCCGGTCCGTCAGCAGGGTCCCGACCGCCGAGTGCGGCGCGGCGTTCGAGGTGATTGATGACTGGCAGTGCGCGTGCACCGTCCGACGGGGCACGCGCACTGCGGCATGTCCTGTTCCGTTCTGTTCTGTCGGGCGCTCGTGCTGCGCGTCGACTGCGGCTTCGTCATCCACAGCCTGTGGATGACGGACGACGCAACAGGGCGCCGCAGAGGCCCGATCCACTGCGTTTGTGCAGCAGGGCCGAGGCGAGGCGAAACCGTCCGGACGAGCCGCACCATACCGGCGGTCTTCCCGGACCGAGGAGGCGGCGCGACAGCCGGAAGCCGGATACGGGAAGCGGGTTCCGGCCGGGCCGCCACCGCCGGGGCACCTCCGCTCCGGCCGCCCGACCTCCCAGGACGCCCTGGTTCCCCGTGCCAGACTCCCCGAATGGAACAGCGCATCCACTTCGTGACCCTCGCGACCCCGGACCTCGACGCCTCCCGGGAGTTCTACCGGGAAGGGCTCGGCTGGGAACCGCTCGCCGACGTTCCGGGCGAGATCATCTTCTTCCGTACGGGCCCCGGTCTCGTACTCGGCTTCTTCGAGGAGGAGAAGTTCCGCGCGGACGTCGCGGACGCCGTCTCGTCCACCAGCACCACGGGAGTGACTCTGTCGCACAACGTCGGCACCCCGGAGGAGGTCGACACACTGGTGAACGCGGCCGTCCGGGCCGGGGCACGCCTCGTCAAGTCCCCCAGGGCCGTCCCCGTGTTCAGCGGTTACCACGGGCATTTCGCCGACCCCAACGGCGTGGTCTGGGAGATCTGCCACAACCCCGGCTGGAGCATCGACGCCACCGGCCGCGTCCACCTCGGTCCCGCCGGCTAGAAGCTGCCGTCCGGGCAGGCCATGGCCGGTGGGCGGGCCCGCCGGGGCATCCGCACACCGCGAGCGGCCCCGCCCGGAAGGAACCCGGGCGGGGCCGCCTGTACTCACGCCGCGTACGGCACCGGGACCGGGCTCAGCCCCCGGCGGCCATGCGCCTGCGCCTCCACCACACCAGGGCCGCACCCGCGGCGGTGAGCGCGGCGGCGATGCCCGCGATCAGGCCGACGGGCAGGTCGGAGCCGGTGTCGGCAAGGTCACCGTCCGGATCCTGCGGGCCCTGGCCGGGCTTGGTGCCGCCCGGCGTGGACGTGGTGGGGTCCGGGGCCGGGGTCGCCGGAGGGCCCGTCGGTGACGGGTCCGGGTCGCCCGAGGGCGAGGGGTCCGGGTCACCTGACGGGTCCGGGTCGCCCGGCCGGGTCGGGTCGTCCGTCGGCGGCTCGCCGTCACCGTCGCCGGTCGAGCCGTAGTTGTTGCCGCCCAGGTAGCCGGTGCCCGGATCGCCGTCGTACTGGATGGTCGACTTCGACGACTGCCGCGCGGTGTCCGGCAGATCGGGGTGATCGGCCTCGAACTTCGCCTTGGAGACGTTGTCCGGCTTCGGCTGCCTGGAGAAGTCCACACCGCCGGTGGCGAACTCGAACTCGAGGACCGCGCCGTCCTGTTCGTACTTCCGCTTGAAGTGGAAGTCACCCTCCTTGTAGGACTTCAGGTAGTCGGCGTAGATCTTGTTCCGGTCCCATTCGGTGCGCGACGGCCACGCGGTGGCGTCGTCGGAGCCGATGAGCGAATGGAAGTCGCCGGGCCGCTTCGCGTCCTTCTGCTTGATCCACTCCGCTGCGATGCGGGACGTGTAGACGCTGCGCAGGTCGGCGTAGTCCGGAGCCGTGTTGACGGTCTTCTCCAGATCCGGGATCGCGATCTCCTGGATCTTCCTGAAGTTGTAGTCCTGGATCTCCTTGGGCTGCTCGCACTGCCCCGAGTCACTGCTCTTGATCTTCGCGGCCTTGACGTCCATCGGAGCATCGAGGACGAAGAGCTTCCCGCCCTCTTCACGGACCGTGGCCGGGTAGGGCTCGATGAAGTACCGGTACGTGTCCCAGCACGGTGCGCCGTTGACGTGCCGGAAGGAGTCCCACAGCCGGTTGCCGACCGGGTTGTCGGGAACCATGACCTTGGCCAGGTCGTGCTTCATCTGCAGGTCGGCCTCCAGCAGCACGCGCCCGGCGTCGGTCCTGGCCAGCTTGTCGTCGGTGACCTTGTCGGGCTGGTCGGGGTTGAGGTTGACCCAGAACCGGTTGGGGTCCAGCGCGAGCCACGTGAACATCGCGTCGGACGAGAGGTCGATCTTCTCGCTCCCGCCCCACGAGGGGTTGGCGTCCTCGTCCTCGTTCAGGTCCGCCTTGAACCCGTAGTCCATGCCCCTGCCCTTGACGGGCTCGGTGATGTAGCGCAGCTCCATCGTCGAGAAGTCGATCCCGCCGGGCCCTCGCACCCGGTTGATCGCCCCCGGCGCCTTCGCCCGGGCCTGCGCACGGCGCTGCGCCTCCTCCTTGGTCTTTCCCGACTCGCGGGCCATGTCGTTCGCGGCGCCGCGGGAGGACCGGCCCGTGCAGGGCTTCGCTTGCGCTGCCGTCTGCACCGAATTCAGCTGCGCTGTGGGGCAGTTGTTCTTCGGGTTGTTGAACGCGGTGTCCTTGCGGGTGTGTTCACCGGGTGTGTAACGCCCGCTCTCCACAGCCCGGTGCTGGTACCAGTTCATCCCGTGCTGACGCAGCAGGTTCTGAGTGTTCCTGGTGGGCTCGCGGCCGAAGACATAGACGACGCGGAAGCCGCGCTTGGCCATGGCCTTGTCGATGAGGATCTGGTTCCTGCTGACGTCACGGCCCGACTTGAACTCGTAGATGACCTTCTGGCCGCGGCTGTTGCGGTAGGCGTCGAAGCGGCGGTCCTCCTTGAGCACCTTCTTCGCCTCTTCGCGGCCCCGCTGCTCGCCGTACTGGTCGATCATCTCCTGCGTGATCTCTTCGACGATCTCGGCCCAGATCTCGGGCAGTTCGTCGCGCAGCGAGTACTGGCAGTACCAGTCGCCGCCGCCGAGCTTGAAGTAACGGGCGTTCTCCCGTTCGTAGGCGACACCGCGGCGGCTGTTCGCCTCACCGTTGACGTAGAGGGTGTTCACGTACTCGTTGAACGTGCCCTTGTACCGGTCCTTGGGAGGCTTGCGCTGGTTCTGCTTCCAGTACGCCCACGCGTGCTCGGGTGTGGCGTTGTCGTACAGATCCGGGTTGGGCTTGACCCTGTCGTAGGCCTTCTTCGCCTCCCCGCCCGCGGGGATCTGGAGGCCGGACAGAGCCTTGCGCGGGCTGTCGTAGGTGTAGGTGCGCCTGGTGTCGCCCTTGGTACGCCACTGGTACTTGCCCGGCGCCTTGAAGCCGGGAAGGCTCCGCAGCCGCGGAGCCCGGTCGGGCGTGCCGTACATGTCGGTGCACCGCTTGGGGGCGGCCTCGGCGTCCTGGAGGTTGTCCAGGACGGGGAGTCCGCCCGTGAGGATGCCGACGCTCAACGCGAGGACGGCCGTGCGGCCGAGCCAGTTCGAGCGCCGCGGTATGGCGTTGCTCATGTTCTGTGTCCCGTTGGTCAGGGGGCCACGGGATCGGAGTCGTCCGGGCGCGGGTCACCGCCCCCGTCAAGATGCCCCCCGCCATGACACACCATAATGTGACGGGTTGACAGGAGTTGCGCGGACGAACCCGATGTTACGTGAACGCAACTCTCCGTCATGACTTGCCAGTTCGAGCCCGTGTCCGGTGCCCGGTCGCAGCACTAGGGTGCGCCTCATGCCTGAGAACACGAGCGGTCCCGCCGGAGCGGCGGCCCCCGGTGGGGACCCGGACCTGGCCGAGTGGATCGGCGACGTGCCGGCGCTGGTGATGCGTCTGGACACCTGGCACACCCCCGCGCACTTCCGCCCGGACCTGACGGCGGACTCCTTGCGGGTACTGGAGGAGGCCGTCGTCCTGACCTATGTGCCGGAGGAGACCGAGGACTCGCGGGACTTCCTCCAGGGTGCGATGGCGTATCTGGGCGAGGCGCTGATGCACGCCGGCGGCGGCCGGTGGGGGTGGAGCAGCGACGGGCACCCGGTCGTACTGCCGGACACGGAGCTGGACACGGGGCCCCTGGACCCACTGCGTCTGATCATCGAGGCGCAGGAACGTGCGGACTTCGGGGTGTTCGAGGAAGCAGCCGACCGGGTGCGGGCCGAGGTCGCCGCCCGCCGCGGGAGGGAGCCGGGGTGGAAGCCGGTCAAGGAGGCGACACCCGGGCTGGACCCGTGGGAACCGGAGGAGCAGCATCCGTGGCTGGTGCAGTGGCTGGACGCCCGGAAGGCCGGGTTCGACGCGTGGGCGGCGGAGACCGGGAGCGCCACGGCGGTCTGGGACTTCACCCCCGCGTCGCTGGATCTGCTGGGACGGCTGGTGATCAGCCGGTACGGGACGCGGGAGAAGCTTCTGGACCACGTGGACGACTCCTTCGTCCAGGGCGCGGTCTGGTACGTGGGTGAGGTGGCGGTGCGTCACCGTGCAGGCGTGTGGGAGTACCGGGAGGCCGGGCCCGACACCTCACCGGACGATCCGTACGCGGGTGAGCCCTTCGTGAATCAGCCGGCGCTGCGTGACGGAGGGGCCGACGTGCCGAAGGACGCCCTGATGGTCGCTCTGGACGACGGGGACGAGAGGGCCCTGCGGGAGCGGCTGGACTGGTACGAGGACCCCGCGGAGGCCGAGGGGTCCGACGAGTCCGACCTGTCCCGGGAGGCGCCGGTCGTCTACCGGCGGCGCGGCTAGGGTGCGTCGTTTGGATCTTCGTGGGTCGGCGAGCGGCGTCCGGTGCGTCCAGATGCCAGGCGGAGGATCGCCCTCGTACTGGGCGTACTCGGACGACTCCGACAACGCAGCAGATGGGCGGACCGGGCGTCGCGAGCCCGCGAAGATCCAAACGACGTGCCCTAGGTTCGTTGTCTCTCCGGCAGGCTGCCGCTCACCGAACTCCCCGCGGGCGCCACCGAAGCGTCCGGCGCCGGAGGCGGACCTGCAGGGAGCCGGTCCCTCAGACGCGGTGCGGGTCGAACGGGTCCTGTTCGGTGAGGAGTTTGTCGACGCGGGCCCTGTCGACCTTGCTGGTCATCTCCTCCACCTCCTGCCGGTCGCGCACGCACTTGGCGAGCGTGAACGCGGACGAGACGACGAAGACCAGCCCCAGTGCGAGGAAACTGCGCTCCCAGGCTCCGACGGGGAGCTTCGCGATACCGATCACGACCGCCGCCAGTGACAGACCGAAGGCGACGGCCGACTGCACGAAGAAGGCCGCTGTGGTGGGCCGTTGAACGGAAGGAGTAGTCATGAGGCCAGGCTGACGGCCCCACGGTACTTTCACATGAGTACAAGTACTCGAATCGGCATGGGTAGACGACCCGATGCAGGTCGCGGACACACGCAACAGCCGTGACCCCTGAGACGGGCGGGGCGTATGAGGCCGTACGCGTACCGCATCGTAAGACGAGCGCCCCCCGTTATCCACAGGATCCCCGCCAGGGCTGTGACACAGCTACCTTCGTTGGAGGGGACAATGCACTGACGGCAGTTGACGGAGCATGAGGTTCGAGGGGGCACGTCCGGGATGAGTATCGGCGGCGAGGGGTACGGCGAGCGCGACCGTACGGGAGAGGAAGGCGGAGGCGCGGCATACGGCCGTGGTCCGTCCGGCCTCACCACCACCCGCACGCGTCTTCCGGACGGCGAGGGCGGGGGCAGACCCCCGTCGCGCCCCGGACGCAACCTCATCACCGTCGTGGGTGTCGTGGTGCTGCTGATCGCCGCCATCGCCTTCGCCAACCGCAGCGGCGGAGACTCGGAGGACGACGCCGGATCCGGCGGCAAGGAGGCGGGCGGGGCGCAACCGACCGCTCCGACCGGACAGAAGCCCGTGAAGGGCAACGAGGGCGGCATCGCTTCGGGCTTCCCGCAGTCCGAGCAGGGCGCGGAGAGCGCGGCGGCGAACTACGCGGTGGCGCTGGGCGGTGACGGGATGTTCGACAAAGACACTCGCCACGAGATCGTCGACACTGTCTATACGGAGGAAGCTGCCGCAAAGCTCAAGCCACCGCAGGACAAGGCCTACGGCCCGAAGTTCCTGGACCGACTGGGGCTTGACGAGGACGGAAACCCCCCGAAGGGGAAGACCTTCATCAGCCGGACGATCCCTGTGGGGACGAAAGTGATGGAGTTCGAGGAAGAGCAGGCCACAGTCGCGGTTTGGTACACGGGCCTGATCGGGATGGCCGGGACCGGCTCACAGGATCCAGTGCGCACCGACTGGAAGACCTGGACTTTCAAGCTCCGCTGGACGGGGGATGACTGGAAGGCCGTCGACGACACTCAGAAGGACGGTCCCGCTCCTGTTCAGGGCGACATCGCCGCGTCCGGCGCTGAGGAGATCAGCGACGCGGTCGAGGAGTACGGAGGGTTCACCTATGCCCGCTAGTGATCACCGAGTTCTCAAACTCGGGGCCACTGTTGCCGGTCTGCAGGGCATGGCGCTCCTGTTTGCTGGCCGCGCTTCCGCAGCGCCTGCCGACGATGAGCCCTGCGATCTACTCATCGGCCCCGCCAAGGAGTACTGCGAGAAGGGCGAAGGCGGCGGAGGAGGAGGCGGCGGCAGCACCGCCCCCGACCCGACGAGCACCCTCGACCCCCTCACCTCCCTCGCCCAGGGCTGCGCCAAGGCCGCCTCCTGGACCGTCGACAAGCTCTCCGAGCTCGTCAACGAGACCACGAAGGTCGACTTCACCAACCCGGAGTTCCTGCGCCAGTACGCAGTCGTCTTCGCCGCGTCGACGATCCTCACGCTCACCATCTGGCTGCTGGCCGTCGCCAAGCGGGCCATCCGCGGCGTACCCCTCGTGGAGGCCCTCACCGAGGCCATCGGCTTCCTCTGGCTGACCGTCATCGCCTCGGCCTTCACGCCGCTGATCCTCTACACCGTCGTCTCCGCGACCGACGGCGTGACCGACATCATCGCGGCAGGCACGTCCGACCAGACGGACAAGTTCTTCGGGACGTTCTCCGAGGCCCTCAAGGAGGGCAAGGACATCGGCGGCGGCCCGATCATGCTGATCGTCGTCTCGCTCATCTCCGTCCTCGCCGCCGGCGTGCTCTACCTCGAACTCGTCGTCCGCGCCGCCCTGTTGTACGTCGGAGCGCTGCTCGGCACCGCCGTCTACGCGGGGCTGGTCGACAAGAACATGTGGGGCCACGTCCGCCGCTGGGCGGGCATCATGATCGCGGTCATTCTCGTCAAGCCGGTGATCGTGATCGTCCTCGGTCTGGCGGGTGCACTGTCCTCGGACGAAGGCCCCAACGCCTTCTCGGCCATCGTCTCCGGGCTGGCCATCATCCTGCTCGCCATCTTCGCCAGCGCCATGATCTACCGGTTCGTCCCCGGCTTCGGCGACGAGATCGTCAACCACCGCAACGCCTCCCGTGATCCGGCCTCCCGCTCGGCCGCCGCAGTCGTCTCGTCCCCGGCGGCGCTCGTACGGCAGGGAATCAACACCCACAGTGCACGCGGCGGCGGAGGCGGCTCCGCCGCGGGCGGCGGCGACGCAGGCGCCAAGCAGCCCGGCAGCCAGGTGGCCGGCGGTGTCGCCGCTCACAGCTCCCGCGGAGGAGGCGGCGGAGGCGAGGTCCCCCGCCGTCCGGCGCCGCCCGCACCCCGTACGTACGACAGCTCGACGCCGTCCCGCCCGGCCAGGAGCACCAGCAACCGCACCGGAGGTGACCGCGGATGACGACGCACCCCCACGTCGGCGCCGCTCCGCGCCGCACGTACATGATCGGCCGCGCCCGCCCGAACGCGATGATCGGCAAGAACCGGGAGACCGGAGAGATCGCCCTGATCATCGCGGGTGCCTTCCTGGGCATGATGAGCGGTCTGCTGATCCCCGTGCTCTCCTTCCGCATCCCCGCACTCGTCGGCTTCCCGATGCTGGCGCTGGCCGCGGTCTACGTCCCCTTCAACGGCCGTACGTTCTACAAGTGGTACGAGATCAACCGCTCCTACCGGAGGATGCTCCGCAAGGGCACGGGCACCTACCGTTCCGGCGTCGCCGAGGCCGGCACACGGCTGGACGGGCGCGAGATCGAGGTCGGCCCCCCACCCGGAGTAGGCCGCATCAACTGGCTGACGGCGCCCTTCGGTCCGGACGAGCTCGCCGTGCTGCTGCACGCCGACCGCCGCACCGTCACCGCGGCCATCGAGATCGAGGGGCCGGGCGTCGGACTGCGCGACAGCGAGGACCAGGAGGCCCTCGTCGACCGCTTCGGCACACTCCTCAAGCACGTCGCGAACGGCGACGGCTTCGTGACCCGCCTGCAGATGCTGGCCCGCACCCTCCCCGCCGATCCCGACGCCCACGCCAAGGACGTCGAACAGCGCGGCGACGAGCGCGCGTCGCCGTGGCTGCGTGACTCCTACGACCAGCTCCAGTCGATGGTCTCCACCTCCAGCGAGCAGCACCGCGCCTATCTCGTCGCCTGCATGCACTACGGACGTGAGCTGGCCGCCGAGGGCGCCGCCATCGCCAAGGCGGCCCGGCGCTCCGCGGGAGCGGCGGGACGGAAGCTGTCCAAGGACGAGGGCCTGGCCATCGTCATGGCCCGCGAACTCACCGACATCTGCGCCCGCCTGACGGAAGCAGACATACGGGTACGGCAGCCGCTGGGCCAGGCACGTCTCGCGTCGCTGATCCACTCGATGTACGACCCGGACCACCCCATCGACCATCTGCAGGCCATGTCGAAGCGCAACGCCTGGCCCGCGGAGCTGGACGCCACGGAACCGACGTACCTCATGGCCAAGACGCGCGAGTCCGTGACGCGCGCCCCCTGGTGCCACTCGACGGCCTGGGTGAAGGAATGGCCGATGACTCCCGTCGGCGTCAACTTCCTCGCCCCGCTGCTCGTCCACACCCCTGACGTGATCCGTACGGTCTCCGTCACCATGGACCTCGAGCCGACCGAACTGGCCATCGAGCGGATGCTCACGGAGAAGACCAACGACGACGCCGAAGCCAGCCGCCAGGCGAAGATGAACCGCACCATCGACCCGCGCGACGTCGCAGCCCACGGCCGCGTCGACCAGCGCGGCGAAGACCTCGCCTCGGGAGCGGCGGGCGTCAACCTCGTCGGCTACATCACCGTCTCCTCACGCTCCGCCGAAGCCCTCGCCCGTGACAAGCGCACGATCCGCGCCTCGGCCGGAAAGAGCTACTTGAAGCTGGAGTGGTGCGACAGGGAGCATCACCGGGCGTTCGTCAACACGCTGCCGTTCGCGACCGGCATCCGCCGCTGAGGAGGACGCGCACGATGACCGACAGCCTGACCGACGGCATGACCAACGGCTGCTGCACGCACGGCGATCGCCCGCACCCGCGGGCCGCCCGCCGGGCCGGCGCGACCGGCTTCCTCCGCGGCAGCACCTCCCACCGAAGGGGCTGAAGGAATACCGATGGCCGCGCTCGATCCGCTGACCGCAATCACCGACGCCTTCACCAGCTTCCTCTTCGGCAAGACGGAGACGACCCGGCTGCCCGTGCGTACCTCCACCGGCCAGGCGCAGGCCGTGTACCTGCCCACCGCCGCCCCCGGCCTCGGCGACTCGGGCGTCATCATCGGCCGTGAGGTCTACAGCGGCAAGGGCTACATCTACGACCCGTTCCAGCTCTACGGCCAGCAACTCCCCGCCCCGCACTGGCTGGTGCTCGGCGAATCCGGCAACGGCAAGTCGGCGCTGGAGAAGACGTACGTACTGCGCCAACTCCGCTTCCGCGACCGCCAGGTCGTCGTCCTCGACGCGCAGGGCGAGGACGGAGTCGGCGAATGGAACCTCATCGCCGAGGAGATGGGCATCACCCCCATCCGCCTCGACCCGGCGGCGGCGCTCGACCAGGGCATCCGTCTCAACCCGCTCGACCCGTCCATCACCACCACGGGCCAGCTCGCGCTGCTGCGCACCATCATCGAAGTGGCCCTGGGACACGGCCTGGACGAACGGTCGGGCTTCGCCCTGAAGGTCGCCCACACCCACGTGACCGCGACGATAGCCGACCGGCAGCCCGTCCTCACCGACATCGTCGAACGCCTCCGCCACCCCCGGCCCGAGTCCGCCGAAGCGATGAACGTCGCCCTCGACGACGTACGCGCCTGGGGCCTCGACGTCGCCCTCGTGCTGGACCGTCTCGTCGACGGCGACCTGCGCGGCATGTTCGACGGCCCGACGACCGTGGGCATCGACCTCGACGCCCCCCTCATCGTCTTCGACCTCTCCCACATCGACCGCAACTCGATCGCCATGCCCATCCTCATGGCGATCGTCGGCGTCTGGCTGGAACACACCTGGATCAGGCCCGACCGCAAGAAGCGCATCTTCCTCGTCGAAGAGGCCTGGCACATCATCAACAGCCCGTTCGTCGCCCAACTCTTCCAGCGGCTGCTGAAGTTCGGCCGCCGGCTCGGGCTGTCCTTCGTGGCCGTCGTGCACCACCTCTCCGACGTCGTCGACGGCGCCGCGGCCCGGGAGGCCGCCGCCATCCTCAAGATGGCCTCGACCCGCACCATCTACGCCCAGAAGGCCGACGAGGCACGGGCGACCGGCAAGGTTCTCGGCCTGCCACGCTGGGCCGTCGAGATCATCCCCACCCTTTCGCCCGGCATCGCGGTGTGGGACGTCAACGGCAACGTCCAGGTCGTCAAACACCTCGTCACCGAAGCCGAACGTCCTCTCGTCTTCACCGACCGCGCCATGACGGAGACTTCGTCGGCGCCGGACGACTTCGACGCCTCGCTCGAAGCGGACCTGGAGGCCGAAGCCGAAGCCCGCGCCCTCGCCATCGAGCAGGCGAAGACGTCCTCCAACTCCACCGTCGCCTAGCGATGCCGCAGGAATACGGACCCGACCACGGCCGTCCCCACGACGGCCACCCGTCGCCCGTGCGCCGTTCCCGGGGTGTTCCCGGTCCCGGATCCGGCTCCGGCTCCGGCTCCGGCGGAGGCATCCCGGACGGCCTGCTGGTGGGCGTGCTGGCACTGCTGCTCGCTGTCACCGTCCTCGTATGGACGGCCACCGGCCTCGCCGGGATGCTCGCCCACGGGTCGTGGCCGCAAGGGGTGACCTTCGTCCGCACGCCCATGGCCATAAGGGACCTCGCAGCGGCACCGCAGGATCTGGCAGGCGCCTGGCCCCACGTGAACGCTTCACAGCTGCCCGGCCACGGGCTCTTCTGGGGGGTCTTCATCGGACAGCTGATGGTCGCCCTCGTCCTCACGGTCTTCACCGTCGGCACGGTCACCCGCGCCCGCGCCGTGCGCGCCGCCCGCCGTTACCACCGCTCGGCCGCGCCGACAGACGACAAGCCGCAACAGCCGCAGGCCGGCGGCCCGACCGAAGTCACCACCGCCACGCCGGACTTGAGCAAGCCGCCCGGCCACACTCCAGCACAGCTCCCCCCCGACGCGACAGACCCCGGACCAGCTGCTGAACCACGAACCGGCCACTCGGTCACGCAACCGCAGCCACACGCCCCACCCGCGAGCCTCGCTTCGGCCCCCGAGGGTCCTCCTGCGCTCCTGAACGCCGAACCGAACACAGCCGGCGCCGGCACCGACCCGCACAGCCGCATCGTCGACGCACCCGGCGCTGCGCTCGTAGCCACCACCGACCCGGTCCTGTGGGCAGCCACGAAGGACGCCCGCGCGAAACTCGGCCCCGTCCACCTCTTCGACCCGGGCCAGTTGTGCGACACCCCGGACCGGCTCCGCTGGTCCCCACACCACGGCTGCGCCGACAAGGACGCTGCGGCAGCCCGGGCGACAGCCCTCCTCGCCCCGCTGCGCTCCCCTCGGCCCATCGACGCCGAGGTGCACGCGGCAGCCGAGACACTGCTCCGCTGCTGGCTGCATGCCGCGGCTCTCGACGACCGTCCGTTCCGCGAAGTGCACCGCTGGGCCCTGGCGAAGACCGCACCCACCGACCCCGTGCACACACTCCGCACCCACCCGAAGGCTGCCGCCGGATCCGCCGGCGAATTGGAAGCCACTCTCACCGGCCATCCCGAACGCCGTAGGGAGGCCACGGAACTCATCCGCCGCGCGCTGGCACCGCTCTCCCAGCTCCATGTCCGCAACGCGTGCACAGCGGCCCGCGCCGATCGCCTCGCGTTGGAATCGTTCATCGACGAAACGGGCACGCTCTATGTAGTGGGCGACGACCCGGAGTTGATGCCGCTCCTCAACGCCCTCACCCAGAGCGTGGTCGAGCACGGCCGCCGCATGGCCGTACGGTCATCCCCCGGCCGGCTCGACCCACCACTCACCACCGTCTTCGAACTTCCCCTGGACGGCGCAGGCCTGCCACTGCCCGGCGGACGCCCTCAGCCATCCGGCTGACCGGCCCGCCTCCCGCCCCGTCCGCACCATTCACCTTTCCGGAAGCCTGCGGACCATCTCGTACTCACGGAATTCGGTCGCCTTCGGATCGTTCACGAACGCACCGGTACGCCGGTACCCCACCCGTCGGTAGAAGGCCTCCGCCCGAGGGTTGTGCTCATGAACGTGCAGCACCATGCGTGTCACGAAGGGCCGTTCGAGAGCCCACTTCTCCGCGGCGCTGAAGAGCAACTCCGCAAGACCGGTCCCTCGATGGTCAGGCCGCAGATAGACGCCCACGATGTGAGCGCTGTCGCCCTCGTCCAGGACGGTGACGCTTCCTGCCCAGCGCCCGCCGTCCGCGCCGTCCTCACCGATGAAGGTCTCCGCCAACAGTCCCCGCGAACCTTGCTCGGCGCGACGCTGCCAGAACTCGTTGCTCTGTGCTGCTGCCTTCTCGTACGTCTCGTTGAAAGCCACGGACGCCACCGGGTCGGCAAGAGCGGCCAGCCGCAGGTCACGCAGCCTCTCCCAGTCCTCGCTCCGTACCGCCCGAATCGTGTAGGCCATGACCAGATACTGCCGTACGCGTCCTTGCCGCTACAGCGGCTTGCGCTGGACTTGAGGTACGAAGCAGCGGGGCCGGCACCCTGGTGCCGACCCCGCCTTGTGCACTCCCAGACTCCTCGGGTGCCCCCTGCGCGCGCACCCATGCATGCTCAGTCCTGACGTTCCGTCAGCGGGCATGAGAAAAGCCCCGTTGACGTGGTATCCCGTCAACGGGGCTTTCTCCAATGATAGT